>NZ_CP077092.1:1561607-1873928 GCF_014268585.2 Pseudomonas iranensis
TCACCGGGCCGAATTTTTCCACCGTGGTTTTGCGCACGATGCTGTCGACCTGGCGCATTTCTTCATCGGTCAGCCCAGAATACGCCTTGGCAAACGGCACCAGTGAGCGCTGGCTGGATTCCGGCGGGCCGTCCCACACGGCGAAGGTGTAATCGCTGTACAGACTGGCGCGACGGCCGTGTCCGCGCTGGGCATATATCAGTACCGCGTCGACGCTGAACGGGTCGACCTTCCACTTCCACCACACGCCCATGTCCTTGGTCCGGCCGACGCCATACAACGAATCGCGCGCCTTGAGCATCATGCCCTCGACGCCGAGTTTGCGTGACGCTTCGCGCTGGCGGCCGAGGTCGAGCCAGTCTTCGCCGTTCAATACCGGGGAGGGCAGCAGTACCGGGCTGTTGCAGCGCGCGATCACCTCTTCGAGTTGCGCCCGGCGCTTGACCTGCGGCTGGTTACGCCAGTCTTCGCCCTGCCATTCCAACAGGTCGTAGGCCAGCACCACCACCGGCACTTCTTCGAGAATCTTCTTGTCGAGGGTCTTGCGACCGATGCGTTGTTGCAGCAGGGCGAACGGTTGCACGGCCGACGGCTCATCGGATTGCGGATCGAAGGCATCTTCAGTAGTCGGATGGGTACTCTTCCACACGACGATTTCGCCGTCGATCACCGTGCCGTCGGGCAAGCCGTGGACCAGCACATCGAATTCAGGGAAGCGCTCGGTCACCAGTTCCTCGCCGCGCGACCACACCCACAGCTTGCCGTCGCGCTTGACCACTTGCGCGCGGATACCGTCCCACTTCCATTCCACCTGCCAGTCGCTGGCGGGGCCGAGCAGAGCTTCGAATTCCTCGACCGGTTGCGACAAGGCGTGGGCAAGAAAGAACGGATAGGGCTGACCGCCGCGCTGGGCATGTTCGTCGGCGGACTCCGGGGCGATCAGTTTCAGGTAACTCGCCGCGTTGGGCCGGTTCGACAGATCGGTATAACCGACCAGGCGCTGTGCCACGCGCTTGCTGTCGAGCCCGGCCATTGAGGCGAGGGCGCGGGTGACCAGCAACTTCGACACGCCAACGCGGAAACTGCCGGTGATCAGCTTGATGCACAGCATCAGGCTAGGCCGGTCCAGTTGCGCCCACAACATCGGCAGCTGCCGCGCCAGATATTCCGGGGTTTCACCGCGCAGTGGCAACAGCTTGTCTTCGATCCATTCGGCAAGACCGGCCTCGGAGCTGTGGGAATTTTCCGGTAGTACCAGAGAAATGGTCTCGGCCAGATCGCCGACGGCTTGGTAGCTTTCTTCGAACAGCCATGGCTCCAGTCCTGAGACTTCGACCGCCAACTCGCGGAGGATGCGCACCGGCACCAGTTGCCGAGGTCGCCCGCCGGAAAGGAAATACACCGCCCATGCGGCATCTTCCGGCGCGGCCTGCGCGAAGTAAGCCTGCATCGCCGCCAGCTTGGCGTTGCTCGACGTGGTGGCGTCGAGTTCGGCATATAACTCGGCGAAGGCTTTCATGGCGATGTCTCGGCAACGGTGGGTTCACTGGCGATGTTGTCGTCTTCGTCATCGCCGTATTCGGTGGTGAAGCCTTGTGCATCGAGGCCCTGCTCGCGCAGATGGCGCACGAGCACGCCGATCGAGCCGTGGGTGACCATCACCCGTTCCGCACCGGTCTGGTTGATCGCCCACAGCAGGCCGGGCCAGTCGGCGTGATCGGAAAGGACGAAACCGCGATCGACGCCGCGCCGCCGCCGGGTCCCGCGCAGGCGCATCCAGCCGCTGGCAAAGGCATCGCTGAACTCGCCGAAACGACGCATCCAGGTACTGCCGCCTGCTGACGGCGGAGCAATGACCAGCGCCTGGCGCATGATCGGGTCGCTTTTTTTTACGTCGCCCGCATAGACCGTCGGCGGCAGGTACACGCCGGCAGCGCGGTAGACGCGGTTCAGCGGTTCGACCGCGCCATGGCTGAGGATCGGCCCGAGGGTTTCGTCGATGCCGTGGAGAATCCGCTGTGCCTTGCCGAAGGAATAGCAGAACAGCACGCTGGCCTTGCCGGCGGCAATATTGGCCGCCCACCACTGATTGATCTCGGCGAAGATCTGCGCCTGTGGCTGCCAGCGATAGATCGGCAGGCCGAAGGTCGATTCGGTGATAAACGTGTGGCAGCGCACCGGTTCGAATGGGGTGCAGGTGCCATCCGGCTCGACCTTGTAATCGCCCGATGCGACCCAGACTTCGCCGCCGTATTCCAGGCGCACTTGCGCTGAACCGAGGACATGCCCGGCGGGGTGAAAGCTCAGGGTCACGCCGTGGTGGGTCAGGCGCTGGCCGTAGTCGAGGGTTTGCAACTGGATGTCCTGACCCAGACGCGCGCGCAGAATCCCGGCGCTGGCGCTGCTCGACAGGTAGTGCTGATTTCCGGTGCGCGCGTGATCGCCATGGGCATGGGTAATCACCGAACGCTCGACCGGCCGCCACGGATCGATATAGAAATCCCCGGCGGGGCAGTAGAGACCTTCAGGTCGGGCAATAACAAGATCCATGTCGTGACCGGAATGGGGGGCTTGTTAGCTATGAGGCGGGCGTAAGGCTGGAAGTTCGATCGGCTTTAAAGCGCTACCCTCACCCCAGCCCTCTCCCAGAGGGAGAGGGGGCCGACCGAGGTGTCTGGTGAGGTACATCGACCTGGGGGACCGAGTTGAATATGGATCCGGCACAGCCTTGAGCCTGATCCAATGTTGGATTCACCCCGCTTTGTAGAGGGGCCGACCGAGGTGTCTGGTGAGGTGCATCGACCTGAGGGACCGAGTTGAATATGGATCCGGCACAGCCTTGAGCCTGATCCAATGTTGGATTCACCTCGCTTTGTAGAGGGGCCGACCGAGGTGTCTGGTGAAGTACATCGACCTGAGGGGCCGGGTTGGATATGGATCTGGCACAGCCTTGAGCCTGATCCAATATTGGATTCACCGTCTCTCTTTCAGGTCGGCGCAAGACCCAAGCATCCCCCAATCAGTCCCCTCTCCCTCCGGGAGAGGGCTAGGGTGAGGGGCTGTTGATCTTTGCTTTATTTCCCTGGAGTCAGGGTCAAGCGGGTCTTGCCATACACCCGATCAAAGTTTTGCGGCTGCATCGGCAGGCCGATGTACTGACCTTTCAGCCACGCATCGGTCCCGTTCAGGTAATTTGGACTCAGTGGATTGCCCGACTGCCCCGTAGCGTTCTGCGCCATCAGCGGCTCGCTCTGGCCGAAGTCGACGATAAAGCGCATCGACGGCGCGCGCGTGGTGACGAAGTCCTGGCCCCAGGCAAACGCCGAGCTGTTCAGCGTGGTGTGATCGCCACCGGCCGCCAGCGGCCCGCGTACAGTCTGACCGTTGCTGTTTTTCCACGCATAGCTGTGCAATTTGCCCCACTGCCAGGCGCGATGATCGCCGCCCAACTGGCTGTCGCCCGCTGTAATCGCTGCAGCGAGACTGCGGGCGAGAATCACCGCTTTGTCTTCCTTCTGCGGCGTGCGCAGGTCATCCCAGAACGGACTGTCCTCACGCCCCAAGAGATGATCGGCCTGCGCCGCGTAGGACAGATCGCCATTGGCGACAAAGGCCTTCCACGCCGGGCTCGACTCAGGACCCAGTTCATCGAGGAAGATCTGCTTCATGCTTTCCTGCAGAAACAGTTCGTAGATCGCCGCATCCGCCGAGGTCGGGCTGAGCTTGCCGTCGAACGCCATCAAACGGGTGAAGGCTTCGCGCGCCTTGCTGCGTTCGGCTTCCGGCAGGGCGTCGATCGCCTGTTTCAGCGGTTGCTTCATGCCCGGCGCTTCGAAGACTTTTTTCAGCTTGGCGGCGAAGGTGGTGGTCTGGTCGTACTGCATGGCGATCACGCTGCGGCTGTCGTGCTTGCCGCTGCCGGCCATTTCCGCCAGGCGTTCGCCGCGCTCCGGTGCCGCCCAGGATTTCGACAACTGCATGCCGTAGCCGTCGGGGATGACACGCTGGTTGGCGGTGCCGAGCCAGCCTTGTGCCGGGTCCTGATCGTAAGGGTGCAGCATCGGGTCGGCATAACCGTCCCAGTCATAGCGACCGTCCCAGCCCGGCGAGGGCAGCAGACCTTCGCCTTCGCGACGGTTGGGGAAGCGCCCGGTGACTTGCCAGCCGATATTGCTTGCGTCGGCGAATACCAGATTGAGGGTGATGGCGCGGATTTCGCGGCTGGCGTCCGAGGCGCGCTCGACGTTCTGCGCGCGGGTCAGATCGAAAAAGGCATCCAGGGTTTTGTCGTCGGTGAAGCTTGGCGTCTGCAGGGCGAGGCCGAAACCGCTGCCTTGCGCCGCTGCCTGGGCACTGTTGAGCAGCGCGCCGTGGCGGGTTTCGTAAACGGCTTCGCGAATCGGTCGCTGGCCTTTGACGAAGTAGGTCTCGTTGCGCACGCCCAACGGCTGCCATTTGCCGTTGACTTCGTAAGTGAGGCTGCTGCCCTGACGGCGGATTTTCTCGAGGAACAGGTCCTGGTTATCGCCGAGCACGCTGGTCATGCTCCACGCCACTTTGCCGTTGAAACCACCGAGCACCATCGGCAGACCGGCAACCGTGACCCCAGCCGCCTGATATTTCGGCGCGCGGATCTGCACGAAACTCCACAGCGACGGCGCGGCCAGCGGCCCGTGCGCATCGCTGGCCAGCAGGCTCTTGCCGCTGCGGCTGCGTTGCGGGGCAATCGCCCAGTTATTCGCAGTCGGCGTGGCGAGCAGGTTCAGCGCCGACAGTTGCTGGCTGGCGCTGCTCAGTTCGGTCAGCCCCGGAATCTGCCCGTTGAGCTTGAGGCCTTGCAGCTTGTCGGCTTCAGCCACTGGCAGGTTTTCATCAGGCGCCGACGGGCTCAGCCAGGCGAGTTTGTCAGTGGTCACGGTTTGCGCGAGCACCAGCGACTGGATTTCCTCCGGCAGGTTGGCCGACTGGCTGAAATTCAGCAGGGCAAAAATCAGCGCCGAATCTTCCGGTTTCCAGTATTCCGGCTTGTAACCGCTGGCGGCGAGATCGCCCGGCAACTTGTCGGCGTAGCGGAACAGGTAGGCGTTGACGCCCCGTGCATACACCTCGAAGAAGCGCTTGAGCCGTGGCGACGAGGCCTTGTACAGCTCGCCGGCGCTTTTCTTCAGATTGACCGCGCGCATGTAACGGTCGGCATCGAGCATCGACGCGCCGGACATTTCCGCCAACCGGCCCTGAGCCAACAGGCGCAGGGTGACCATCTGATTGATGCGGTCGCTGGCGTGGACGTAACCGAGGCTGAACAGCGCGTCATGGAAGCTGTTGCTTTCGATCAGCGGCATGCCCATCGCATTGCGCCGCACCGAAACGTTCTGCGCCAGGCCCTTGAGCGGTTGCACGCCGGAGGTCGGCGGCAGGCTGTCCTGGGCGTTCCAGGTCTGGCAGCCTGACAGGCCGAGGACACCGGCCACTGCTGCGGCAACGCCGAACCGGGGAAGAATAAGTGTAAGGGCTGGCGAGGCCATGGCGAAGCTCCTGCGGGGGTATAAGGCTGGGGGCGCAATAAAGCCGCTACGTTAGTGAGGGCGCGATGGCCGCGCAAGCAGGGCGAGTGGTTATTTATGCAGTTGTCGGCTGATCGGTCAGGGCTGTGGCGGTTGCTTGTGGGAAAGCGCTGATGTTGAACTACGGAACAAGTCCCGAGCCCTGTCAGGAGAAAGATCGCTATGGAGCTTCAGAGCAACGCTGCGCTGATCATCATCGACCAGCAGAAAGGCATTCTGCATCCGCGTCTGGGGCGGCGGAATAATCCTCAGGCCGAGGAAAGAATGCTTGAGCTACTGGCGCTGTGGCGGCGCAGCGGGCGCCCGGTGATTCACGTGCAGCATTTGTCGCGCTCGCCTGATTCGGTGTTCTGGCCCGGGCAGGACGGAGTGGAGTTTCAACCGCGCTTTGCGCCGCAGAAGGGTGAATGGCTGATCCAGAAACAGGTGCCGGATGCGTTTTGTGCCAGTGGGCTGGAGGCGCAGTTGCGTGAGGCTGGCATCGGGCAATTGATCATCGTTGGCGTGGCGACCAATAACTCGGTTGAGTCGACGGCGCGCACTGCGGGCAACCTGGGGTTCGACACATGGGTGGTAGAGGATGCGTGTTTTACCTTCGACAAGGCCGATTATTTCGGCACACCGCGTACCGCTGAAGAGGTGCACGGGATGTCGCTGGGCAATCTGCATGGGGAGTATGCGACGGTGGTCAATAGTGTGCAGGTTTTGGCGGCAGGCTGAAGTTTTGTAGTGGAGGCGCCGCCGCCTTCGCGAGCAGGCTCGCTCCCACAGTGACCATATTTCTTCAGATGAAACGCGATCCCTGTGGGAGCGAGCCTGCTCGCGAAAGCGGTGTGTCAGGCGAAGAAGACCTTCGCCAGTGACATCAAGCGCCGTGGCACTTCTTGAATTTCTTGCCGTTGCCGCATGGGCAAGGGTCGTTGCGGCCGACGTCTTTCAAGGCGTTGCGCACCGGTTCCTGGTGGGCGTGGCCGCAGTTCGGGCCGTGGACATGGCCATGGTCGTGATCGTGATGGTGGTCATGATCGTGGTTGCAGTCAGGGCCATGGACATGGGGTTGCTGGGTCATCGAGGTCACTCCGGAGTTAGATCGGCGGGGATTATCACGCCATTGCGCTCAAGGTGCACGTAGTGGGCGATGAATAAACCGGTTTCCATTTCCCCCTGCAATCGATAGGGAATCTGCTGATTCGGGTTTTTCAGCAGTTTCACCACCTGTTTCACCTTCGGCCACAGGTTGGTGCGGATCGGCACTTTGAAGTAAGCGCTGCGCTTTGGCCCGACGGTAAACCAGTGCTCGTGCTCGCCTTCGGTGAGCAGCATGTCGGCCAGGTGAATCCGGTATTCGAGGCCGCGCACGGTCAGGTCGCTGTCGTTGGGATTGTCGACGCGAAAGTGCAGGATGAATTTCTGCTCGAGCAGTTTGGCCCGCACCACCTCGACTTTCACCAGATGCACGGCGGGCTCGACGCTTTCGTCGCTGAACCACGAGGCACAGCCGCCGAGGTTGAGGATCAGCATCAACAGCAGAAAATGTAATGTGCGCCGACGACCGAGCATGAAATTGACTCCCTTTGTGCCCAGTCTAGACCTTAAAAGATTTCAGCCTTCGGCTAATCCCGTGTAGGAGCGGCCGAAGGCTCGGGCCGCGATCGGACGATCTTTTGATCTTCAGCTCAAGCGCCGAAATAACCCGAACAACACTTCTTGAACTTCTGCCCGCTGCCACACGGGCAGCCGTCATTGCGCCCTAGCTTCATCTGTACCGTCGGATCGATGAAGTACCAGCGCCCGCCGTTCTGCACAAACGAGGAGCGCTCGCGATGGCTGTGCTCGCCCTGGCTGTCATGCCAGCGCGCGGTGAAGGTCACAAAAGCGTGTTCCGGCTGGCCGCCGAACACTTCCGAGCTTTCAACCTCAAGGCCGAGCCAGGTGCTTTGCGCACTCCAGTCGCTGATCGATTGTCGATTCAATCCCGCCTGCTGCGCGGGCAGGGTAGTCGCCACCAGATAATCGACGAGCCCCAGCACATAAGCGCTGTAGCGCGAACGCATCAAGGCTTCGGCACACGGTGCCGGGTGGCCGTCGTGATAAGGGCCGCAGCAGGCATCCAGCAGATTGCCGCTGCCGCATGGGCAAATGGCTGTACTCATTGCATTACCACCAGTATTTCCCGAAGTTTTCCGGATTGGCCCAGAAGCGTGAATTGAGCCAGTCGGGGACTTGTTTGTAGTCAAGCAGATCGTAGGTGAACAGGGTCAGCACCTGCTCGTCGCGCTGGAAACGCTCGCTGGCCTGCAGGGCCAGCGAATAGAAATCGGTTTCCTGCCAGCCACTGGCCGCCAGATCCGCCAGCACCGCGATGCGACTGGCGTTGAGATTGCGGATGCCGCCCAAAAGATTCAGGCCGTCGCGCTTGGGCAAATGTTCCAGGCAATCGACTACCAGCGCCAGATCGAAGCGTTGCGCGGCCAGCTCAGCCGGCAGTGCGCCGGGTGCGGCATGGGCGACCACGGTGTCTGGATGCGCGTCCTTGAAAGCGCTCAAGGCGGGAAACTCGCTGGCGCCGATCAGCAGCAGACGGGCCGGGGCGTAGCGATCCAGCAAAGCGGCCAACGCCTGTTGTGGCGTGCGCGAAGAAATGGCGGCGTTCATCGAAGCTCCTCAGTCAGACCGCCAAGACTAGCCTGCCAGACCGCGTCGGCAAAGCGCCCGGTGGCAGCGGTTTTCGCCAAAAGAGGCAAACCCCTGTGAACACGGTCGCAAACAGCGGTGGCCTATTGCTGGCGGAGATTAAAACTCCGGTCTTTACTCCCTGAATCGGTTTTAAGCCGATCCCTCAGGAGAAAACTAGATGAGCATAGTTCGGACAGCATTACCCTTGGTTCTGCTAACCAGTGTGTTGACTGGTTGTGCAGGTTTGCAGAAAACCGACTGGCCGACCTGTGCGGCGGTCGGTGGTGTGGTCGGTGCCGGTCTCGGCGCGACCGAGAGCGCCTCGTGGGCGGGCGGCGGCGCACTGATCGTCGGTGGTATGGCGGCGGCCTATTGCTGGGTGCATGGTGATGGCGATGAAGACGGCGATGGCGTGCCGGACAGTCGTGACAAGTGCCCGGGTACGCCTAAAGGCGTGCAGGTCGATGCTGACGGTTGCCCGCCACCGACGCCTGCGCCAGTGGTCGAAGAAGCGGTTGTGGTCAAGGAAGAAACCATCGTCATTCGTGATGTGCATTTCGAATTCGACAAAGCCACGCTGACCGGCCCTGACAAGCAAGTGCTGGACAAGGTCGCCGATCGCCTGAAACAGGAATCCTCTACCGCGCAACTGACCGTGACCGGTCACACCGACAGTGTCGGCAGCGATGCCTACAACAAGAAACTGTCGGATCGTCGTGCGCACTCGGTGGTGGAATACCTGATCCAGCAGGGCGTGCCACGTGCCAGCTTCGTTTCGGTGTCGGGCCTTGGTGAAAGCCAGCCTGTGGCTGACAACAAGTCGGCTGATGGTCGTGCGCAGAACCGTCGCACCGAAATCAAAATCGTCCGCTAGCCCCTCTCGCATCCGCGGCTTGTGCAGTCGCGGATGCGGGTCTTTACTCCTGTGTAACCGGTATGGGCCGGTACACAGGAGCGTTCACAAATGCGTCTTTTCTCAAGGTCCGTCTTGCCGGTGCTGCTGCTAGGCAGCTTGCTCACCGGTTGTGCCACTCACAGCGATGGCACCGCCCCCCTCAATCAACGTACGTGGCCGATCTGCAGCCTGCTTGGCGGCCTGGTCGGCGGCGGTCTTGGCGCCATTGAAAGCGCCGGCTGGGCCGGTGGCGGCGCGGCATTGGGTATCGTCACCGGCGGGCTGATCTGTTACGCCCAGGATGGTGACGAGGACAGCGACGGCGTTTTCGACCGCCGCGACCGCTGCCCGGACACACCGGAAAATACCGAAGTCGATCACCGTGGCTGCCCGCTGCCGCAATATCCGGCGGCAGTCAAACCGGTCGAACCGGCGCCGCAAACCGAAGTGATCACCTTGAGCGATGCCGGCAACGTGCTGTTCGATTTCGACAAGTCCGATCTGACCCCGGCGGCCAAAGCCCAGCTCGACACCTTGATGGACAAACTGCGCAATGCCGATGTGGTCAGCATCAAAGTCATCGGGCACACCGACAGTAAAGGCTCCGACGCCTATAACCAGGCTTTGTCCGAACGGCGCGCGAGCAGTGTTGCAGCGTACTTGCTCAGTCAAGGCTTGACGCCGAACAAGCTCACCAGCGAGGGCCGTGGCGAGAGTGAGCCGGTCGCCGATAACGCCACCGATGAAGGCCGCGCGGAAAATCGCCGGGTCGAGCTGCATATCAATCGTTAGGAAAGGTCTGTAGTCCGCCGGCTAGAGCTGCCGGGTCGAAATCATCGGCCAGGCAGCCATTTACCCGGCGTTTGTAGAAATTTCATTTTTCCCTCTGGCTTATCCCCCGCAGAAGCCGGTACTGTGCGTGCAAAGAATAATTCGCAACACGGGGGAGCGTATGAAGGTGTTCTGGGGGCTGGGGCGTTTGCTGACCCTGCTGTTCTGCTGCGTGGTACTGGCCAATCAACTGGTGCCGTTTGTTCATCCGCTGCATCTGCTGGTCAATATGGCCGGCGCTCTGTTGTTGCTGATTCATCTACTCGAAGTGCTGCTGTGCAACCGCAGCCTCAAGGGCCGTCCGCACCCTTGGCGTGACCGTGGCCGCATCCTGTTGTTCGGCGTTTTCCACCTGCAAACCATCCCGGCCCCGGCCGCCCCGGAGGCTTCTTCCCATGCGTAAACTCTGCCTGCTCGCTGCATTCATCAGTCCACTGGCCTGCGCCCAGGTGGTCAACGTGCAAAGCAATTCTTTGATGCGCTTGCCCAACACCACCAGCACGCTGCAACTGGAGAAACTGGAAGTCGCCGATTACGGCACCTTGCTGATCCCGTCCAACGTGACTGAATTGAACATTGATGAACTGCGCCTGGGCCACGAAGCACGTATTGCTATCGTTCCGGCTGAACAGGCGCTGGAAGTGAAGGTCAAGCGCGCTGAATTGAGCGAGGGCAGCCAGATCACCGCGCGCGGCGCCCCCGGCACTTATGAAAAAGCAGCCCGGGCCGGGCGCAATCTGAATCTGCAATTCCAGGCCCTGAGCGCGCCGCAACTGACGGTCGATGCCCGTGGCGGCAGGGGCGCGCCGGGGTTCGTCGGCCTCGACGGCGGCAACGGTGAAGATCCGGGCTGCACCTATGGCTCGGCCGGCCACGGTGCCGATGGCAGTGACGGCAGCGATGGCCAGCCAGGCGCGCGGGGTGCGCTGGTACGCCTGGCCGTACCACGGGATTTCCCGGTCGAGCTGATCAAGGTCAACGTGGCTGGCGGTGCCGGCGGCCCGGCGGGTGTCGGTGGTAAAGCAGGGAAGGGCGGCAAATCCAAGGGCTGCCTGGTGTACCGCGCAGATGGCGGCAAGAACGGCAAGGCCGGCGCGGATGGCCAGCCGGGGCCGGAGGGAGCGGCGGGTTCGGTTACCGTGCAACGCCTCTAAAACTGCGACCCACTCTCTGATGAATAAAATGCTTTGGTGAGTGAAATTCTGTGGCGAGTGAAATTATGTGGCGAGGGGATTTATCCCCGCTGGGTCGCGAAGCGGCCCCGCTCTAAAAATCAAAAGCGGGACTGCTACGCAGCCCAGCGGGGATAAATCCCCTCGCCACAACTGTGTTCACAGCAGAACAAGAGTGCGATTCAGAGCATCGGCCGAGCCGCAGCCACGGCCACCAGCACCAACCCGACCAGCAGATTAAGCCCCACCACTCGGCGAATCCGCCCCAGCACTGCCGCACCCGCCGGCCAATCCTTCGCCTCAACCGCCTTGCGCAATTCCGGCAGCATCAGCCCCTGAATGCGGATGAACAGCGCCGTCATCACCACATACAAACCGATCATCACCTGCACATACTTCGGCGCGGTCTCGAAGCCGACCTGCTGTAGATGCAGCATGCCCACGCCGCTGATCGGCAACAGGATCACGGCGACCCAGACCCAACGGAAAAAACCTTGAAACACTTCCACCCACAGGGTCAGGCGAGCTGGGCCGTCCAGAGCCTTCACAGCCGCAGGGCGCAAGACCATCCAGGCGAAAAACATGCCGCCAACCCACACCAGCGCGGCGAGGACATGCAGGGGATAAACAAGGCTAAAAGGTGTCATTCGGGCACTCCGTTCTGCGCAGGATCGATTAGGCAGGTATGATAGCCGGCGAACCAAACTACTGAAAATTTATCCAGCGTTTCCAGCGCCCGACACTCAATGATCAGCACTGAACTCAAAACCACGATCCAGGGCGCCTATTCGCGTTTTCTAGAGGCCAAGAGCCTCAAGCCGCGTTACGGCCAGCGCCTGATGATCGCCGAAATCGCCAAGGTCCTCGGGGATATCGACACCGACGATGAAGGCCGGCGCAGTGGCGACCCCGCGATCGTCGCGGTGGAAGCCGGCACCGGTACCGGCAAGACGGTGGCCTACAGCCTGGCGGCGATTCCTACGGCGAAACTGGCCGGCAAGCGTCTGGTGATTGCCACCGCGACCGTCGCCCTGCAAGAGCAGATCGTCTACAAGGATCTGCCCGACCTGATGCGCAACAGCGGGCTGAATTTCAGTTTCGCCCTGGCCAAGGGCCGTGGCCGCTACATGTGCCTGTCCAAGCTCGACATGCTGTTGCAGGAAGGCCACGCGCAAACCGCCACCGCGCAGCTGTTCGAAGAAGAAGGCTTCAAGATCGAAGTCGACGAGGCCAGTCAGAAGCTGTTCACCAGCATGATCGAAAAGCTCGCCGGCAATAAGTGGGACGGCGATCGCGACAGCTGGCCGAACGCGCTGGAAGACGCCGACTGGGCGCGCCTGACCACCGATCACAGCCAGTGCACCAACCGTCATTGCCCGAACTTCGGCCAGTGCGCCTTCTACAAGGCTCGCGAGGGCATGGGCAAGGTTGACGTGATCGTCACCAACCACGACATGGTCCTGGCGGATCTGGCACTGGGCGGCGGCGCCGTGCTGCCCGATCCGCGCGACACCATTTACGTGTTCGACGAAGGTCACCATTTGCCGGACAAGGCCATCGGCCACTTCGCTCATTACACGCGCCTGCGCTCCACCGCCGACTGGCTGGAAACCACCGCCAAGAACCTGACCAAACTGCTGGCTCAGCATCCGTTGCCGGGTGATCTCGGCAAGCTGATCGAGCAGGTGCCCGAGCTGGCGCGGGAGATCAAGACCCAGCAGCAGTTCATGTTCACCGCGTGTGAGCAGATCGCCGATTTCAAACCCGGCGAAGACGTCGAAGGCCGAGAACGTCCGCGTCATCGCTTTGTCGGCGGGGTGATTCCCGAGGACATGCGCGAGATGGGCATCGAGCTGAAAAAAGGCTATTCGCGCCTTAACGATCTGTTCCAGCGCCTGACTGATCTGCTCAAGGAAGGCATGGATGGCGAGGTCAATATCGGCATCGCCAGCAATCAGGCCGAAGAGTGGTATCCGCTGTTCGGCAGCCTGTTGTCCCGCGCTTCCGGTAACTGGGAGTTGTGGACCGCGTTCACCGCCGAAGACCCGGAAGACAGCCCGCCCATGGCCCGCTGGCTGACCCTGGCCGAAAGCGGTTCGCTGTTCGACATCGAGGTCAACGCCAGCCCGATTCTGGCGGCGGAAACCTTGCGTCGCAGTTTGTGGAATGTCGCTTACGGCTGCCTGGTGACGTCGGCGACGCTGACGGCGCTGGGCACTTTCGACCGTTTCCGCATGCGCGCCGGTCTGCCGAAAAAAGCTGTCACGGCGGTGGTGCCGAGCCCGTTCCATCATGCCGATGCCGGCGTGCTGCGAGTGCCGGATCTGAAGGCCGACCCGCGCGATGCCGCCGCCCACACGGCGGCGATCATTCGCGAACTGCCGGATCTGGTCGAAGGGTCGCGCGGCACGCTGGTGTTGTTCTCCTCGCGCAAGCAAATGCAGGACGTGTTCGACGGTCTCGACCGCGACTGGCGCAAGCAAGTGTTCATTCAGGGCAACCTGTCGAAACAGGAAACGCTCAACAAGCACAAGGCGCGGGTCGATGGCGGTGATTCCAGCGTGCTGTTCGGGCTGGCCAGTTTTGCCGAGGGTGTCGATTTGCCGGGTGCCTACTGCGAGCACGTGGTGATCGCCAAGATTCCGTTCTCGGTGCCCGATGATCCGGTCGAGGCCGCGTTGTCGGAGTGGATCGAGGCGCGCGGCGGCAATCCGTTCATGGAAATCTCCGTGCCCGATGCCTCGCTGAAACTGGTTCAGGCCTGCGGGCGTCTGCTGCGCACCGAAGAAGACCGCGGCACCATCACCTTGCTCGACCGGCGTCTGGTCACCCAGCGCTACGGCAAGGCGATCCTCAATGCGTTGCCTCCTTTCCGTCGTGAAATATCCTGAGACACGGGTGGGCCGATTGGCCCGCCGCGTTGTCTATCTCTCTGCCACCGCTTTTCCACTGGCCTTGACTGGTCGTTAGGGAGAACTCCGTTCTTATGATCCGCCGTTCGTTGCCCGCTGTTTTCGCCATGATCTTTGCCGCGCCGTTGCTGGCCGCGCCCGCCGGTCAGCAGACGCTGTTCAACTTCGTACGCCCGGCCGACGTGGTCAAGGTCGCCACGGAAAACGCCGACCTGCCCCAGGCCAATGCCGAACAGACCGCGGAAGGCGAAGTGCTGCGCCGGGTGACGTTCAACCCGGTCGCCCGGCCGACCTTGCGCCTGACCCCACAGAGCGGCGCTTGGGACTGGTCGCAGTCCGGCATGATGACTCTGCGACTGCAGAGTGCGATGAACTGGGCGGTGACGGTTTATGTGCAGATCCAGAGCAACGATGGCCGCACTCTGGTCAGCCGCGTCGATCTGCCGGCCGGCCCCGCGCAGACCTTGCTGGTGCCGCTGGTGGCTTCGACGCCGCTGAGCCAGGGCATGAAAGCCGGGCCGCCGATGCCGATGACCGTCGATGGCCAACGCATCCTGCTGGCCAGTAGCACCGGCGAGATCGACCGCAGCCAAGTGGTCTCGGTGAGTCTGTCGATGGATCAGCCGAAAGTTGCGCAGAGCCTGTTGCTCGAGCGTTTCGGCGTGCAGGACGGCGAGTCGGTGACGCGCGCGGTGTACGGTAATCTGGTCGACGCATACGGGCAGTCAACCCGCAGTAAATGGCCGGAAAAAGTCAGCAGCGACGAGCAACTGAAAAGCGCCGCCAGCAAAGAGCAGCAACAGCTGAAAACATGGCTGGCCGAGCGTGAAAAGGCTTCGCTGGACAAGTTCGGCGGCTGGAACAAGGGCCCGGCGTTCAAGGCCAGCGGTTTCTTTCGCACGGAAAAACGTGACGGCCGCTGGTATCTGGTGACCCCTGAAGGCCACCCGTTCTATTCGCTGGGCGTCAACACCGTCAGCCCGCAGGTCAACCAGACCTACGTGGCTGGTCGTGAGTACATGTTCGAATCGTTGCCGAAGAACGACGACCCGCTGGCCGCGCATTTCGGCGAGGGCGACAACCGTGGCGGCAACGGTGCCGATCAGGGCCGTGGCTACGGCAACGGCCGCTGGTACGACTTCTATGGCGCCAATCTGCAACGCCTGTACGGCGAACCGTGCAAGGCGGACAGCGACAACAAGGCCGGGATTGCCGAAGCGGCGAAGGCGGGGGCGGCTGAAGCCGGCTCGGTGCAGGCTGCTGAAACTGCAGCGGTGCCTGCCGAGCCAAAATCCGGTATTGCCGAAGCGGCGCAGACCGATGCGGTGCAAGCGTCCAGCGCGCAAACCACTCCGTGCACAGCCGCAATTGATGAAGAACGCTGGACCCGGCATACCCTCGATCGGCTGCAAGCCTGGGGCTTCAACACGGTGGGCAACTGGAGCGCGCCGTCGCTGGCTGACGCTGAGCGCGTGCCGTACACCTTGCCGCTGTCGATCGTCGGCGATTACACCAGCATCAGCACCGGCAGCGATTGGTGGGGCGGCATGCCGGATCCGTTCGATCCGCGTTTCGCCATGGCCACCGAGCGCGCCGTGGCCATTGCCGCCCGCGATCACCGTGACGATCCGTGGCTGATCGGTTATTACGCCGACAACGAACTGGCCTGGGCTGGCCCTGGCGACGATCCGAAAGCTCGCTACGCGCTGGCCTACGGCACGTTGAAAATGACCACCGACGTGCCGGCCAAACGCGCCTTTCTCAAGCAATTGCGCGACAAGTACCGCAATCAGGCCGGACTGTCCAAGGCCTGGGGCATCGAGTTGCCGGCGTGGGAGTTGATGGAAGATCCGGGCTTCGTGCCGCCATTGCCGAACCCGGAGCATCCGGAGATCGAAGCGGATTTCAAATACTTCCAGAAGGTCTTCGCCGATACCTATTTCAAGACCATTTCCGATTCGCTGAAATGGCACGCGCCGAACCAGATGCTGCTTGGCGGCCGCTTCGCTATCAGTACGCCTGAAGCCGTGGCCTCCTGCGCGCAGTACTGCGATGTGTTGAGCTTCAACATGTACACGCTCAAGCCGCAGGACGGTTACGACTTCGCCGCGCTGGCGGGGTTGGACAAGCCGGTGCTGATCACCGAATTCAACTTCGGCTCGGCTGACCGAGGGCCGTTCTGGGGCGGCGTGACGCAATTGGCCAAGGAAGAAGATCGCGGGCCGGCTTATGCCAACTTCCTCAAACAGGCGCTGAGCGAACCGTCGATTGTCGGCGTGCACTGGTTCCAGTATCTCGACCAACCGGTGACCGGGCGTTTGCTCGACGGCGAGAACGGCCATTTCGGTCTGGTCGGGGTCACTGACCTGCCGTATCAGGGCTTTGTCGAGGCGGTGCGTAAAAGCAATCTGCAGGCGCTGGAGCAGTTGGGCAAGGAGGCGCAGAAAACCCCGGCGGCGGAAGTGGAAGGCGGGCGCAAGGCCGAGGCTGGCAAAGCTGCGGAGGCTGCACAGGCGGGTGGGCATTCGGGGAATGGTCACTAGGTTTCCGACCGCGTTATCGTTCTTGGCGAGCAGGCTCGCTCCCACAGGGGATCTGCGCTGCTGTTGAGATCCAGTGTGGGAGCGAGCCTGCTCGCGAAGGGATCAACACAAATTGCCGATCAACCGTCTGGCCCGCGCCTGTTCCCAAATCCCTCAAGGGCTGGAACAATGCGGGCCACTTTGTAGAGCGTTTTCGCGGGGGAGTTGCGGGTGCAGATTCAGGGACATTACGAGCTTCAATTCGAAGCGTTGCGCGAGGCTTTCGCCGCACTGTTCGACGATCCCCAGGAACGCGGCGCAGCCCTGTGCATCAAGGTCGGTGGAGAAACCGTCCTCGACCTCTGGTCCGGTACTGCCGACAAGGACGGCGCCGAGGCTTGGCACAGCGACACCATCGCCAACCTGTTCTCCTGCACCAAGACCTTCACCGCCGTTACCGCGCTGCAACTGGTGGCCGAAGGCAAGTTGCAACTCGACGCCCCGGTTGCCCGCTACTGGCCGGAATTCGCCGCCGCCGGCAAAGAATCCGTCACCCTGCGCCAATTGCTTTGCCATCAGGCCGGCTTGCCGGCGCTGCGCGAACTGCTCGCACCTGAAGCCCTTTACGACTGGCAAACCATGGTCGACGCCCTTGCGGCCGAAGCGCCATGGTGGACGCCGGGCACCGGTCACGGTTATGCCGCGATCACCTACGGTTGGCTGGTCGGCGAATTGCTGCGTCGCGCCGACGGTCGTGGGCCGGGCGAGTCGATCGTCGCTCGGATCGCCAAACCGTTGGGCCTGGATTTCCATGTGGGCCTGGCCGACGAAGAGTTTCATCGCGTGGCGCACATTGCCCGTGGCAAGGGCAACGCCGGCGACGCTGCGGCGCAGCGCCTGCTGCAAGTGACCATGCGCGAACCGACTGCCATGACCACCCGCGCCTTCACCAATCCGCCGTCAGTGCTGACCAGCACCAACAAGCCGGAATGGCGCCGCATGCAGCAGCCTGCGGCTAACGGCCACGGCAATGCGCGCAGCCTCGCCGGGTTTTACGCCGGCCTGCTCGACGGCAGCCTGCTCGAGAGCGAGATGCTCGAAGAGCTGACCCGTGAGCACAGTCTTGGCGATGACAAGACCTTGCTCACCCGCACCCGTTTCGGCCTCGGCTGCATGCTCGATCAACCGGACGTGCCCAACGCCACCTACGGCCTCGGCCCACGCGCGTTCGGCCATCCGGGAGCAGGCGGCTCGATCGGTTTTGCTGATCCTGAGCACGATGTGGCTTTCGGTTTCGTGACAAATACCCTGGGGCCTTACGTTTTGATGGATCCGCGCGCGCAAAAGCTGGCGCGGGTGCTTGCCACTTGTCTGTAAAGCTTCAACAGAGGTTCCAGGGTCGGAACCTCGAAGGGATTTTCGTTTCAAAACGGCTGTTTATCCGGGCGAAAGTGCTCTGATTTTTCATTACTTCATTTTGTGGATTTTCAATGTCATCTAAAAAGACCCTCGCCCTGGCCCTGTGTGTAGCGATCACCGGTTGCGCACAGACTCCGAAAAACGATGCAGATGGCGGCAGTTGGTGGCCATTCGGTTCTTCCGACAAAGTCGCGGCCAAAGATTCGACTTCGGCTCCAGCTCCTTTGAAACCTGCGGCGACCGCGCCAGTGGCCAAGGCTGAGAGCAGCAACCCGTGGTACTGGCCGTTCGGTTCCAGCGATGAAGCGGTCAAGGCTGATCTGAAAGCCGAGGTCAAACCTGAAGCCAAACCGGTCGAGGTGGCCAAAGCCGAGGCGCAGTCCAATGGCAAATGGTGGTGGCCGTTCGGCGGCAAGGACCAGCCAACCGCCAAAGCCGTGCCGATGCCGGATCCGAAGGTGACTCAGGCCTGGCTGGATGACTACGAGCCGCGTCTGCGTGAAGCGGTGAAGGACAGCAATCTGCAACTCGAGCGTCGCGACAATGTGCTGGTAGTGACGGCGCCGGTCGAAGGCTCGTTCAATCCAGACCGCCCGGCGATGCTGCTGCCGGTCACCCTTGGCCCGTTCACTCGCGTAGCGAAAATCCTTGAAGCCGACCCGAAAACCGCAGTTCTGGTGCTCGGTCACAGCGATACCAGCGGTGCTGCGCCGGCCAACGTCAAACTGAGCCAGGAGCGTGCGCAATCGGTGGCGGCGATCTTCCGCCTCAGCGGCTTGCAACGTGATCGCCTGATGCTGCGCGGCATGGGTTCCGAAGCGCCGCGTGCGGCCAACGACAGCGTTGAAGGCCGTGCCTTGAACCGTCGCGTCGAACTGCTGGTGACTCCGCAGAACACCATGGTTGCGCTGCTGAGCAAATACAACATGCCAGCACCGAAGCCTGTAACGATGGTCGCTGCGCAAGACGTCAAGCCAGTTGCCAAACCGGTTACCCCGGCGCCTGCGGCGAAAAAAGCCGCTGTGCCGGCGGCGAAAAAGGCGCCAGCCAAGAAAACCGCCGCCAAGGCTCCTGCGAAGAAGGCACCGGCCAAGGCTCCAGCGAAAAAAACTGCACCAGCCAAAGCCGCCGCGACCGACAAGAAAGTCGCCGCAGCCGACGCCGCCAAGAAGTGATCCGCTAACGAAAAGGAATCCGCCATGACCCAGGCTCTGGCCGATATGCGTCGCGACTACACCCGTGACGGTTTGACCGAGGCGCAAGCCCCGGCCGAGCCGTTTGCGCTGTTTCACCAGTGGTTCGCCGATGCGGTGAAAACCGAGCAGGCGCCGGTAGAAGCCAATGCCATGACCCTGGCCACGGTTGATGCCGACGGTCGTCCGCATTGCCGCATTTTGTTGCTCAAGGGCCTGGACGAGCAGGGCTTCACCTTCTTCACCAACTACGACAGCGCCAAGGGCCAGCATCTGGCGGCCAACCCGTTTGCCGCCATGACCTTCTTCTGGCCAACCCTGGAGCGCCAGGTGCGCATCGAGGGGCGGGTGGTCAAGGTCACGGCGCAAGAGTCCGACGCGTATTATCAGGTGCGTCCGCTGGGCAGCCGCCTCGGCGCTTGGGCCTCGCCGCAGAGCCGAGTCATCAACGGTCGTGGTGAGCTGGAGGATTTGCTCAAGGCCACCGAGCAACGCTTCAGCGACAGCCAGCCGCACTGCCCGGAACATTGGGGTGGTTACCGCTTGTTGCCCGAGCGCATCGAATTCTGGCAGGGCCGTCCGAGCCGCCTGCACGATCGCCTCAACTACCGCCTCCAGGGCACCGAGTGGATTCTGGAACGACTGGCACCCTGAGCAGTCTACCGAGCGAGATAAACGCGGATGGCGCAGGATCGCTGATTTGACGCTACCTTGAGTGGACGCTCGCGGGCATCTGTACCAGGCCTGAATGGAAGCCAATTTTATCCGGATGGTGTCGTGACAGGCGCCAGGCCACGGGGTTTAATGAACACATGTTCTTTTGGAGTTGATGCTATGCGTAAGTCTGTTCTGCTGGTTGCTTCTTTTTCGACGATGGCGATGTTGCTGACCGGCTGCCAATCGAGCCTCACCGGCGACTCCTACTCCCGTGACGAAGCGCGTCGTGTGCAGACGATTCGCATGGGCACCATCGAATCCCTGCGCCCGGTAAAAATCGAAGGCACCAAGACCCCGATCGGCGGCGCAGCAGGCGCAGTGGTCGGCGGCGTCGGCGGTAGCGCCATCGGCGGCGGCAAGGGCAGCATTGTTGCTGCGGTCATCGGTGCAGTGGCTGGCGGCCTGCTAGGCTCGGCCACCGAAGAAGGCCTGACCCGCACCCAGGGCGTGGAAATCACCGTCCGCGAAGACGACGGCAGCATGCGCGCCTATGTGCAGCAGGTTCAGGAGAATGAAGTATTCCGCGTTGGCGAGCGGGTACGGATCTCCACCGTTGGCGGAACCAGCCGCGTTTCGCACTAAGCGGGAAGCTGGGTAAAAGAAAACCCCGATCAGGTGACTGGTCGGGGTTTTTCTTTGTTTGTGAATTGCTCATTCAGTATGTGGAGCAGGTGCCCATGAAGTATTCGAGGCCCTTTGGAAAACTGACGTTGAGCAGGGTTTCCAATGCGGTTACCTGATCCTGAGTCAACAACAGCTCGCCGGGTTCCACCTCATCCAAGGGCTTGGATTCAATGAGCTGGGCCACTTTTTCATTCATCTCGCTGCCTGTGATATCCAGCTCGAATTGCAAGGAGTCATCTTGGACTTCGTCAGGGAAGAATCCGGTAATCGAAAGAAAGCGCATGAAGAACTCATCCCGGTTATTTAACTGTAATCAAACGAAATCTGGTAGTCGCAGGTATTCAGAGTGATTTGATGTTGAAAGTACGGCTGAATGCTAGCTACCCACTTTTCGATGACGTTGAAGCCGCCATTATTGATGCTGCCTTCCACCGGAATACTCAGAGCATTCAAAACTGATTCATCGTCCCCCAGATCTTTTGACGATTCCTCGCCCTGAATTTGTAGGGTTGCTGTGTCGTACCACTCCAGCCTCAATACCAGACCCATTTCTTCCTCGCAGATACTTTGATGTTGCTTTTATTTTTTGTTCTTCACATTGCTCGCTTACGGCTAATCGGGGCCGTTACATGTCAGCTGAAAGTAATAGCGTGAATCTGCGATTGATATCTGCATCAGTTTTTCAAAGGCTTGAACTTGATTCTGATTCAAATCGTAGCCTTCCCACCCTTGCTGCTTGGTCGTCCAACCCATAATCGACTTAATGTGCTCCGCATACTCTTTGGGTATTTCGGTTACCGATACTTGGTAATCAGTCTGCTTATCAAAAGCTTCTATCAAAAATCTCAAGGCTCAACGCTCCGTTTTTTTCCTTTCTTCGAGTTTTTATTCTTTTTTGTAGACGTGGGCTCACCAGTCGCTGGATCGAATTCCCCGATGTGGTTTCCCCGAGGATCATATTTTTCAATCGTTCCGTGCATGGAGTCCCATTCAAGAATATGCCCTTTGGCGGTTTTCCATCTTTTGCGTTTTGAACCACCGCCTTGGACTACTGTTTTACGGCCGACGATTCTGGCATCGGGAAAAGCTGGCAGTATGTCAGGCGGCGGATGATATTCGTGATCACCAGCGCGAGTACTGATGACGATGTAGACCGGTTTAATACTAGATCCGGCCGGAAACACCAAAATAAAGTCTTTGTACTCCGGCGGATAAACCGGATTCACCAATATTCCGTCCGCCGCCTTCGTCGGTGGATACACCCAGATATGCGGTGTCTGCGGTGCGGCCTCCAGCGCTGGAATGCCTAGAATGTCCGAGCCATCCACCGCCGGGGTCCAGAGCAGTTCGACGCCTTCACCCAGATCCGCAACGAACCGGTCGCCGCGCGCAGTGAATTGCACGACATCAACCATTTCCCAACCGCGGTTCTTACCGGTGTAGAAACCGTAACCCTTGAGGCTGCCATCGGCCTGTTGCTCGACGCGCAGGCGTACGCGGGTTCGAGCTTGTTTGAGCGTGTTCAGTTGCTCGTCGGTATAGAGCGCGCTGTCGCCCAGGCTTGACGGCATCAGCAGCGCAACGAGGCCCACCAAAGACGCAGCGGCTGCGCTTGATGCGAGCGCTGGCAGCGCTTCAAAAGCCGAACCTGCCAGGGCCAGACTGCCGAACCCGACCGGGATGGCGTTGGCGCTGATTTTCTTGAGAGGAATGCCGCCGCTTTCGTCGACTTCGCGCGCGCCGAGCAGAATCAGCTCGCCGTAATCCTTCAGGCTGTCGGTCGGCACCATGCCGGAGGGATTGCTGTAATCGATAATCGCATCCGGCAGCTTGCAGGACTTGGCGAATACACAGCCGGCACGCACGGCTTCAGGTTTTTTCGCCGCCACTTCACGGCTGTGCTCGAAAGCCTCCTGCCGCGCCAGCATCGCGTCGTAAGCGTTTTGCCCGGCTTCGCGCTCGGCCAGTTCTGCCGCCGTCATATACCGCCAGGTAACGTGATGTCCGTCGCCCTGCGGTGGGTTTTGCACCCGGGGAATGTCCTTGTTCCGCGCCACTGATCGTCCCTTCCTTCACCATCGACAGCCCCTGAGAAGGGGCCGCACGACGTTATCGAAGCGGGGAAAGTGTGGCTGTAGGACGGGTCGCTAATGACGTGGGGATTGTTCGCTGCGTAACTGTCAGGCGAGGAATCAGTGGCGAGGGCCAAGCTCCCTCGCCACAGAGGTTATTGCCGTTGTGAATTCTTGCGACTCGCCGCCGCCGTCACCGCATAACCGATCACCGCCGCGAGGATCGAGCCGGTGAGGATGCCCATGCGATCCATGCCGGCGTAATCACTCACGCCCGGTTCGAAGGCCAGCGAGCCGACGAACAGGCTCATGGTGAAGCCGATGCCGCAGAGGATCGCGACGCCGAGGACCTGGCCCCAGTTGGCGCCTTGGGGCAGGGCGGCGATACCGATCTTGACCGCCAGCCAGGTCAGGCCGAACACGCCGATGGTCTTGCCCAGCAGCAGGCCGATGGCGATGCCCATCGGTACGTCGTGGGTGAAGCTTTCGACGGTGACGCCGCTCAGCGACAGGCCGGCGTTGGCGAAGGCGAACAGCGGCAGGATGCCGTAGGCGACCCAAGGGTGCAGCGCGTGTTCGAGGGTCAGCAGCGGCGACGACTCGGCGTTTTTCGTGCGCAGGGGAATGCAGAAAGCCAGGGTCACGCCGGCCAGTGTCGCGTGGACACCGCTCTTGAGTACGCAGACCCAGAGGATCAGGCCGATGATCATGTACGGGCCGAGCTTGACCACGCCGAGCCGGTTCATCGCCACCAGCGCGGCAATGCAAGCAGCCGCCAGGCCAAGGGACAGGGTCGAGAGTTCGCCGGAATAGAAGATTGCGATGATGACGATAGCGCCGAGGTCATCGATGATCGCCAGGGTCATCAGGAACAGTTTCAGCGACACCGGCACGCGCTTGCCGAGCAGCGCCAGTACGCCGAGGGCGAAGGCGATATCGGTGGCGGTCGGAATGGCCCAGCCACTCAGGGCGGCGGGGTTGTCGCGATTGAGGAACCAGTAGATCAGCGCCGGCACCAGCATGCCGCCGATCGCCGCTGCGCCGGGCAGGACGATTTGCGAAGGCTTGGACAGCTGGCCGTCGAGCACTTCGCGTTTCACTTCCAGGCCGATGAGCAGGAAGAACATCGCCATCAGGCCGTCGTTAATCCACAGCAGCAGGGGTTTGGCGATTTTCAACGCGCCGATCTGCGCCACCACAGGAGTGTCGAGCAGGCCGGTGTACAGCCACGACAGCGGTGAGTTGTTGATGATCAGCGCGAGAACGGCTGCGGCGATCAAAAGCAGACCGCTGGCGGCTTCCAACTGGAAGAAACGCGTGAAAGTGCTACGCAGAGGCAAGGTCGCTCTCCATGGAATCGTGAAAAAGATGGGCTACCCTAACCCGTACCGTTAGTTGTTAAAATAAAAGTTATATTCTTTTTTGTTATATGTCGTTACAGACTGTCTGGTACGGGCAGCACTGAGCCTAGCAGTTGCCTGACACATTGAGACTCAGCTGTATCTTTGCCGCCTGCGGGATTTTTCCTAAGCTTGCGGCAGACCTTTTTCAGAAGACCGATCTTCTGGCTGATTCAACGAGAACCGAAACCATGAGCGACAACCGACAGTGGGCCCGTGAAGCCATCCGCATCATCGAGGCGGACTTCCAGCGCAGCGCCGACACCCACCTGATCCCTTTGCCGCTGCCCGGTTTTGCCGGCATCGAGTTGTATTTCAAGGACGAATCCAGCCACCCGACCGGCAGCCTCAAGCACCGCTTGGCCCGCTCGCTGTTCCTTTACGCGCTGTGTAACGGCTGGCTGAAACCCGGCGCGCCGGTGATCGAAGCGTCCAGCGGCTCGACGGCGATTTCCGAAGCGTATTTCGCGCGCATGCTCGGTTTGCCGTTTATCGCGGTGATGCCGGCGACCACCTCGAAAGAGAAGATTGCCCAGATTGCCTTCTACGGCGGCCAGAGCCATCTGGTGCAGGATCCGACGCAGATCTATGCCGAATCCGAGCGCCTGGCCCGCGAGCATGGCGGTCACTTCATCGATCAGTTCACTTACGCTGAACGCGCCACCGACTGGCGAGCGAACAACAACATCGCCGAGTCGATCTTCCAGCAGATGCGCTACGAAAAACACCCTGAGCCGACCTGGCTGATTTCCAGCCCCGGCACCGGCGGCACCACCGCGACCCTCGGCCGTTACGTGCGCTATCGCCAGCACTGCACCCGCGTGTTGTGTGCCGATGCCGAGCGTTCGGTGTTCTTCGATTTTTACCAGACCGGAGATGCCAGCCTGCGCCTGGATTGCGGTTCACGCATAGAAGGCATTGGCCGGCCTCGGGTGGAAGCGTCGTTCCTGCCCAAGGTGATTGATGCGATGGTCAAGGTGCCGGACGCCCTGTCCCTGGCGGCCATGCATTATCTGGCGCAGCGTTTGGGGCGGCATGTCGGCGGGTCGAGCGGGACCAATCTGATCGGTGCGCTGATGGCGGCGCAGCAGATGAAAGCGGCGGGGCAGTCGGGGTCGATCGTGGCGATCCTGTGCGATGGCGGCGAGCGATATGCCGACACCTATTACGATCAGGATTGGCTGACGGCGCAGGGGTATGCACTGGGTGATTTGATTGCAGCGGCGGCGGCAAGTGCCGAGCGCGGGGAGGCGCTGCCGACCTCGGTGCTGCGCGCGAATATCTAAAGCCAAATGCAGAAACTACTGCGGGAGCGAGCCTGCTCGCGAAGGCGAAGTCACATTCAACAACTTCGTTGAATGACAGGCCGCTTTCGCGAGCAGGCTCGCTCCCACAGGGTTTTGCGTTGTTGCGAACTTAGCGGATCAGGCGTCGAGGCCGAGGATGTCTCGAGCCACTGCCTCGGCAATGCGAATCCCGTCGACACCCGCCGAGAGAATTCCGCCGGCATAGCCCGCGCCTTCACCGGCCGGGAACAGGCCTTTGACGTTCATGCTCTGCAGCGACTCGTTGCGGGTGATGCGCAGCGGCGATGAAGTGCGGGTCTCGATTCCGGTCAGCACGGCGTCGTGCAGGGAATAACCGCGAATCTGCTTCTCGAACGCCGGCAAGGCTTCACGGATCGCCTCAATGGCAAAATCCGGCAATGCCAAGGCCAGATCGCCCAAGGCCACGCCCGGCTTGTACGACGGCTCGACTTCGCCCAGCTCGGTCGACGGCTTGCCGTTGATGAAGTCGCCAACCAGTTGCGCCGGGGCCTTGTAGTCGCTGCCGCCAAGGATGAACGCGTGAGATTCCAAGCGCTCCTGCAACTCGATACCGGCGAGCGGGCCGCCCGGATAATCGACTTCCGGGGTGATGCCGACGACGATGCCGGAGTTGGCATTACGCTCGTTACGCGAGTACTGGCTCATGCCATTGGTGACCACGCGATTGGGCTCGGAGGTGGCCGCGACCACGGTGCCGCCCGGGCACATGCAGAAGCTGTAGACCGAACGCCCGTTCTTGGCGTGGTGCACCAGTTTGTAATCGGCAGCGCCAAGTTTCGGGTGGCCAGCGTATTTGCCCAGGCGCGCGCGGTCGATCAGCGACTGCGGATGTTCGATGCGGAAACCCACCGAGAATGGCTTGGCTTCCATGAACACGCCACGGCTGTGGAGCATGCGGAAGGTGTCGCGGGCGCTGTGGCCGAGGGCCAGAACTACGTGTCTGGAGTGCAGGGTTTCGCCGCTGGCCAGTTGCACGCCGACCAGTTGGCCATCTTCGATCAGCACGTCGCTGACGCGCTCCTGGAAGCGCACTTCACCGCCCAGTTCGCGGATCTGCTCGCGCATGTTTTCGACCATACCGGTCAGGCGGAACGTACCGATGTGCGGCTTGCTGACGTAGAGGATTTCTTCCGGCGCGCCGGCCTTGACGAACTCGTGCAGGACTTTACGACCGAGGAATTTCGGGTCCTTGATCTGGCTGTACAGCTTGCCGTCGGAGAACGTCCCCGCGCCGCCTTCGCCAAACTGTACGTTGGACTCGGGATTGAGCACGCTTTTGCGCCACAGGCCCCAAGTGTCCTTGGTGCGCTGACGGACTTCGGTGCCGCGTTCGAGAATGATCGGTTTGAAGCCCATTTGTGCCAGCAGCAGACCGGCGAAGATGCCGCACGGGCCGAAACCGACGACGATCGGCCGTTGGCCGAGATCGCTCGGTGCCTGGCCGACGAATTTGTAGCTGACATCCGGCGCCACGTTGACGTTACGGTCGTCGGCGAACTTGCCCAACACTCTGGCCTCGTCGCGTACGTTGAGGTCGATGGTGTAGATGAAGCACAGTTCTGAGGACTTTTTGCGCGCGTCATAGCTGCGCTTGAACAAGGTGAAATCGAGCAGATCATCACTGGCGATGCCCAGGCGTTGCACGATAGCAACGCGCAGGTCTTCTTCGGGATGGTCGATTGGCAGCTTGAGTTCAGTGATTCGTAACATGGCGGGGATCCGGATTCGCGGGGCGCACAACTGCGCCAGGGCGTTTGAAGGCGGCGATTATAAGCCGCCGCGAGCGGATCCGTGGGGGAAAAACGATCAGTCGTTGCGTGCGCCGCCGAAATAGCCGCAGCCGCGCTGCACCTGACCGTCGATGCGCAACTCGGCGCTCATGTGCTGCACGCTGCCGGTGCTGCTGTCGACGCAGCGCTGTGGCGCGACCCACAATTCGATGCGCTGGTTGTTGGCTTCGCTGCTGAGATTGAAGCGGCCGTCGCCCAGTTGCTCTTCCACATACGGCACGGCGAGTGGAGCCTGGCCGTCGCGCTCGATGACCATGCCTTTGCCGCTGATCTTGACGTTCCACTCCGGGCCATGGCCGGCGGCGCGCAGGATCAGCAGTTTGAAATTCGGATCGTCGCAGGCCGTGCCCGAGCGCTCGACGCGATACAACTGGCCGAGGTCGAGACGGTCGCCGGAGACCTTGCCGCGCACATCGGCAAACAGCTTGCCCTGCTCGTCGGCAAGGGTGGCGGCCTCTTGCAGGACGCTGGTGCCGCCGATGTCGTTGACCACCAGTTGCCGCTGATCCTGGCACGGCTGGAACATCAGTTTGCCGTCGGCGGCGGTCAGTTGCCCCTGCATCCGCGTCTGCCCGGCATGGGACACACTTTCACGCTGGCCGTCGAACAACTGGCAGGCGGCAAACATCGGCAGCAGGGCAACGAGGACAAACGAACGGGCAACACGCATCTTTGGCTCTCCAGACAAGTGCTGCCACGTTACGCAGCCTGACCGTTCATCACAAGGGCCTTAACCCACGTGAAACGTCTGGCCGGACTGCAAGCCCTCGACACTTTTCGCGTAGGCCAACGCCACGTCCGCCGCAGGCACGGGCTTGTAACCACGGAAGTACGGCGCATAGCTGCCCATCGCTTCCAGCAGCACGGTCGGGCTCACCGAATTCACCCGCAGGCCACGCGGCAGTTCGATGGCGGCGGCGCGGACGAAGCTGTCGAGGGCGCCGTTAACCAGCGCTGCCGAGGCGCCGCTGCGAATCGGGTCGTGGCTGAGCACGCCGGTGGTGAAGGTGAACGAGGCGCCGTCATTGGCGAACTCGCGACCGATCAGCAGCAGGTTGACCTGGCCCATCAGCTTGTCTTTCAGGCCGAGGGCGAAGCTGTCCCCAGTCATCTCGTCCAGCGCTGCGAAGGTCACGTTGCCCGCCGCGCAGATCAGCGCATCGAACTTGCCGGTCTGCTCGAACAGCTTGCGGATCGACGCGCTGTCGCTGATATCCACTTGCAAGTCACCGCTGTTGCGGCCGATACGAATGACCTCGTGGCGTTGCGACAATTCTTTGTCCACCGCCGAACCGATGGTGCCGCCGGCGCCTATCAACAGAATTTTCATCGAGCTGTACCCCATGTGTGTGAATGAGGTTTCAGTCTAGAGTGGTTTTTTCTGCGGATAAGCGCACTAATAGGCAACCTTTGGTTTTCAAATGGAAACAATCCTTGAGCGAAATGGATGACCTTGCTGCATTCGCCGTGCTGATCGAGGCCGGCAGTTTTACCCTCGCCGCGCAGCAGTTGGGCTGCAGCAAGGGCCAGTTGTCCAAGCGCATCAGCCAGCTCGAAGCGCAGTTCGGTGTGGTATTGCTGCAACGCACCACCCGGCGCTTGAGTCTGACGGCGGCAGGGGCGGCGTTGCTGCCGCAGGCTCAGGCTCTGGTGGTTCAGGTCGAACGCGCGCGGCAGGCTTTGGCGCGTTTGAAGGACGACATGGCCGGTCCCGTGCGCATGACGGTTCCGGTGTCGCTCGGCGAAACCTTCTTCGATGGCTTGCTTCTGGAGTTTTCCGGGCAATACCCGGAGGTGCAGATCGAGTTGGAGCTGAACAATAGCTATCGCGATCTGGCCCGCGATGGCTTTGATCTGGCGATTCGTGCCGAAGTGGCCAATGACGATCGGCTGGTGGCCAAGCCGCTGTTGGCGTGGCACGAAATGACCTGCGCCAGCCCAGCCTACCTCGAGCGCTTCGGCGAGCCGGCGACGCCGCAGTCACTGGCTGAGCATCGTTGCCTGCTCAACAGCCATTACAGCGGCCGCGAAGAATGGCTGTATCACCAGCAGCATGAGTTGTTGCGGGTGCGGGTTTCGGGTCCGTTTGCCAGCAATCACTACAGCCTGTTGAAGAAAGCAGCGCTGTCCGGTGCCGGCATCGCCCGTTTGCCGTCGTATCTCCTGCAAACGGAACTGGCTGACGGCCGCTTGCGCTGGTTGCTGCGCGATTACCAGACCCGACGCATGCCGATGTATCTGGTGCACCCGTATCAGGGTGGATTACCGAAACGCACGCAGGTGCTCGCGGATTATCTGATGGGCTGGTTCAAGCGCAGTGGCGAGGCGCTGGATCGACTCCAGCGCTGATGTGATTTCCGTGTGGGAGCGAGCCTGCTCGCGAATGCGTCAGCTCAGTCGATATCGATGTTGAATGACACACCGCTTTCGCGAGCAGGCTCGCTCCCACAGGGGGGATCTTATTTTGCGAATCGGCGGGCAATCAGCTGATCAATCGACAACCTGCCCGGCCCGGTCGCCATCAAATACAGCAACACCGCCGCCCAAGTGCCATGGGTCGGGTAGGCATCCGGATAGACAAACAGTTGGATAGTCAGGGTCATGCCCAGCAGCGCCAGCGCCGAAAACCGTGTGGCGAAGCCGAGCAGAATCAACAGCGGAAACAGATGCTCGGCAAAAGCCGCCAGATGCGCGGCAATTTCCGGCGACAACAGCGGCAGGTCGTACTCGCTCTGAAACAGCGGAATCGTCGAGTCGGCCAAGCGTGGCCAGCCCAGTTCAAAGGTGCCGTCAATCAAATCCACGGCCAGTCCTTCGACCTTGGTTTGCCCGGATTTCCAGAACACCGCAGCGATGGAAAAACGCGCGATGAAGGCAATCAGGCTGTGCGGGATTTTTTCGAACAGCGCGATGACGCGCAGGATAAAAGCCTTCATGGCAACTCCTTGTAATTCAGACGGGTAATCGCGTTATGCGCAATCAGTAAGGCGAGGGTTTGGGCGAGATCGAACGGCGGGCTGTTTTCTGCCGCCGCGAGCAGTGGCGAGCCCTGGAGCAGATGACCAATGAACACGCTCGCACCCGCCTCAAGAGCGAACACCTCAACGTCGAGACCATTGCGCAGCACCAGGGCATGCTGGCCTTGATTCAGGCCAATGCCCGCCAGAGTTGGCTCCTGCTGATGCGCGGCCCAGATCGCCACGACCGCAAAAGCAGAGTCGAGCAGGTGCAGCGAGGGATGCAGTTCGAAACACAGTCCACTCAGCGACTGCGGATCGGCCAGCGCGGCACTGACTTGTTCAGGCCGGATCGGCTGCGCATCGGCGGCGTGGTAGGCGACAGTGCGCAAGTGCTCGAGTCGCGCGACATCAGCCACATAAGGCACGCCGGCAATGGGTTCGAATTGTGCGATGAAGTCGGCGAAGTGCTCGCCATAGCGGCTCATCAACGGACTGTGTGGCGGCTGACTCTGGACGAAAATCGCCGCCATGGCGCGGAAGAATTCTTCGCCGACCAACTGCTGCACCACCGGATAGCTGTCGGCCAGGGCATTGATCAGCGAGCTCTGCACGTTGTTGCGATAGACCGCAAAACGCCGCGACGGATCAGCGCCATTGCGGCTGCACAGGCCCTTGGGATACGGCAGTTGCGCATTGAGCAGGGCGGCGGCGAAGTCCGCTTGCGTGCTCATGCCGCACGCTCCGCGCGGCGCAACAGAGTCTCGGCTTGCTGCGCTTCGGCGAGCAAAACGTCGAAGGCCGGCACCTGGTTATCGCGTTCGATCAGCGTCGCCACCGGGCCGATACGTTGCAGCACTTGCCGGTACAGATCCCAGACGGCCTGATCAATAGGCGCGCCGTGATCGTCAATCAGCAAGCGATCGCCGAGGTTGTCGCAATCTTCAGCGAAGCCGGCCAGATGAATCTCGCCGACCGCGTGCAGCGGTAACGCATCGAGGTAGGCCAAAGGATTGCGCTGATGGTTTATGCACGACACGTAGACATTGTTGACGTCGAGCAACAAGCCGCAGCCGCTGCGGCGGATCACTTCGGCGATGAACTCGGCCTCGTCGATCGTCGAGTGCTCAAATCCCAGATAGGTCGCCGGGTTCTCCAGCAGCATCGGTCGTTTCAGGGTGTTCTGCACCTGGTCGATGTGCGCACAGACGCGGTTCAGTGTCGGCGTGTCGTAAGCCAGTGGCAGCAGGTCATTGAGGAACACCGGGCCGTGGCTCGACCACGCCAGATGTTCGGAAAAGGCTTGCGGTTGATAGCGCTCGATCAGCTCGGCGAGGCGTTTGAGGTGCTGGCCGTCCAGCGGGCCTTCGCCACCGATCGACAGGCCCACGCCGTGCAATGACAGCGGGTACTGTTGGCGAATCAGACCGAGAAAATGATGAAAAGGGCCGCCGGCCACCATGTAGTTTTCGGCGTGGACCTCGAAGAAACCGAGGTCCGGTACGGAGCCGAGCACTTCGAGGAAGTGCCCGGTCTTGAGCCCCAGCCCGGCGCGGGCAGGGAGCTCGGTGCGAGCTGCCTGAGTGCGCGGCAGGGACGGTTCGTGATGACTGAACATGGGCGTCACTCAGGCAGGCCGTGGATCAGGACTTGGCTTTGAAGGCTTCGAGCTGACCGAAACCGGTCGGCGAGGTTTTGCTTTCGGTGGTGGCGCAGGTGCCTTTCGGAACGAGCTTCCAGGCGTTGGCCTGGTAGTCCATTTTCGCCGTGCCGGCGCAGGTAGTCCCGGCACCTGCGGCGCAATCGTTCTTGCCCTTCATGGCCACGCCGAAGCATTTTTCCATGTTGGCATCGGCGGCTTGGGCGGTGGAGACAGTGGCGATGCTCAGAGCGGAACCGAGGGCCAGAACCAGGGCGGTAGCGGACAGGGTACGGGTAGTCGCAGTCATGATGTTTCTCCAGTTTTTATCAGGGTTTCTGCAAGCGGTTTGCGCTTGCTTGTCCCTCTAGAGAACGGGTGGGGGGATGCGTTACAGGCGGGGCGAGAAATTTATGAAAAATTTCGGATTCAGCGGTATCCCGGTGGGAGCGAGCCTGCTCGCGAAGGCGGTGTGTCAGGCACCCATAATGTTGAATGACAGAGCGCTTCGCGAGCAGGCTCGCTCCCACAGGGTTACCTTGGTGGTACTCAGGAAATAAAAAAACGGCCCGAAGGCCGTTTTTTTGTGCAGCGATAACACTCAACCACCGAGATACGCCTCGCGTACTTTCGGGTCGGTCAGCAGCGCTTCACCGGTGCCTTGCATGACCACGCGGCCGTTCTCCAGAACGTAGGCGCGGTCGGCGATTTTCAGCGCCTGGTTGGCGTTCTGCTCGACCAGGAACACCGTCACACCGTCCTTGCGCAGCTGTTCGATGATGTCGAAGATCTGCTGGATGATGATCGGCGCCAGACCCAGCGACGGCTCGTCGAGCAGCAGCAGCTTGGGCTTGCTCATCAGCGCACGGCCGATGGCGAGCATTTGCTGTTCGCCGCCGGACATGGTGCCGCCGCGCTGGTTGAAGCGTTCTTTCAGGCGTGGGAAAAGTCCGAGAACCTTGTCCATCTGTTCCTGATAGTCGCCCTTGTCGGTGAAAAATCCGCCCATCGACAGGTTTTCTTCAACGGTCAGACGGGCAAACACCCGACGCCCTTCCGGGACCACGGCGATGCTCTTGCGCATGATCTGCGACGAGTCCTGGCCGACCAGTTCCTCACCCATGTAGCGGATGCTGCCGCTGTGCGCCTGCGGCGAACCGCAGAGTGTCATCAGCAGCGTGGATTTGCCGGCACCGTTGGCGCCGATCAGCGTCACGATCTCGCCCTGACGGACTTCGACGTTGACGCTGTGCAGGGCCTGGATCTTGCCGTAGAAGGTGGAAACGTTTTCGAACTGCAGCATTTACGCTTCCCCCAGGTAGGCTTTGATCACTTCAGGATTGTCGCGGATCTGTTCCGGCGTGCCGTCGGCCAGCGGCGTGCCCTGGTTGATCACGACGATGTGGTCGGAAATGCTCATGACCAGTTTCATGTCGTGTTCAATCAGCAGCACGGTGACGTTGTGCTCTTCGCGCAACACACCGATCAGCGCCTTGAGGTCTTCGGTTTCCTTCGGGTTCAGGCCGGCGGCCGGTTCGTCGAGCATGAGAATCCGCGGGCGGGTCATCATGCAGCGGGCGATTTCCAGACGCCGTTGCTGGCCGTAGGCGAGGGTGCCGGCGGTGCGGTTGGCGAACTCTTTGAGATTGACCTTTTCCAGCCAGTACTCGGCAAATTCCATGGCCTCGCGCTCGCTTTTGCGGAACGCCGGGGTCTTGAACAGGCCGGACAGGAAGTTGGTGTTCAAGTGACGGTGCTGGGCGATCAACAGGTTCTCGACGGCAGTCATGTCCTTGAACAAACGCACGTTCTGGAAGGTCCGCACCACGCCTTTGAGGGCGATCTTGTGGCCCGGCAGGCCCTGGATCGGCTCGCCGTCGAGCAGGATGCTGCCGCCGGTAGGCTGATAGAAGCCGGTCAGGCAGTTGAACACGGTGGTCTTGCCGGCGCCGTTCGGGCCGATCAGGGCAACCACCTGCTTTTCCTTGACGGTCAGCGCCACGCCGTTGACCGCGAGCAAGCCGCCGAAGCGCATGCTCAGATTTTCGACTTTAAGGATCTCGCGGCTCATTTGCGCAACTCCATGTGTGGGCGTTGCATCGGCAGCAGACCTTGTGGACGCCAGATCATCATCAGCACCATCAGCGCACCGAACATCAACATGCGGTACTCGCTGAACTCACGCATCATTTCCGGCAACAGGATCATCACGATCGCCGCCAGAATCACGCCCAGTTGCGAGCCCATGCCACCCAATACGACGATGGCGAGGATGATCGCCGACTCGATGAAGGTGAACGACTCGGGCGTCACCAGGCCCTGACGCGCGGCGAAGAAGCTGCCGGCGAAACCGGCGAACGCAGCACCTAGGGTGAAGGCGGAGAGCTTGATCACGGTCGGGTTCAGGCCCAGCGCACGGCAGGCAATTTCGTCTTCACGCAACGCTTCCCACGCACGGCCGATCGGCATGCGCAGCAGACGGTTGATCACGAACAGCGCGGCCAGTGCGAGCAACAGCGCAACCAGGTAAAGGAAGATCACCTTGTTGATCGAGTTGTATTGCAGGCCGAAATACTCGTGGAACGTCTGCAGGCCTTCGGCGGCTTTGCGCTCGAAGGTCAGGCCGAAGAACGTCGGTTTTTCGATGTTGCTGATGCCGTTCGGGCCACCGGTGATATCGGTCAGGTTACGCAGGAACAGACGGATGATTTCGCCGAAACCCAAGGTCACGATCGCCAGATAGTCGCCGCGCAGACGCAACACCGGGAAGCCCAGCAGGAAGCCGAACGTCGCCGCCATCAGGCCGGCAATCGGCAGGCAGATCCAGAAGCTCAAGCCGTAGTAATGCGACAGCAGCGCGTAGCTATAGGCGCCGACGGCGTAGAAACCGACGTAGCCCAGGTCAAGCAGACCGGCCAGACCGACCACGATGTTCAGGCCCAGGCCGAGCATCACGTAGATCAGGATCAGCGTTGCGATATCCACCGCGCCACGGGAGCCGAAGAACGGCCAGACCAGGGCGATCAGAATCAGCGCAATGATGAAATAGCGCTGGGTGGTTGGCAGGGTCAGGAAGTTGCTGGCCTTGGCCGGGATCAACGGCATGCCCGGCGAGGAGCGCCAGGCCTTGCTGATCTGCTGGTTGAACAGCACGCGCAAGAACATCAGCACCGAGCAGATCGCGATGGTCGCGAGTACCGCAGGGCTGGTGTTGTGCACTTCCAGATTGATGCCGACGATGGTCAGTTTCAGACCGAGTACCGGGTAGGCCACCGCCCACACCAGCAAGGCACTGAACAGTGCCTGTTTAAGATTCCTAGTCATACTTTCTCAACCTCCGGACGGCCCAGAATGCCGGTCGGACGGAACAACAGCACCAGAACCAGCAGGCCGAACGCAACGACGTCCTTGTACTGGTCGCCGAAGATATCGGCACCGAACGCTTCCGCTACACCGAGCACCAGGCCGCCGAGCATTGCCCCGGGGATGCTGCCGATGCCGCCCAGTACCGCAGCGGTGAAGGCCTTGAGGCCGACGAGGAAACCAGCGTTGGGGTTGATCACGCCGTATTGCATGCTCAGCAGCACTGCGGCAACGGCGGCCAGCGCAGCACCGATGACGAAGGTCAGGGCGATGATGTTGTTGGTATTGATGCCGAGCAGGTTGGCCATCTTGATGTCCTCGGCACAGGCGCGGCAGGCGCGGCCCAGACGGGAACGGGAGATGAACAGGGTCAGGCCGAGCATGGCGATCAGGGTCACCACAAACACCACGATCTGCATGTAGGAAATCAGCACTTCTTGTGCGCCACCCGGACCGAAGGCGAAGTTGCCCGGGATCAGGTTGGGGATAGCTTTGTCCTTGGAGTCTTGCGCCAGCAGAACGGTGTTCTGCAGGAAGATCGACATACCGATGGCAGAAATCAGCGGGATCAGACGGTTGCTGCCGCGCAGGGGGCGGTAGGCGATCCGTTCGATGCTGTAACCGTAGGAACTGGTGACGACGATGCTGGCGATGAACGCCGCGGTCATCAACAGCGGGACACTGTCGAGTCCCATCATGGTCAGCCCGGCGATGGCGATGAAGGCCACGTAGGAACCGATCATGTACACCTCGCCGTGGGCGAAGTTGATCATTCCAATGATGCCGTAGACCATCGTGTAGCCGATGGCGATCAGGGCATACATGCTGCCAACGTTGAGGCCGTTAACCAGCTGTTGGAAGAAGTGATAGAGGTCAGGCATTACAGCGCTCCTAAAAACCTGTACGCATTTCACTGGTGGAGTCATTTTCCCGCCCGGCCCCGTGGATCTCTATCCACTTCGAATCCGGGTTTTGCCAGCGAACCGCTGATGACGGTTTTGAGATTTTCAGGTGGGTCGACTGGCGGATCACGCCAGCGCGGCCCATACATTCGCAAAACAAAGCCCACGGCACGCCGTGGGCTTTATTGGCAGTCAGTCGGGCAAGGCCTTACTGAGGCGAAACTTCGGTTTTAGGTTTGCCGTTGTGCCACTCGTACACGACAAATTTGAAGTCCTTCAGGTCGCCCTTGTCGTCGAAGCTCAGGTCGCCGGTCGGGGTCTTGAACGAACCGGCGTGGATGGCTTCAGCCACTTTGGTCGCGTCTTCGGACTTGGCCGCCTTGATGCCTTCGGCAATCACGGTCACTGCCGAGTAGGACGGGAACACGAACGGACCGCTCGGATCTTCCTTCTTGGCTTTGAACGCGTCAGCCAGGGCAACGTTGGCCGGATCCTGGTCGAAGGATTTCGGCAGGGTCACCAGCAGGCCTTCGGACGCGTCCTTGGCGATCTGGGTGATCGAGTCGTTACCCACGCCTTCCGGACCCATGAAGCGGGCTTTCAGGCCTTTTTCCTGAGCCTGACGCAGAATCAGACCCAGCTCCGGGTGGTAGCCGCCGTAGTAGACGAAGTCGACGCCGGCTTGCTTGAGCTTGGCGATGATGGCGGAGAAGTCCTTGTCGCCAGCGTTGACGCCTTCGAAGACGGCAACCTTGGTGCCTTTCTTCTCGAGGGTCGATTTCACGGCGGTGGCGATGCCTTCACCGTACTGCTGTTTGTCGTGCAGCACGCCAACCACTTTCGGTTTCACGTGATCGGCGATGTAGTTGCCGGCGGCAGGGCCCTGGGCGCTGTCGAGACCGATGGTGCGGAAGATCATTTTGTAGCCACGGGCGGTGATATCCGGGCTGGTGGCAGCCGGGGTGATCATGATCACGCCTTCGTCTTCGTAGATGTCCGAAGCTGGCTGAGTGGAGCTGGAGCACAGGTGACCGACCACGAACTTGACGCCGTCGTTGACGACCTTGTTCGCTACCGCTACCGCTTGTTTCGGATCGCAGGCATCGTCGTATTCAACGGCTTCGAGTTTCTTGCCGTCGACGCCGCCCTTGGCGTTGATCTGCTCGATGGCCATTTTCGCGCCACTGAACTGCATGTCGCCGTACTGGGCTACTGGACCGGTTTTAGGACCGGCGATACCGATTTTGATGGTGTCAGCTGCGAACGAATGGCTGGCAACCCCGGCCAGAACCATAGCGGCAAACAGTTTGGAAATCTGCTTAGTAGCCTTAGTCATAGTGCTCCACTCTTACTGTTGTATTTTTTAGAGTTCTGGCGCCGTAGCAGCAGAACCGGGTCAGATATCTTTGCGATACCCTCCGGAAAATGCCCCGGCAACTGTACCGGTACAGTGTAGAGCGCCGCTTGATCAACTGGGAAGCGGGCGCCACGGGGCAAAACTTGGGGGTGTCGCATTTTTGAATGAAAGAGACAGAATTGCGGCGGGGCAATCGGGGGCATATATCCCAAAAGGCAGCATTCCCTGGCGTTCCTGCTCTTTTCGTTCGGTGCAGCGATTTGCAACCGGGTTTTTCTGACGGACCACCGACGTTATCATTCGCGTCGATTTCTTTTCCGGACAGCTCCCATGAATCAAGAACCTAGCACCCTCTATGCCAAGCTGCTTGGTGAAACGGCATCTATTACCTGGAAAGAGCTGGAGCCGTTCTTCGCCAAGGGTGCCCTATTGTGGGTCGACCCTGACCTGGATTTGATCGCCGCCGCCGAGGCCGTGGCTTCGGATGAAGGCGAGAAAGTCGCGGCCTGGCTGGCCGACGACAAGGTCGCCAAGCTGTCTGAAACGCGGGCACTGGATATTTTCGAACGTGATCCGCAGCTGTGGGCCGTGGTGGTTTCGCCGTGGATTCTGATCCAGGAAAGGGCGGCCGTTTAATTGCCCGCACCCTTTTGGTGCCTCGATTGCCGCGCCGCAAGTGTGTAGCGGAGTAGCGTGATGGCACCTTGCCGTGGAGAAATGCCACGCCTCACGGTGACGTAAACGTAACGGGAACAGTTTATGGAGCGGCCTGAGGGTCGCTTAATTGTTTCTGGATGTTCGTAAAGCTGAATTTGTCGGTGAAGTCGAGGGCGCCTTCGCGAGCAGGCTCGCTCCCACCTTGGAATGCACTTTCCTGTGGGAGCGAGCCTGCTCGCGAATGGGGCGACTCGCTGCTGGATCAGACCGAGTAAGTCTTCCCGGTATGGTTATTCAGCGAAATCACCTTGGTCTTGCCAATCCGGTGGCGGTAGATCTCGCGCAGGTACTTGATCGACTTCTTCACGCAATCGCGTGACAGGCGAATGTCATTGATCGAGACGAACTTGTCCTTGTCGTTGATCAACTCACGGTATTTCTTTTCGTACATCGGTTTGATCGCGTACCAGTTGGTATCGAGGATCTTCGCCGGGTTTTCGAATTCGTTGAGCAGGTCGTCGATCCGCTCCTCGTCGAAGTCTTCCTGAATGATGAAGTCGAGAATCGAGTTATCCAGCGTCTCGTCGAAACGGTACGGATTCTTCGCGAAGCAGCGCTTGATGAACGCCACGATCAGTGTGAGGAAGTCGTCCGACAGGCACGGGCTCTTGGCGATCAGGGTGGTCAGCGACAGGTTGGCCGAAGCGCCGATCACCAGCGCGTAACGCTTGAGCGTGGTGTTGGGGAACAGGCTGTTGAGGTGGGTCTTCAACCGGTTCAGGTCCATGTACGACAGTTTGTAGTCTTTCGGCAGCGAGACGATCGACACCACCGACGAGCAATTCTTGAAAAAGTGCAAATCGTGCAGCGCGGCGGCGTCGTAGCCGGAATTCTTGTACTGCTCAAGCGAAGCGCGATAACGCTTGGATTCAATCGGCAGCAGGCTGATGCCTTCGATGGCCTGAGTGACCTTGTTGAAGTGCGGCAGGTCGATCGAACGGAAGAACAGGTCGTCGATGTTCAGGCGTTGCGGCTCTTTATCGAAGACCTTGAACTTGTCGCTGCTCGGCGGTGGGGTTTCCGGGACTACCGATTCGGCGTAGGCAATCGCCACCGGGCCGGCCAGACTCATGAACAGGTCGTTGGCATCCAGGCGGATGGTTTCGCCGATGTCGATGCCGGCGCGGCGGAAGTAGTTCTGGTCGTAGTCAGTGGTGACTGCCTGCGCCGTCAGAATATTGAAGATCTGCTGCGAGATGTACTGGTTGGCGTGTTTCTCCATGGCATTGACATCAATGTTCTGGATATTGCCGTCATCGCTTTCTTCGGCGTAACGCATGATGTCGTTGGAGATCAGCATCATCGCGTTCCACGGGCGGATACGCCCCATCACGCTGGCTTCGCTGCTGTCTTCGTTGGCGAAGTTGTAGGAGAAATCCCATTCCTCCGACAGGTATTTGCACAGCAGGCGCCCGGCGTTGATGTGCAGCGCCTCGGACATTTCGCTGCGGTGGTCGGAAATGTTCGGCAGCACGCAGATGCCGCTGGTGAAGATCGGCTCGAAGACAAACGAATGACCGCTCTTGCCGTCATGCTCGTCCATCGGCTTGGTGTCGAAGGTCTTGTTCATGTACGAGTGCTGCTGGGCTAGACCGAACTCCGAGGCCATGCCCGAACCGGTACCGCCGCCGGCACTGAAGATCGAGAAATACAGGCGCGACTGGTTGGCCTTGATCCCGCAGCTGTCGATCAGGTACGAGTGGATCATTTTCCAGTCGGGACTGGAGAAGCGCTGGGTGTCCTTGTTGAGGATGATTTTCGCCAGGTACTGGCCGAGGATCGGCGCGTTACCGGCGCCACCGGCGTGGACTTCGGACAAGTCCATGATCTTCATTTTGCTGTAGTCGCGCAGGAAGCCGCTTTTCTCGCCCTTGCGCGAGAAACGGATGCGCCCGGCGATGTCCTTGTCGAGGTCGCCGAGCATCACCAGCGGTTCGACCAGAAACACCGGTTTGGTCGATTTGCTGGTGCCGATGCGCAGGTTGTTCTTGATCCACTGCGCCGGGCTGTAGCCCTTGTCGGCCAGACGCCGGTCGGTCGGGCGGTCTTCGTTGTTGAATTCGTTGAGGTAGAACTTGCGCGCGTTGTACACCAGCTCCGCCACGTCGAGGGCGATGTTGGAGCCGCAGCGACCGAGGCCGATCAGGCACACCGAGGGGAATTCCTGGTCGTTGTGCTGCTCGTTGTCGCCTTCCTGATGCGCCGGGCGCGGGAACACCGAATCGCGCAGGCCGTCGAGGTTATCGAGGATGCGGTCGGTGTTGGTCTCGGTGAAGTACAAGTATTGCTGGGTCGACAGCGGGCGCGAAGGCGGCGTCGGTCTGGATAATGACGCGCTGTTCGCGGCGGGGCTCAGGGTCAGATCGGCTGTTGCACTGGCGGGGTTGTTTTTAGAGGTCATGGTGCGCCATTTACCTGGACTGGATTGGCCCGCCGAACAGTGCCGGCGAACCTCACGGAATAAGATCTCGCGTCTTGTGTGCGCGAATACGGCCCGGGCGTCGTAGTGCTGGCTGATCTGATCGCCGGGCGGAATCCTTTCCTGATCGTTGATGAATCGGCCATGATTCGGTGATCTTTAATCGAAAAGAGGCGAAATGATGTCAACGCTACCTTCGTTGGGGTTTGCCGGAATCGGCCTGATGGGCCTGCCCATGTGCCGGCGTCTGCTGGCGGCGGGTTATCCGCTGACGGTGTGGAACCGCAACCCGGACAAGTGTGCACCGCTGGTTGCGGCCGGCGCCCGCCAGGTATCGAGCCCGGCTGACCTGTGCGCACACGCCGACATCGTCATGCTGTGTCTGGCCGACACTGCCGTGGTGCGTGAGGTGGTGTTTGGCGCTGGCGGCGTTGCCAAAGGTGCGAAAAACGGCCAGCTATTGGTGGATTTCTCCAGTCTTGAACCGACCGCCACTCGCGAAATGGCCGCAGCGCTGGCCGAGAAAAGCGGCATGGGCTGGCTTGACTCCCCGGTTTCCGGCGGCGTGGGCGGCGCCGACGCTGGCAGTCTGGCGATCATGGTCGGTGGTGCAGCGGCAGATCTTGAGCGCGTACGCCCGGTGCTGCTCAGCCTCGGTCAGCGCGTCACGCACATGGGCGGCGTCGGTGCTGGCCAGGTCACCAAGGCCTGCAACCAGATGATTGTCGCCTGCAATGCGCTGGTGATTGCCGAAGTGGTGGCGTTGGCCGAACAGGCCGGGGTCGATGCCAGCCTGATCGCCGAGGCGCTGGCCGGTGGTTTTGCCGATTCCAAACCGTTGCAGATCCTTGCTCCGCAAATGGCCGAGAGCCGTTTCGAACCGATCAAGTGGCATGTGCGCACGCTGCTCAAGGATCTCGACACAGCGGTGAAATTTTCCCGCGAGCAGGGCTCGGCGACGCCGATCAGCGGATTGGCCGCACAATTGATGCGCCTGCATGGGGCGCAAGGCTTTTTAGCGAAGGATCCAGCGACGCTGGTGCAAATGTATCGCGCGCCAGACTCAACGGATTGACCCCGAGCACGGGTTTGCGCTGGTTGATTTCATCGAGCACCGCGCGTAATTCGTCCAGCGGCACCGGGCGGCTGAGCAGATAACCCTGAATGAAGTCGCAGCCCGAACGCTCGAGAAACTCGTATTGCTCCAGGCTCTCGACGCCCTCGGTGACCACCTGCAGATGCAGGGTGTGAGCCATGACGATGATCGCCTGGACGATCTCCATGTCCGCCGTAGCGGTGGGGATGTCGAGGATGAACGAGCGGTCGATTTTCAGGGTGTTCAGCGGCAGACGCTTGAGGTAGGCCAGCGACGAATAGCCGGTGCCGAAATCATCGATCGACAGCGACACACCGAGGGCGCGGATCTGCCGCAGCAGCACCAGAGTGTTGGCGATGTTGCCCATCAAGGCGTTTTCGGTGACCTCCAGTTCCAGGCGTTCCGGCGCCACACCGGCGGTGCGCAAGGCGTGTTCGATCTCCTCGGCCAGCTCCTCGCGCGCCAGATTCAGCGGCGAGCAGTTCCAGGCGATTTTCAATTCGGCACAACCATGCCGCGACAGCTCGCCAAGATCCTTGCAGGCGCGGCGCAACACCCAGTTGTCCAGTTCGGCGATCAAACCGTTGTTCTCGGCAATACTGATGAAGCGATCCGGGGTGAGCAAACCGTGAACCGGATGCTGCCAGCGAATCAACGCTTCGAGCTTGGTCACGCGACCGGTTTTTACTTCGAAGATCGGCTGGTAATAGAGCATCAGCGCGTGGTCTTGCCGTAGCGCACTGCGCAGTTCTTCTTCCAGTTGCAGCTCGAAACTGGCGCGGGTCTTCAGGCTGGAATTGAAGAAATGCAGACCGTTGCGCCCGGCGCCTTTGGATTGGTACAAGGCCAGGTCGGCGTGTTTGAGCAGCTCTTCGCAAGTGGTGCCGTCTTCGGGAAACAGGCTGATGCCGATGCTGGTGGTCATCACCATGCGCCGGCCGGCCAGTTCGATCGGCTCTTTCATCTTGTGCATGATGCGCTGCGCCATACCGCGCGCCTCTTCGCGGTCACGCAGGCTGATGAGTATGCAGAATTCGTCGCCGCCGAACCGCGCGACCACGTCTTCATGGCTGCGCACCGAGCTTTTGATGTGCTGGGCGATGACTTTGAGCAGCGCGTCGCCGGCGTCATGGCCAAGGCTGTCGTTGATGCGCTTGAAGTGGTCAATGTCGAGAAACATCACCGCGAGCATGCCGCCCTCGCTGGTTTTCTGGCTGAGCTTCTCGGCGAACATCTGGTTGAAACCACGGCGGTTGATCAGGTTGGTCAGCGCGTCGTAATTGGCCGCTTGCTGCAAAGACATGCGCGCCTGATCGAGTTGGCTGAGCAGGGCGTTGAGCCGGCGCAGGTCGTTTTCCTTGTTCTGCAGCTTTTTGTCGGCGAGGGCGGCGCTGATCGCACTGCCGAGAATCAACAGGATGATCAGCGCTACGGTCAGGCCCAGTTGCAGATGGCCGGTGTCGCCACCGCTCGCTGCCAGAGCGCCTTCTGGAAGCACCAGATCCAGCGCAGCCATGCCGGTGAAGTGCATGCTGATAATGCCGGCGCCGAGAATCAGCGCCGCGCTGTACTTGAGCAATTGATGCGCGACGCCGCTGCCTTCGCTGAGATAGCGCGCCACCCACAGCGCGGTGAAACTGGCGCCGATGGCAATCAGCACCGACAGCGCGAACAGCCCTGGCTGATAGTAGGCGGTGGCGCTCGACTTCATCGCGGCCATGCCGACGTAATGCATGCCAGCGATGCCCAAACCGATGACACACGCGGTCTTCAGGCAATGCAACGCGCTCGGCTGCACCTCACTGAGGGTGTGCATGGCCAGCCAAGAGGCGAGCAGGGCGATCAGCAACGACAGGAGGGTAATGCCGAGGTCGTACTGAATATCGATGGGGGTCTGGAAGGCCAGCATGCCGATGAAGTGCATGGCCCAGATGCCGCCGGCCAGGCAGGTCGCGCCGATCCAGCGCCAGATTCGCCGCGACCCCGGATCTTCGGCATGCACCAGGCGCTCTGCCATGTCCAGGGTGGCGAAGCTCGCTGCACAGGCGACCAGATAGGCCACCATCACCAGCAGAGGATTGTGACTGCAATCAAGGAGAATCTGCCCGCTCGCCGGCAGCTCGGCAACAAACTGCAAACCAAGCCACTCCATAGCATGCCCCGTCTCGGATTCATCTGGCCCGTGCGTCAATCAACGCAGGCGAATGAAAGCAGTATAGAGGCGGTTTCCCGGCTGCAAGCCGTAGTGGCACATTGGTGGTAATGATTTTGCCATTAGGCTCATAGCGATTCGCGCTAACGCTCAGGCAATGCGCTCCAGCGGCAGGTCGTTCCAGTGTGGCGGCAAGGGTGGCAGGCCGTGGGCGGCGCGGGCCTTGTCGCAGTCGGGATTGTGCTCGCCGTTCTCCCACGACGCCTCGAACTCGCGGCAGGTGCTCGAGCGCTTGTCATAGATCGTGCAGGCCACAGCGCTGCCGACCTCACCCGCCAGCGACATGCAACGCGCCGGTTTGCGATCGGTGCCGATCATTGCCACCCGGCTCGGAGTGATCTGCGCGACCAGTTCATCGGGCACCGTCCCGCCAGCGGATGAGCACTCACCCCAGAAAAAAGACACGCGAAAGTGGGAACAGCAGGCACCGCAATTCAGACACGGACTGGCTTCGGACATGGGCGGGGGTATCAAAGGGATTGATCGGAAGATCCGGACGGATCCGGCGGCCATTCTAGGCTTTGCCATGGCGTTGGGAAGGGGGGCGCGAAACTATTTTTTTGTCGCCGGATTTTGCCGCGAAAGCCCCGTATGGCGGGGGATTCCAGACTTATCAAGGGCTTACGTTTCGTTACAGTGCGATGGGTCGATATCAGGCTGACGAATGATGACAGACAGCCCCCGTGCGGCTGACTAGATTGCAGGTTCCGGGCTCGACGCGCTGGCAGTGAAGCCCTCATAACAATAAAGAGACGGACCCATGCAGAACTCGACCCAAGCGGCGAATGCCTGGCGCATTCTGTTCCTGCTGTTCCTCGCCAACCTGTTCAATTTCTTCGATCGCACCATCCCGGCGATCATCATCGAACCGATCCGCATGGAATGGCACCTCAGCGACTTTCAGCTGGGCATCATCGGCACTGCGTTCACCATTGTTTACGCGATTGCCGGCCTGCCACTCGGGCGCATGGCCGACACCGGTTCACGCAGCAAGCTGATGGGCTGGGGCCTGGCGACCTGGAGTGCGCTGACTGCGGTCAACGGCATGGTCGGCAGTTTCTGGAGTTTCCTCATCGTGCGCATGGGCATCGGCATCGGCGAAGCCAGTTACGCACCAGCGGCCAACTCGCTGATCGGCGATCTGTTTCCCGCACACCGTCGGGCGCGGGCGATGGGTATTTTCATGCTTGGCCTGCCGCTGGGGCTGCTGCTGGCGTTCTTCACCATCGGCGCGATGGTCAAGGCGTTCGACAGCTGGCGCGCGCCGTTCTTCATCGCTGCCGTGCCGGGGCTGATCCTCGCGGTGTTCATGTTCTTCATCAAAGAGCCGAAACGCGGAGCGGCTGAAACCGTGCAGGTCTCGCAAGAGAAAGTCGACAAACCGATCCGCCGCGTCCTCGCCGTGCCGACCTTCCTGTGGCTGGTGATGGCCGGGCTGTGCTTCAACTTCGCGACCTATGCCTGCAACTCGTTTCTGGTGCCGATGCTGCAGCGCTATTTCCTCATGCCGTTGCAGGAGGCGGCGGTGGCCACCGGTGTCATCGTTGGCGTGACGGGATTGGTCGGGCTGACCCTTGGCGGCTGGATCGCCGACAAGATTCATCAGCGCTTCGCCAGTGGGCGGCTGTTGTTTGCCGCGTTCAGCCTGATCATTTCAACGTTGTGCACAGCCTGGGCGCTGCATGCCGGGCGCATCGAGATCGGTGTGTTCGTCGCGGTATTCAGCGTCGGCTGGCTGTTCGCCTACAACTTCTATACCTGCGTGTACACGGCAATTCAGGACGTCGTCGAACCGCGCCTGCGGGCCACGGCGATGGCGTTGTTCTTTGCCGGTCTGTATCTGCTCGGCGGCGGGTTGGGGCCAGTGGTGGTGGGTGGGCTGTCGGATCACTTCGCGCACACGGCGATGCTGGCGGCGGGGGCTGAGCAGATGACCGAAGCGTTCAAGGCTGTCGGCCTGCATGACGCGATGTACCTGATCCCGGTGGCGCTGTTCCTGACGATGGTCTTTCTGTTTCTGGCATCGCGGTGTTTTGTTCGCGATGCACAGCGGATGAAGGAGGGATTGGTGGCGGTGGTTGAGCCAGAAATTTCTGCGGCGACTGCCTGACCGTTTTCGCGAGCAGGCTCGCTCCCACATGATCGTTCCCACGCTCTGCGTGGGAATGCCTCAAGGGACGCTCTGCGTTCCAGCTTCGGTAGGGACGCGGAGCGTCCCGGGCTGCATTCCCACGCAGAGCGTGGGAACGATCGGCCCGCATCACTGCGGGCCTCTTGGTTTTCAGCGGTGGAGCAGGGCGGTTTAACCCGCCACCAGCACCCGAATCGCTTCCAGGCGCAACGCCGCTTTGTCGAGCATTGCCAGACCCTGCTCACGCTGAGTGCGCAACGCCTCCAGTTCGCTGTCACGCACGGTCGGGTTGACCGCTTGCAACGCGGTCAGGCGCGCCAGTTCTTCGTCAGTGTCGGCGGCCAGACGACGGCGCGCTTCGGCCACACGCTCGGCGTGACGCGGGGCGATCTTTTCTTCGCCGGCGTTGATCCGTGGCGTCAATTGATCGCGCTGGGCCTGGATGAACTTGTTGGCGCTGGCCCGTGGCACGCTTTCCAGCTGATCGTTGAGGGTTTCGAACGACACCCGTGGCGACAGGTCATTACCATTGGCATCGAGCAGGCAACGCAGCGCCGCCGGTGGCAGGTAGCGACCCAGTTGCAGCGAGCGCGGTGCGACCACTTCGCTGACGTACAGCAATTCCAGCAACACGGTGCCCGGCTTCAGCGCCTTGTTCTTGATCAGCGCGACGGCGGTGTTGCCCATCGAACCGGACAGCACCAGGTCCATGCCGCCCTGCACCATAGGGTGTTCCCAGGTGATGAACTGCATGTCTTCGCGCGACAGCGCCTGATTGCGGTCGTAGGTGATGGTCACGCCTTCGTCGTCGCCCAGCGGGAAACTGGCGTCGAGCATCTTCTCGCTCGGCTTGAGGATCAGAGCGTTTTCCGAATGGTCTTCGCTGTCGATGCCGAAGGCGTCGAACAGGGTTTCCATGTAGATCGGCAGGGCGAACTGGTCGTCCTGCTCGAGGATCGCTTCTACCAGCGCTTCACCTTCGCCAGCGCCGCCGGAATTCAATTCCAGCAAACGGTCGCGGCCGGTGTGCAGCTCGGCTTCGAGACGCTCACGCTCGGCCCGTGCTTCGTCGATCAGCGCTTGCCACTCGCCGTCATCGGCTTCTTCGAGCAGCGGCAGCAGGCGTGGGCCGAACTGATGCTGCAAGGCGTTGCCGGTCGGGCAGGTGTTGAGGAAGGCGTTGAGCGCTTCGTGGTACCACTGGAACAGGCGCTGTTGCGGGCTGGTTTCCAGGTATGGCACGTGCAGTTCGATGATGTGCTTCTGGCCGATCCGGTCAAGACGGCCGATGCGCTGTTCGAGCAGGTCCGGGTGCGACGGCAGATCGAACAGCACCAGGTGGTGAGCGAACTGGAAGTTGCGACCCTCACTGCCGATCTCCGAGCAGATCAGCACCTGCGCGCCGAATTCTTCGTCGGCGAAGTAGGCGGCGGCGCGGTCACGCTCGAGGATGTTCATGCCTTCGTGGAACACCGTGGCCGGGATGCCGGAACGCACGCGCAACGCGTCTTCCAGGTCCATCGCGGTTTCGGCGTGGGCGCAGATCACCAGCACTTTGGTGCGCTTGAGCATTTTCAGCTGATCGATCAGCCACTCGACGCGCGGGTCGAATTTCCACCAGCGCTCTTCTTCGCTGGCGTCCGGCTGGGCCTGGAAGCTGACTTCCGGGTACAGCTCGGCGTGTTCGCCCAGCGGCAGTTCGAGGTATTCGTCCGGGCACGGCAGCGGGTATGGATGCAGTTTTCGCTCCGGGAAACCCTGCACAGCGGCGCGGGTGTTGCGGAACAGCACGCGGCCGGTGCCGTGGCGATCAAGCAGTTCACGGACGAGGCGGGCGCTGGCTTCAGTATCGCCATCGTTGACGGCGGTGAGCAGGGCTTCGCCTTCATTGCCGAGGAAACCGTGAATGGTCTTGTGCGCCTCGGCGGAGAGACGGCCCTTGTCGAGCAGTTCCTGCACCGCTTCGGCCACAGGGCGATAGTTGTCGCTCTCGGCGCGGAACGCGGCCAGGTCGTGGAAACGATTCGGGTCAAGCAGGCGCAGACGGGCGAAGTGGCTGTCCTGACCGAGTTGTTCCGGGGTGGCGGTGAGCAGCAGCACGCCGGGAATCACTTCGGCCAGTTGCTCGACCAGCGAGTATTCCGCGCTGGCCTTGTCTTCATGCCAGACCAGGTGGTGCGCTTCGTCGACCACCATCAGGTCCCAACCAGCGGCGAACAAGGCGTCCTGTGCCTTCTCGTCGTCGACCAGCCACTCCAGCGCGACCAGCGCCAGTTGCGTGTCTTCGAACGGGTTGGTGGCATCGCTTTCGATAAAGCGTTCTTCGTCGAACAGCGCGACCTGCAGATTGAAACGGCGGCGCATCTCCACCAGCCACTGATGCTGGAGGTTTTCCGGGACCAGAATCAGCACGCGATTGGCGCGGCCCGAGAGCAGCTGGCGGTGGATGACCAGACCGGCTTCGATGGTCTTACCCAGACCCACTTCGTCCGCCAGCAATACACGCGGGGCGATACGGTCGGCGACTTCGCGGGCGATGTGCAACTGGTGCGCGATCGGTTGCGCACGCACGCCACCCAAGCCCCACAGCGAGGACTGCAACTGGCGGCTGGTGTGTTCAAGAGTGTTGTAGCGCAGGGAGAACCACGGCAGCGGGTCGATCTGTCCGGCGAACAGGCGGTCGCTGGCCAGACGGAACTGAATGAAGTTCGACAGCTGGGTTTCCGGCAGCGTGACGACCTCGTTCTGCCCGTTGAGGCCGTGATAGACCATCAGCCCGTCGACGTCGTCGACCTGCTGCACGGTCATCTTCCAGCCTTCGAAATGGGTGATGGAGTCGCCCGGCGAAAACCGCACGCGGGTCAGGGGCGCATTCCGTAGCGCGTACTGGCGGGTTTCGCCAGTGGCCGGGTAAAGCACGGTCAGCAAGCGGCCGTCCTGTGCCAGAACGGTGCCTAAACCAAGCTCTGCTTCGCTGTCACTGATCCAGCGTTGCCCCGGTTGATACTGCTGCGCCATGCTGCCTGACTCCCACCTTGAAAAAGCGGGCTATCTTAACGGAATGCGACCCTGAGGCCAAAGAAATACTGGGGTAGGAGCTGCCGCAGGCTGCGATCTTTTGATCTGTGGGAACACTTCGGTTTTGCGTTGTCCCATAAGAGATCGCAGCCTTCGGCAGCTCCAACAGGTGCCAAGCGCATCACAAGTTTGCGACAGGCGGCTCAAGGCGCCTGCACCCCAGCCGATAGCCTGCAGACAGGAGACCTTTATATGTTGCCACCGATGCTCCCCTTGAGCGCCGTGCCGATCACTTCCCAGCAGGATCCGATCCGCCAGCGGCCGGACATCCCGCCAGTGGTGCCGGTGCAGGAAAGCTCCAACGAAAGCACGATCGATCTGCAGAAGCGTGATCCGGAAGAGGATCGTCTGCTGGCGCGCGAAGAACAGCGTCGTCAGCAGGAACGTGACCGCCGACGCCGCGAGGCGGATGAGGATCCTGAAGAGCATCTGGCCGTGCCGGGTACCGAGTTGAACGCCGACAACACCGTGCCAGTGGTGCCGTTGATAGATGATCAGCCGCGTCAGGGGCTGTGGGTCGATATCGAGATTTGAGCAGTGACTGGTCAGCGCCTGCGCCAAGCGGCATGATTGGCGCAATCCTGTCGGTGACGGCAGCTGTGATCTCTTCTGCGATGTGCCGGACGCCATGAGCCAAGACGACAAACTGATCGACCTCAGCACTGAACGCGCCAAGCGTGTGCATGACCTCAACGAAAAGCGCCTGAACGAAGTGCGTCAGGCTTTCGAGCAGGCGATGCCGTTGGGAAAAGCCAAGAAAAAGTCGAAGAACAAGCCGAAAAAGCGTTGATCTCCCGCTGCATTGGTTGATGCAGGTCAGTTATTTCCCCTCCTTTATTTCCCTTCGTTGCGGATATTGATCCTGGTCAATATGTGCGCCTGTGTGTTTGTTAATTTGAGTCCATCGCAGCAAAGCAAAGCAAAGCAGGGCCGGGAGGTCAGTCATGTTTTTCGATAACGTGGTGTTTGCCGGGGTTCTCACGGTGGGGCTTATGGTGCTGTTTTTTGCAGGGTTTGGATTTTTTATCTGGAAGGATGCGCATAAGCGGCGCAAGTGAGTTCTTCTGGATTTGATGGGCACGCAAGGCATTTTGGGGCGACTTCGGTTGCCCCTTTTTTTTGTGCCTTGGCGGCCTTTTGGCCGACTAGGCTGTTGGGGTTTTGGGTGAATATCCGTTGCTTCGGGTGTGGCGGCTGGCGGTTTCGCCCTTACGGCGAGTCACTTTTTCAGACGCCAAAAAGTAACCAAAACGCTAGCTCCTGCGTTCGGCCCTCGCAGGCTCGGGTCCCTTCGCTCCGGGACTGATCCGGGCGCAGCGGCTCCGGTTTGCTTCGCTGCACCTCCTTCCGCTGTGTCTGGCTGCGCCAGACGGTCGCTGCGCTCCCACCCCCGGATCAATCCCTCCGCTCAGCCTTCCGACGTCGCCTGTGAATCAAGATCAAAAGCGGTACTCGAGCTTGCGCTCATTGTTTTGAGTGGTGAAAAGCGTGTGATCTGCTTTGGATCTGTGTTGGATTCGCCCCTCATCGGAACGCCGCCCGCCCAGCCCTCTCCCCGAGGAGAGGGAGCTGATTTGTGTGCTTTTCAAATCCTGAGTTCAACTCGGAATTTCACATCGACGTAACTCGCTCAAACACCTCGGTCAGTTCCCTCTCCCTCCGGGAGAGGGCTAGGGTGAGGGGCTCTTGATCTGGCTTTTGCTTTGGCTTTTGATCTTTTGCCCCTTCGGCAGACTTCCTACCCCCAATAACAAAAAAGGCGTGATCCTCACGAATCACGCCTTTTCCAATCAACAGCTAACGATCAACTACCCAAAGCCTTCGAAGCCAACCAGAACAACCCGGCCGACAGCGCCACGGTCGCCGGCAGGGTCAACACCCAGGCCAGCAGAATAGTCTTCACCGTGCCACCCTGCAGGCCGCTTTTGTTAGCAACCATGGTCCCGGCCACACCCGAAGACAACACATGAGTGGTCGACACTGGCAGGCTGAAGATGTTGGCCATGCCGATCAGACTGGCGGTGGTGATCTGCGCCGACATGCCCTGGGAATAGGTCATGCCTTGCTTGCCGATCTTCTCGCCAATGGTCAGCACTACGCGCTTCCAGCCGACCATGGTGCCCAGGCCCAGTGCCAGGGCGACCGCCAGAATCACCCAGAACGGGGCGTATTCAGTGGTGGTGGTCAGATCTTTGCGCAGCTTGTCGAGGTCAGCCTTTTCACGGGCTTCGAGGCCTGGCAGCTTGCCGACTTTCTTCGCCGTGTCGTCCAGGCAGAGCAGGTAGCGACGCACTTCGATGCGGCTGTCCGACGACAGCGAATGGTAGTCCGCTACACCTTTAAGGGTGTGCAGCAGGGCGGTGATGGTCGGTTCGGTCTGCTGCGGGTTGCAGCGGAATTTTTCCGGCAGGTCGCCTTCCACGCTCTTGCCCAGGGCTAGGAACTCACCCAGCGAATCGGCGTTGCGCTGGTAGAACTGGCTCAGGTGCAGGGTCGCGTCGCGGGTGCGTTCGATCTGGTAGGTGGTGCTGTTCAGATCGAGTACGAACTGCGCCGGGACGATACCGATCAGCACCAGCATGATCAGGCCGATGCCTTTCTGGCCATCGTTGGAACCGTGCACGAAGCTCACGGCCATGGCCGAGATCACCAGGACCAGGCGGTTCCAGAACGGCGGGTGTTTTTTGTCGTCGATCTTGCGGCGCTGTTCCGGCGTCTTGTGCATCTTCGACAGCGGGCGCCACCATTTCAGGCCGATCAGCACCAGCGCGGCGATGAGGAAGCCGGCCATCGGCGAGAACACCAGCGAGGCGCCGATGTCGATCGCTTTCTGCCAGTTCACGCCATCTCTCAACGGAATGTCGTTGATCAGTGCGTTGGCCAGGCCGACACCGAGGATCGAGCCGATCAGGGTGTGCGAGCTGGAAGCCGGGATACCGAAGTACCAGGTGCCCAGGTTCCAGGCGATTGCCGCGGCGAGCAACGAGAACACCATCGCCAGGCCATGGCCGGTGTTCACATTGATCAGCAGTTCAACCGGCAGCAAGTGGACGATGGCATACGCCACGCCAACGCCGCCCAGCAGCACGCCGAGGAAATTGAACACACCGGAAAAGAACACCGCCAGGTGTGGCGGCATGGCTTTGGTGTAGATAACAGTGGCTACCGCGTTAGCGGTGTCATGAAATCCATTGATGAACTCGAAGGCGAGGACAAACGTCAGGGCGAGCAAGAGGCTCACAAGCACCCAAGCATCCAGTCCGCTGAATAAATCGATCATGAAGGTTTTCTGACCCGGTCGTAAGGGGGCGCGATTATGCCAGAAAAGACAGGAAATCGATGCCCCGTCTGCTCACTGGTCACACCCTTCTTCGATTTAATTTGTTGCAGGGCGTGAAAACCAAGCAGCACGCAGGGTTTTTCAACTCTTTGATTTTATTGAAAAAAGAAGATTTTTAAGCCAATTTTTCTGATATCTCAAAGGCTCAAACGCTTGTCTGAAATATCTCTGAAACCTGTGGGACGCTCGTTCATAAGCCGCAGAACAGCGATGCAGCCGCTGCCCGCGGTTAGCGGGCGCGCGAGGTGTCGTCTTCCACCGCGCTGTGGCTCAGGCGGACGCCGACTTTCGAATGCTCAATCGCCGTGGCTCATGGCTCTTCGGCTTTGAGTTCCTTTTCGATCTTTTCGATTTCCTGCTTGAACACCTGATCCTGAACAGTAGGGCGCTTGCGCCATGCCTTGCGTTCCGGTTCCGGCTGAGCGGCGTAGGTGGTGACTTCCCCGCCGTAAACTTCCTTGTAACGTTGTTCCTGGCGCTCTAGTTCCGCGCGCAGTTCGTCTTTTGTCACGGTGCTACCTGTATGAGTTGAATTGAATATCCGGTGAAACACACTGCAACGAGTCAATTGAGCGAGCCCGCCAGTCATCCACAGCCCGATCGGGCGCGGAGACATTGCAGAGGCGATCAAGACTTCCGTGTTACAGGCGGCTACGGCACCAGATAAAAACTGACGCAGCATCAGTTTCCTGTTTCAGCGAGCGCTGGCGTTGCATGTGTGATGGGCGCCGGGCGCTGGCCGGAGCTGAGACGAAGGACCTCGTTTCAGCAAGTCGCGGGCTTTTGATTAAAGCGCCGCGACTAGGGTGCATTATAGCGGCCGATTCGGGAATGACTATCTTTGCCAAGTTAAAAACGGTTCTGAATGTGTGATGGTTTTGTTGCTGGCAACTTTTGCCGCTAGTTAAGTGTAAAGACAGCGTTATAGAACCGGCGTTCTGTTTTTGGCGTCATTAACTAGAACAACTAAGTTGCGAGCAGAATCGCTAAAGCTGCCTCAAGGATGAAGAGGAGAGCGGGGGCTGGATTGCGATTATCGGTCGGCGGTTCGATAATCGCCCAATGTTGGCGCCCCGGTGCTTGTGCATCGCGCGGCGAGCCGTTTGACTAGGCATCGATGCGTGCCGGACAAGGACAAGAAATGAACGATCAAATGCGCAACTCCTTCACCTCGGTGGCGCCGCCCATTGTCGCCTCGCCGGCCAAGCGCATTCAGGCGCTGACCGGTGATCCGGATTTCATGACGTCCCTGGCCCGTGGTCTGGCCGTGGTGCAGGCGTTTCAGGAACGCAAACGCCACCTGACCATCGCGCAGATAAGTCATCGCACTGAAATCCCTCGCGCCGCCGTGCGCCGTTGCCTGCACACGCTGATCAAGCTCGGCTACGCCACCACCGACGGCCGCACCTATTCGCTGCTGCCGAAAGTGCTGACCCTCGGCCACGCCTATCTGTCCTCGACACCGCTGGCCGTCTCCGCCCAACCGTATCTGGATCGCATGAGCGAGCAACTGCACGAGGCCTGCAACATGGCGACGCTGGAGGGCGATGACATTCTCTATATCGCGCGTTCGGCGACCACTCAGCGATTGATCTCGGTCGACCTTTCCGTCGGCGGGCGTCTCCCTGCCTATTGCACGTCGATGGGGCGCATTCTGTTGGCCGCGCTGGACGACACCTCCTTGGGCGAATACCTCGACCACGCCGAACTGGTGGCCAAAACCAGCCGCACCATTCATACCCCCGACGCGTTGCTCGAATGTTTGCAGCAGGTGCGGCAGCAGGGCTGGTGCATTGTCGATCAGGAACTGGAACAGGGCCTGCGCTCGATCGCTGTGCCGGTGTACGACGCCTCCGGGCAAGTGGTCGCCGCGCTGAATGTCAGCACCCACGCCGGGCGGGTCAGTCGCGCCGAGCTGGAGCAGCGCTTCTTGCCGGGCCTGCTCAGCGCCAGTCGCGACCTCAGTGCGCAGTTGTTCGCCTGAGGAAGCTGTTCGATAAACGCACAGTGTTGCGTTTATCGAATTGACGCTAAAACCCTCGGATCATTAATGTCGCGGCAGCGTCATCCGGCGCTGATGTGAATGAGCTCGCCGGACTGTCGACCCCATAATAATGACAAGAGGCAACTCACCATGCGCTCGCTCCCCGACTGTCTGTATCCCACCCGTTGTTGCCGGGTTCACCGCAACGCCTGATTACAACCTTCTATTCTTGTGACCGTGCCTTCCTTTGGCCGGCCGCCGTTCGACTGCGTTTTTTGCGTGGAATAAAAATAATGAACCAGCCTCAGTCCGCTGTGGGTAACTGCCTCGATGTGCAGACCTTCATCAACGCCCAACCGATCTCGCGCTATCAGTGGCGGGTGGTGATCCTGTGTTTCCTGATCGTATTTCTCGACGGCCTCGACACCGCCGCCATGGGCTTCATCGCCCCGGCGCTGTCGCAAGACTGGGGCATCGACCGCGCCAGCCTCGGCCCGGTAATGAGTGCCGCGCTGATTGGTATGGTCTTCGGCGCGCTCGGCTCCGGCCCGTTGGCTGACCGCTTCGGGCGCAAGGTTGTCCTCGTCGGTGCGGTGATTCTGTTCGGCGGCTTCAGCCTGGCCTCGGCGTACAGCACCAACGTCGAACAACTGCTGGTGTTGCGCTTTCTGACCGGTCTCGGTCTCGGCGCGGGCATGCCCAACGCGACGACGCTGCTCTCGGAATACACACCGGAGCGCAAGAAGTCGCTGCTGGTGACCAGCATGTTCTGCGGCTTCAACCTCGGCATGGCCGGCGGCGGTTTCATCTCGGCAAAACTGATCCCGGCCTTCGGCTGGCACGCGTTGCTGATGATCGGCGGGATCCTGCCACTGATCCTCGCGGTAGTGCTGCTGTTCTGGCTGCCGGAATCGGCGCGCTACCTGGTGGTGCGCAACCGTGGCACCGACAAAGTACGCAAGACCCTCGCGCCGATCGACCCGGTTACCGTCGCCCAGGCTGCGAGCTTCAGCGTGCCGGAACAGAAGACCGTGAAAGCGCGTAATGTCTTTGCGGTGATCTTCTCCGGCACGTACAGCACCGGCACGCTGCTGTTGTGGCTGACCTATTTCATGGGCCTGGTGATTGTGTACCTGCTGACCAGTTGGCTGCCGACGCTGATGCGCGACAGCGGCGCGAGCATGGAGCAGGCCGCGTTCATCGGTGCGTTGTTCCAGTTTGGCGGCGTGTTGAGCGCGGTCGGGGTGGGCTGGGCGATGGATCGCTTCAATCCGCACAAGGTCATCGGCATTTTCTACCTGCTGGCCGGGGTGTTTGCCTACGCCGTGGGGCAGAGCCTGGGCAACATCACCTTGCTGGCGACGCTGGTACTGGTGGCGGGCATGTGCGTTAACGGCGCGCAATCGGCGATGCCGTCATTGGCAGCACGCTTCTACCCGACTCAAGGTCGCGCGACCGGGGTGTCGTGGATGCTCGGCATCGGCCGTTTTGGCGCGATTCTCGGCGCATGGATGGGCGCAACCTTGCTCGGCCTGGGCTGGAATTTCGAGCAGGTGCTGACCGCGCTGGTGATCCCGGCCGGTTTGGCGACGGCGGCGGTGCTGATCAAGGGCATGGTCAGTCATGCGGATGCGACCTGAGGCAGACCCATGATCGTTCCCACGCTCCGCGTGGGAATGCCTCAACGGACGCTCTGCGTTCGGCTGTACAGGGACGCGGAGCGTCCCGGGCTGCATTCCCACGCGGAGCGTGGGAACGATCATTAGGGAAGCAACAATCCGTTCGATAAACGAACACTCAGTCGATTATCGGATTGTTTGGCGAATTTCCCGAGCTTAATCTTCAGTGACTCCGGCGCTGAACCTCGCGCCTTTTTATCACTGGCGATTCCTTACAAGAACAGGAGCCCGCTCCATGGCTGAGATCCTTTCGCTGCACGACGCGGTGAAGCAATTCGTCAACGACGGCGATACCGTCGCCCTCGAAGGCTTCACTCACCTGATCCCTACGGCAGCGGGTCATGAAATTATTCGTCAAGGCAAGAAAGATCTGACGCTGGTGCGGATGACGCCTGACCTGATCTACGACCAACTGATCGGCGCCGGTTGCGCGCGCAAACTGATTTTCTCCTGGGGCGGCAACCCGGGTGTTGGTTCGCTGCACCGTTTGCGTGACGCGGTCGAAAAGCAGTGGCCGCACGCGCTGGAAATTGAAGAACACAGCCACGCCGACCTCGCCAACGCCTACGTCGCCGGCGCGTCCGGCCTGCCGTTCGCGGTCCTGCGTGCCTACGCCGGCTCCGACCTGCCGAAGGTCAATCCGCTGATCAAAACCGTGACCTGCCCGTTCACCGGCGAAGTGTTGGCGGCAGTGCCATCGGTACGCCCGGACGTCACCGTGATTCACGCGCAGAAAGCCGACCGCAAAGGCAACGTGTTGCTCTGGGGCATTCTCGGCGTGCAGAAAGAAGCGGCGCTGGCGGCCAAGCGCTGCATCGTCACCGTGGAAGAAATCGTCGACGACCTCAATGCACCGATGAACGCTTGCGTACTGCCGACCTGGGCCTTGAGCGCGGTCTGCCATGTGCCGGGTGGCGCGCATCCGTCCTACGCTCACGGTTACACCGAGCGTGACAATCGTTTCTATCAGGCGTGGGACCCGATCGCTCGCGACCGTGAGACGTTTACCGCGTGGATCAACGAATACATCCATGGCTGCGCTGACTTCAGCGAATTCCAGGCCAAATTGGCCGCTGCTTCGGAGGCCAAGTAATGACTTACACCACCAATGAAATGATGACCGTCGCGGCGGCCCGGCGCCTGAAGAACGGCTCGGTATGCTTCGTCGGCATCGGCCTGCCATCGAAAGCCGCCAACCTCGCGCGTCTGACATCATCGCCGGACGTGGTGCTGATTTACGAATCCGGCCCGATTGGCGCCAAGCCGAGCGTGCTGCCGCTGTCGATCGGTGACGGCGAGCTGGCCGAGACCGCCGACACCGTGGTGCCGACCGGTGAGATTTTTCGCTACTGGTTGCAGGGCGGGCGCATCGACGTCGGTTTCCTCGGCGCCGCCCAGGTCGACCGTTTCGGCAACATCAACACCACCGTGGTCGGCGACTACCACGCGCCGAAAGTGCGTCTGCCGGGTGCCGGTGGCGCGCCGGAGATTGCCGGTTCGGCGAAGAGTGTGTTGATCATCCTTAAACAGTCGGCGCGTTCGTTTGTCGACAAACTCGATTTCATCACCTCGGTCGGTCACGGCGAAGGTGGCGATTCGCGTAAACGTTTGGGCCTGCCGGGCGCCGGGCCGGTGGGCATCATCACCGACCTGTGCATCATGGAACCGGAGGAGGGTACCCGCGAATTCGTGGTCACCGCGCTGCATCCGGGCGTGACCCGCGAGCAAGTGGTCGCCGCCACCGGTTGGGCGATCCGTTTTGCCGACTCCATTGAAACCACCGCTGAGCCGACCGAAGTCGAGCTGACCGCGCTGCGTGATCTTGAAGCGCGCACCGCCGCCGCCCACGGTCAGGCACCGGGAGAAGCATGATGCGTGACGTGTATATCTGCGACGCGATTCGCACCCCCATCGGCCGTTTCGGCGGCGGACTGTCCACCGTGCGCGCCGATGACCTCGCCGCCGTGCCGATCAAGGCTCTGATGGAGCGCAATCCATCGGTGGACTGGAATGCCGTCGATGAGGTGTTCCTCGGCTGCGCCAACCAGGCCGGCGAGGACAACCGCAACGTTGCGCGCATGGCGCTGCTGCTGGCGGGTCTGCCGGACAGCGTGCCCGGCGTTACGCTCAATCGCCTCTGCGCTTCGGGCATGGACGCGATCGGTACTGCATTCCGTGCGATTGCCAGCGGCGAGATGGAGCTGGCGATTGCCGGCGGCGTCGAGTCGATGTCCCGCGCGCCATTCGTGATGGGCAAGGCCGACGCGGCGTTCTCGCGCAACATGAAACTGGAAGACACCACCATCGGCTGGCGCTTCGTCAACCCGCTGATGAAAGCGCAGTACGGCGTCGATGCCATGCCGCAAACTGCTGACAACGTTGCCGACGACTACAAGGTTTCGCGCGAAGATCAGGACGCCTTTGCCTTGCGCAGTCAGCAACGTACCGCCGCCGCTCAAGCCGCCGGATACTTCGCTGAAGAAATCGTCGAAGTGCGCATCGCCCACAAAAAGGGCGAAACCGTGGTCAGCGAGGACGAACATCCGCGCGCCGACACCACGATTGAAGCGTTGGCCAAACTGAAACCGGTCAACGGCGCGGACAAAACCGTCACCGCCGGCAATGCCTCAGGCGTAAACGATGGTGCTGCTGCGCTGATTCTGGCATCAGCCGAAGCGGTGAAAAAACACGGCCTGACCGCCTGCGCAAAAGTGCTCGGCATGGCCAGCGCCGGCGTTGCACCACGGGTGATGGGCATCGGCCCGGTGCCGGCGGTGCGCAAACTGACCGAGCGCCTCGGCGTGGCGGTCAGCGATTTCGACGTGATCGAACTCAACGAAGCGTTTGCCAGCCAGGGGCTGGCGGTATTGCGGGAGTTGGGCCTGGCCGACGATGCGCCGCAGGTCAACCCGAATGGCGGCGCGATTGCCCTCGGTCATCCGTTGGGTATGAGCGGTGCGCGGCTGGTGCTGACCGCCCTGCATCATCTGGAAAAGACTGGCGGCAAGAAAGGTTTGGCGACCATGTGCGTCGGTGTTGGCCAAGGTCTGGCCCTGGCCATCGAACGTGTCTGACGCGCTGCGGCACTTACAAGAACTGAGGAAAGCGAAATGACTGACAAGCCTGGTTACCGTCGCCCACAGGCAGGCACTCAGCCTGACTACCTGCACCCGACGTATCAATCCACCAACCTGCGCTCGCCGTCCAAGCCGTTGGTGCACCTGCCGCACTCGCTGTCGGAAATCACCGGGCCGACCATCAGCGCCGAACACGTTGCCGAGAAGGACAATGACCTGACCGCGCAGCACGACGGCGAGCCGCTGGGCGAGCGCATCATCATTCACGGCCGCGTGCTCGACGAAGACGGCCTGCCGGTGCCGGGAATTCTGGTGGAGATATGGCAGGCCAATGCCGCCGGCCGCTACAACCATGCCCGCGACCTGCACGACGCGCCGCTGGACCCGAACTTCACCGGCACTGGCCGCACCGTCACCGATGCTGATGGCTGGTACCAGTTCCAGACCATCAAGCCCGGCGCCTATCCGTGGGGCAACCACCACAACGCCTGGCGTCCGGCGCACATCCACTTTTCCCTGTTTGGGCCGAGCATTCTTACGCGTCTGGTCACGCAGATGTACTTCCCCGGCGACCCGCTGCTGGCGTATGACCCGATCTACAACTGCGTGCCGGACACTTCGGCCAAGGAACGCCTGATCGCTGCTTTCGATCTGGAAAAAACCATTCCGTCCTACGCCCTCGGTTACCGCTGGGACATCGTGCTGCGCGGGCGTGAAGCCACGCCGATGGAGAAATAAGATGACGCTCTATGCGACAACGTCCCACACCGTCGGGCCGTATTACCACATCGGCCTGACCTGGCTGAACCGCGAAACCCTGGCCAACGAGCTGACCCTCGGCGAGCGCGTGGCGATCACCGGCCAGGTGGTCGATGGCAACGGCGATGTCGTCAACGATGCCATGCTCGAAGTCTGGCAGGCCAACGCCGCTGGCAAGTACGACCACCCGGAAGATCAGCAGGACAAACCGCTCGACCCGAATTTCGAGGGCTTCGGCCGGGTGCCGGTGGATGCCGAAGGGCGCTTCCGTTTCACCACGATCAAACCGGGCACGGTGCCGGGGTTGAAAGGCTCGACCCAGGCGCCGCATCTGGTGGTGCTGGTGTTTGCCCGAGGGTTGGTGAAGCACTTGCTGACGCGGATCTACTTTGAAGGCGAGCCGGCCAACGTTGATGATCCGTTGCTTGAGTGCGTGCCGGCTGAACGCCGCGCGACCTTGCTGGCGAAGAAGGATGAATCGGGTGTTTACCAGTGGAATGTGATCCTGCAGGGCACTGATGCCGAGACGGTGTTCTTCGATTATTGAACACTCCATCGGTGGTCAGCGATCAACTGTGGCGAGGGGATTTATCCCCGTTCGAGTGCGAAGCGCTCGCAAATCAGATACACGCGATTTACCTGAAATAACGCGCTGAATGGTTTTGGGGCCGCTTCGCTGCCCAACGGGGATAAATCCCCTCGCCACAAAGGCTGATCCAGACTTGAGTGATGATCCGATGTGGAACGGGACTGTTGCAAAGTGTGTCTAGACTGTGACTGTTCCTATCGAGTGAAAAAACAATGACAACCACCACCTCCCACTACACCGGCGAAGAGCGCAGCAAGCGTATCTTCGCCATTGTCGGCGCTTCCTCCGGCAACCTCGTCGAGTGGTTCGACTTCTACGTCTACGCCTTCTGCGCGATCTATTTTGCCCCGGCGTTTTTCCCTTCCGATAACCCCACCGTGCAACTGGTCAACACCGCTGGCGTGTTCGCCGCCGGGTTCCTGATGCGGCCGATTGGTGGCTGGATTTTCGGCCGGGTCGCTGACAAGCACGGGCGCAAGAACTCGATGCTCATCTCGATTCTGATGATGTGCTTCGGCTCGCTGCTGATTGCCTGCCTGCCGACCTACAAGGACATCGGCGTCTGGGCGCCGGTGCTGTTGCTGTTCGCGCGTTTGCTGCAAGGTCTGTCGGTGGGCGGCGAGTACGGCACCACCGCGACTTACATGAGCGAAGTCGCGCTCAAGGGCCAGCGCGGATTCTTCGCTTCGTTCCAGTACGTGACGCTGATTGGCGGACAACTGCTGGCGGTGTCGCTGGTGGTGGTGCTGCAACAGTTCCTCACTGAAGAAGACCTGCATGCCTACGGCTGGCGGATTCCGTTCGTGGTCGGTGCGGTGGCGGCGCTGATTTCGCTGTTCCTGCGGCGTTCGCTGAAGGAAACCACCAACAAGGAAACCCGCGCGCACAAAGACGCCGGCAGCATCACTGCACTGTTTCGCGATCACAAAGCGGCGTTCATCACCGTCCTCGGCTACACGGCTGGCGGCTCGCTGATTTTCTACACCTTCACCACCTACATGCAGAAATACCTGGTGAACACCGCCGGGATGCACGCCAAGACCGCCAGCTACATCATGACCGGCGCGCTGTTCCTGTATATGTGCATGCAGCCGTTGTTCGGCATGCTCGCCGACAAGATCGGCCGGCGTAACTCGATGCTTTGGTTCGGCGCCCTCGGCACGCTCTTCACCGTGCCGATTCTGCTCAGCCTGAAAAGCGTTAGCAGCCCGTTTCTCGCGTTCGTGTTGATCACCCTGGCGCTGGCGATTGTCAGTTTCTACACCTCGATCAGCGGTCTGGTCAAAGCCGAGATGTTCCCGCCGGAAGTGCGTGCCCTCGGTGTCGGCCTGGCTTACGCGGTGGCGAATGCAATCTTCGGTGGTTCGGCAGAGTTTGTGGCCCTGAGCCTCAAGGCTGGCGGCATGGAAAACGCCTTCTACTGGTACGTCACGGCGATGATGGCGGTGGCTTTCCTGTTCAGTCTGCGTCTGCCCAAGCAGGCGAAGTATCTGCACCACGATCTGTAAACCCATGTGCGCGGGCTGCAAGGCTCGCGCCGGCAAGGACTGTTTATGACTCAGCGACCGGGCAATCAATTGTTCGATGCCTACTTCACCGCCCGCGATATGCGCGAAGTGTTCTGCGATCAGGGCCGGGTGCAGGCGATGCTCGATTTCGAAGCGGCGCTGGCCCGGGCCGAGGCGCGGGTCGGGCTGATTCCTTCATCGGCCGTGGCATCGATTGCCGCAGCGTGCGACGCCAGTCTGTATGACTTCGCAGCGCTGGGCGAGGCGATTGCCACGGCCGGTAATTCGGCGATCCCACTGGTCAAGGCCTTGGGCAAGCAGATCGCCTCGAGCGATGCCGAAGCCGAGCGCTATGTGCATCTGGGCGCGACCAGTCAGGACGTGATGGATTCCGGGCTGGTCCTGCAATTGCGCCAAGCGCTGGCGCTGATCGAAGACCAACTGGCGCAACTGGCCGACTCGCTCGCAGCTCAGGCACAACGTTTCGCTACCACGCCACTGGCCGGGCGCACCTGGCTGCAACATGCCACGCCGGTGACTCTCGGTATGAAAATCGCCGGATGGCTGGGCGCCGTCACGCGCAGCCGTCAGCGTCTGCAACAACTGAAACCGCGTTTGCTGGTGCTGCAATTCGGTGGCGCCTCCGGCACGCTCGCGGCGCTGGGTGAACAGGCGTTGCCGATCGCCGAAGCATTGGCCGAAGAGCTGCAACTGACGCTGCCCGAGCAACCGTGGCATACCCAGCGTGATCGCATCGTCGAATTCGGCGCGGTGCTTGGCCTGATCGCCGGCAGCCTCGGCAAATTCGGCCGCGACATCAGCCTTTTGATGCAGACCGAAGCAGCGGAAGTATTCGAGCCTGCGGCACCGGGCAAGGGTGGTTCGTCGACCATGCCGCACAAACGCAATCCGGTCGGCGCGGCGGTGCTGATCGGCGCGGCCACGCGGGTGCCGGGGCTGGTGTCGACGCTGTTCAGCGCGATGCCGCAGGAGCATGAACGCAGCCTCGGTTTGTGGCATGCCGAATGGGAAACCCTGCCGGAGATCTGCTGCCTGGTGTCCGGTTCGCTGCAACAGGCGCGCTTGCTGGCCGACGGTCTGGAAGTCGACGCGGCGCGCATGGCCCGCAACCTCGAATTGACCCAAGGCCTGGTGCTGGCCGAAGCGGTGAGCATCGTCCTCGCCCAACGCGTCGGCCGCGACACCGCGCATCACCTGCTCGAACAATGCTGCAAACGTGCAGTGGCCGAGCAACGCCATTTGCGTGCGGTGCTGGCTGACGAGCCGCAAGTCACCGCCGAACTCAGTGGCGCTGAACTCGATGATCTTCTGAACCCCGCGCATTACCTTGGCCAGGCGCAAGTCTGGGTCGAGCGCGCGGTGGCTGAACACAACGCTTTGACTGTCTGAAGGAGAGGGCTGTGGCTTTCGTTCAACTCGCCGATGGCGAACTGCACTATGAAATTGAGGGCCCGGCGGAGGCGCCGGTGCTGGTGCTGTCCAACTCGCTGGGCACCGACCTGCACATGTGGGACGCGCAAATGCCGGCGTTCACCGAGCATTTCCGCGTGCTGCGTTTCGACACGCGCGGCCATGGGCAATCGCTGGTCACCGAGGGGCCGTACAGCATCGAACAACTCGGTCGCGACGTGCTCGGTCTGCTCGATGCGCTGCACATCGAGCGCGCGCACTTCTGCGGACTGTCGATGGGCGGGCTGATCGGTCAGTGGCTGGGGATCAACGCAGGCCATCGTCTGCACAAACTGATCGTGTGCAACACGGCGGCGAAAATCGGCGATCCGTCGGTATGGAATCCACGCATCGAAACCGTGTTGCGCGACGGCCCGGCGGCGATGGTCGCACTGCGTGATGCCTCGATTGCGCGCTGGTTTACCCCGGACTTTTCCGCAGCGCATCCCGAGGCGGCGAAGAAGATTACCGACATGCTTGCCGCAACCAATCCACAAGGCTATGCGGCCAACTGCGCGGCCGTGCGCGATGCCGATTTCCGTGAACAACTGGCTTCGATCAACGTGCCGTTGCTGGTGATTGCCGGCAGCGAAGATGCGGTGACGCCGCCGTCCGGCGGGCACTTCATTCGCGACCACGTGCGCGGTGCCGAGTACGCCGAGTTCCATGCGGCGCATTTGTCCAACGTGCAGGCCGGCGCCGATTTCAGCGACCGTGTGCTGGCGTTTCTGCAGGCTCAGTGAGGAAGAATTTATGGACGAGAAACAACGTTACGACGAAGGCATGCAAGTCCGCCGCGCGGTGCTGGGCGATGCCCACGTCGATCGCAGCCTGACCACGCTGACCGAGTTCAACTCGGAATTCCAGGAGATGATCACCCGCCACGCCTGGGGCGACATCTGGACCCGCCCGGGCCTGCCCCGTCATACCCGCAGCCTGATCACCATCGCCATGCTGATCGGCATGAACCGCGAGGGCGAACTGAAACTGCACCTGCGCGCGGCGGCCAACAACGGCGTCAGCCGCGGCGAGATCAAGGAAGTGATCATGCAGAGCGCGATCTACTGCGGCATCCCGGCGGCGAACGCGACGTTTCATCTGGCCGAATCGGTGTGGGATGAACTCGGGGTTGAATCCCGCGAGTGAGGTTGTTGCCACTGACGCCTTCGCGAGCAGGCTCGCTCCCACATTGGAATGCATATCCCTGTGGGAGCGAGCCTGCTCGCGAAGGCCATTTCATATTCGACAGAGATGTCGACTGAAGCTGCGCTTTCGCGAGCAGGCTCGCTCCCACAGTGGGGCATGTGTGGTTAGAGCAGGCTGATCGGGTAGCTGACGATCAGGCGATTTTCATCGAACTCGTTGTTGCTGAAGTCGCGGCGCATGGTCGAGTTGCGCCATCTGACGTTCAGATCCTTCAACGTGCCGCTCTGCACCGTGTAACCCAGTTCCGATTCGCGACCCCATTCCTTGCCGTCGGTGATCGTCCCGGTGTGCACGTTGTCGCCGCTGATGTAGCGGTTCATCAGGGTCAGGCCGGGGATGCCCATGGCGGCGAAGTTGTAGTCGTGGCGCAACTGCCAGGAGCGTTCCTGAGCGTTGTCATAACTTGCGTTGTAGCTGTCGTTAGCCAGCGTGCCGCCACTGGTGCCGTTGACGCGCATCCAGGCGCTGTCGCCGGTCAGTTTCTGCAGTCCGAGGTAGAACGTGCTGCCGCCGTACTTGGCCGAAAACATCCCGTACCAGGTCTTGTTATCCAGCTCGCCGGCACGCGCGCTGCCATCTTCCTTGCCGTAGAAAAAGCCGAGGTTGGCGCCCAGCGTCCAGTCGCCGAGCGGCTGGCTGTGCAATACGTTGAGGTACTGCTGGCTGTAGATGTCCTTGAGCTGCGCGTTCCACAGGCCGATTTGCGTGCGCTTGTCGTTGAACAGGTATTCGCCGCCCTGGAAGTTGAAACGATCAGAGGTGAACGCGGCTTTACCGGTCATCGACATGTCACTCATGCTGCTGTCGTCGCGCGGGCTGTTGGCGCGGAACTGGCCGCCATAGAGGGTCAGGCCGGCGATTTCCTTCGAGGTGATCTGGCCGCCACGGAAGGTTTGCGGCAGCGAGCGACCGTCGTCCGAACGCAGAATCGGCAGCACCGGCATCCACTCACCGACCTTGACCTCGGTCTGGGACAACTTCGCTTTGAACGCGACGTTGGTGCGGCCGAAGTTGTCCGCCGGGCGCCCGTCATGGTCCAGCGGCAACAACTGCGTACCGCCCGTGCCTTTACCGCCATCGAGCTTGATCGAATACAGCCCGAGTACGTCCATGCCGAAACCGACCGTGCCTTGGGTGAAGCCGGATTTGGCGTCGAGGATGAAACTCTGCGTCCACTCTTCAGCCTTGCCCTGAGTCTTGGTCGGGTTGGTGAAGTTGCGGTTGATATAGAAGTTGCGCAGGTTGAGGCTGACCTTGGCGCCTTCAACGAAGCCGCCTTCTTCGGCGCTTGCCGGCAGGGCCAGACCGGCGATGGCCAGGGCGATCACAGCGGGCAATGCGTAGGGCACAGGGAAAACTGTCATGGACTTGGGTCTCTCTTGTTTTTTTAGGGCGAACGGCTGCGCTGTCGCGGCGGGTGCGGCGCAGGCAACGTGATGCAGGTCTGAGATGCAGCGGTGGCGGTCAGCCGGGCGGGGCAGGGCGCAGGAGCATGGTGTCGAACCTTGTTGTTATTGGTTTTCTGGTTCGAATGGTGAAGGGCCTGTGTGTTCGGGTTCAATTGCTGAAAGCGGGTTTTGGGCGGTTATCGAACGCAAGATTCATGCGGATTTGTAGTGAGTGTGAGGTCCTCTTCGCGAGCAGGCTCGCTCCCACAACTGGAATGCGTTTCCCTGTGGGAGCGAGCCTGCTCGCGAAGAGGCCAGTTCGGCCGCGAAACCTTTGCGACAGGCAACAAAAAGCCCACCAATAAGGTGGGCTTGATGTATTCAGCCGATGATCAGAACAGCTTCATCTTCGGCGCTTCTTCTTTCAGCGCTTCGTTCTGCGCGGTCTGCGCATTCCAGCCACCACCCAGTGCCTTGTACAGGTTGACCGCACTGGTCAACTGCGCGAGGCGGTCGGTGATCAGCGCTTGTTGCGCGCTGAACAACTGACGCTGGGCATCGAGGAAGGTCAGGTTGCTGTCGACGCCGATGCGGTAGCGACGTTCGGCCAGGCGGTAGTAATCCTGGTTGGCCTGAACGAAGTCACGCTGCGCTTGCAGCTGCTCGGTGTAGGTCTGGCGAGCGGCGAGGCCGTCGGCGACTTCCTGGAAGGCGGTCTGGATGGACTTCTCGTAGTTCGCCACGCCAATGTCCTTCTGGATCTTGGCGTAGTCGAGGCTGGCGCGCAGGCTGCCGGCGTTGAAGATCGGCAGGTTGATCTGCGGCTGGAACAGCCACGTCCCCGAGCCACCCTTGAACAGACCGGACAGATCCGGGCTCAGGCTGCCCGCGTTGGCGGTCAGGCTGATGCTCGGGAAGAACGCTGCACGCGCCGCGCCGATGTTGGCGTTGGCCGCCTTCAGGTTGTACTCGGCCTGGAGGATGTCCGGTCGACGTTGCAGCAGGTCCGAAGGCAGACCGGCCGGCACATCGCTGAGCAGGTCATCGGACAGCGGTTTGGCCGTTTGCAGGTTGGCCGGAATACCGGTGCCGAGCAGCAGGGTCAGGCTGTTTTCGTCCTGTGCGACCTGGCGGGTATAACGCGCCAGTTGCGCCCGGGCGTTTTCCACGGAAGTGCGCGACTGCGCGAGATCCAGTGCCGAAGCCACACCGACTTCGTTGCTGCGGCTGGTCAGCTTGTAGCTTTCTTCGAAGGCACCGAGGGTGTCCTGCGTCAGCTTTAGCAGTTCCTTGTCCGCTTGCCAGGTCAGGTAGGCATTGGCGACGTTGGCGACCAGACTGATCTGCGTGCTGCGGCGTGCTTCTTCAGTAGCGAAGTACTGTTGCAGCGCTTGCTCGCTCAGGCTGCGCACCCGACCGAACAGGTCGAGTTCGTAGGCGCTGACGCCGACGGTGGCGGAATACGAACTGCTGATCATCGACTCGCCGGTCTGCGAGGCACGGGCCGGCAGACGCTGGCGGCTGCCTGCGGCATTGGCCGACACTGCCGGGAACAGGTCGGCGCGCTGGATGCGGTACTGCGCCGCGTAAGCGTCGATGTTCAACGCCGCGACCCGCAGGTCGCGGTTGTTTTCCAGGGCAACCTGGATCAGCTGTTGCAGGGCAGGATCATGGAAAAACTGCTTCCAGCCCTGTTCGGCAGCGGCTTGCGCCGGAGCCTGGGCCGGCGAATACGCCGGCCCCTGCGGGTACTGGCCTGCGACCGGAGCCTCAGGCTGCTGATAGTCAGGTATCAGCGAGCAACCGCTCAGCACGAAGGCGGCGACTGCGATGGAGAGTAGCGACTTGCTCATTGGCCAGCCTCTTTAGGAGTTTCAGTAGTCTCATCCGCGTCGGTCTTTTTGCGCTGACCGATGGACGACACAGTAACGAAGAACAGTGGGACCCAGAAGATCGCCAGGATCGTGGCCGTGAGCATACCGCCAATCACGCCGGTACCGATCGCATGTTGACTGCCTGAACCGGCGCCGGTGGAAATCGCCAGCGGCACAACACCGAGAACGAAGGCCAGCGAGGTCATGATGATCGGGCGCAGACGCATGCGGCAGGCTTCGATTGCCGCTTCACGCAGGCTGCGTCCCTGTTCATGCAGTTCCTTGGCGAATTCGACGATCAGAATGGCGTTTTTAGCCGCCAGACCGATGGTCGTCAACAGACCCACCTGGAAGTACACGTCGTTGGACAGACCGCGCAGGCTGGTGGCCATCAGCGCACCGATGATCCCCAGCGGTACCACGAGCATGACCGCGATCGGAATCGACCAGCTTTCATACAGCGCCGCCAGACACAGGAACACCATCAGCAGCGACAGGGCATAAAGCGCCGGTGCTTGCGAGCCGGACAGACGTTCCTCGTAGGACAGGCCGGTCCAGGAGATACCGACACCGGACGGCAGCTTCTTGGCAATCGCTTCGACTTCAGCCATCGCTTCACCGGTGGAGTAGCCCGGCGCCGGAGCCCCGAGGACCTCGACCGCTTCCACACCGTTGTAGCGCGCCAGCTTCGGCGAACCGTAGACCCACTCGCCCTTGGCGAACGCCGAGAACGGAACCATGGTGCCTTCGGCGTTACGCACGTACCACTTCTTCAGGTCTTCGGGGCTCATGCGCGAGTCCGGCTGGCCCTGCACATACACCTTCTTCACCCGACCACGGTCGATGAAGTCGTTGACGTAGCTACTGCCCAGCGCGATCGACAGGGTGTTGTTGATGTCGCTGATGGTGATGCCGAGGGCACTGGCCTTCTCGTCGTCGATTTCCAGCTGGAACTGCGGCTCATCGTTCAGGCCGTTCGGACGCACCTGGGTCAGCACCTTGCTTTGCGCCGCCATGCCGAGGAACTGGTTACGCGCTTCCATCAGTTTTTCGTGACCGATACCGGCGCGGTCCTGCAGGAACACGTCGAAACCGGTGGCGTTACCCAATTCCAGAACCGCTGGCGGGGCGAAGGCAAACACCATCGCGTCGCGGAAGCTGAAGAAGTGTTGCTGGGCACGCGCAGCGAGGTTGAACACGCTGTTGTCGGCGTTACGTTCGCCCCACGGCTTGAGCATGATGAACGCCATACCCGAGCTCTGCCCACGGCCGGCGAAGTTGAAGCCGGTCACGGTAAACACCGAAGCCACCGCGTCCGCCTCACCGCCGTCCTTGTTCGGACGCAGCAGGTACTCACGCATTTCATCCACCACCACCTGCGTGCGCTGGGCACTGGAACCGGCCGGGGTCTGCACCTGAGCGAACAGAACGCCCTGGTCTTCTTCCGGGAGGAACGCGGTCGGAATGCGGGTGAACAGCCAGATCATGCCCACGACGATCAGCAGATACGCCAGCAGATACGGCGCCTTGCGGGTCAGCATGTTGCCGACGCCGCGCTCGTAGCTGCGTACGCCACGGTCGAAATTGCGGTTGAACCAGCCGAAGAAACCTTTCTTCGGGGTACCGTGCTCGCCTTTCGGAATCGGCTTGAGCATGGTCGCGCACAGCGCCGGGGTGAAGATCAGGGCAACCAGTACCGACAGGGCCATGGCCGACACGATGGTGATCGAGAACTGCTTGTAGATCACACCGGTGGAGCCGCTGAAGAATGCCATCGGCAGCAGTACCGCCGAGAGCACGAGGGCGATACCGACCAGTGCGCCCTGGATCTGGCCCATGGATTTCTTTGTCGCTTCCTTCGGTGACAAGCCTTCTTCGCTCATCACCCGCTCGACGTTTTCCACCACGACGATGGCGTCGTCCACCAGCAGACCGATGGCCAGCACCATGCCGAACATGGTCAGGGTGTTGATGCTGAAACCGGCGGCGGCGAGGATGCCGAATGTACCGAGCAGTACCACTGGCACAGTCATCGTGGTGATGACGGTGGCGCGGAAGTTCTGCAGGAACAGGAACATCACCAGGAACACCAGCGCGATCGCTTCGACCAGCGTGTGCACCACGCCTTTGATCGACTCGGTCACCACCGGAGTGGTGTCGTACGGGAACACCACTTCCATGCCTTGCGGGAAGAACGGTTTGAGGCTGTCGATGGTGTTGCGCAGCGCTTTGGCGGTATCGAGGGCGTTGGCGCCGTTGGCCAGTTTCACCGCCAGACCGGAAGCCGGGCTGCCGTTGAACTGGGCGCTGATCGCGTAGTTCTCACCGCCGAGGCCGACTTCAGCCACGTCTTTGAGGCGAACCTGCGAACCGTCCTTGTTGACCTTGAGCAGGATTTCCTTGAACTGCTCAGCAGTCTGCAGACGGGTCTTGCCGATGATCGTCGCGTTCAGTTGCTGGCCCTGCACGGCAGGCAAGCCACCGAGCTGACCGGACGATACCTGGACGTTCTGCGCAGCAATGGCGTTTTTCACGTCGACCGGGGTCAGGTTGAAGTTGTTCAACTTGGCCGGGTCGAGCCAGATACGCATCGCGTACTGCGCACCGAAGACCTGGAAGTCACCGACACCGGCGGTCCGCGAGATCGGGTCCTGCATGTTCGACACGATGTAGTTGGACAGGTCGTCCTTGGTCATGCTGCCGTCGCGCGACACCACGCCGATCACCAGCAGGAAGTTCTTCACTGCCTTGGTCACGCGGATACCCTGTTGCTGCACTTCCTGCGGCAGCAGCGGGGTGGCCAGGTTCAGCTTGTTCTGGACCTGGACCTGCGCGGTGTCGGAATTGGTGCCTTGCTCGAAGGTCGCGGTGATGGTCATGCTGCCGTCGGAGTTACTTTCCGACGACACATAACGCAGGTTGTCGATACCGTTGAGCTGTTGCTCGATGACCTGCACCACGGTGTCCTGCACGGTTTGTGCGGACGCGCCTGGGTAGGTCACCTGGATCGCAATGGCCGGTGGCGCAATGCTCGGGTATTGGTTGATCGGCAATTTCAGGATCGAAAGTGCCCCGACCAGCATGATCACCAGGGCGATTACCCAGGCGAAAATCGGACGGTCGATGAAGAATTTTGACATGGGTTACTCCCCTTTGCCGCCGGCGGCTTTGTCAACTGCCTGTGCGGGGGCCGGGTTCTTGGTGCCGACGTTAGTCGCCTCGGTCGCTTTGACCTCGACGCCCGGTTTGACGTACTGCAGCCCTTCGGTGATCAGACGATCGCCGGCTTTCAGGCCATCTTCGATCAGCCACTGGCTGCCGACAGTGCGGCTGGCCTTGAGCTGACGCAGCTCGACCTTGTTATCGGCGCCGACGACCAGTGCGGTCGGGGTGCCTTTGAGGTCGCGGGTCACGCCTTGTTGCGGCGCGAGGATCGCTGCGCTGTTGACGCCGGCTTGCAGCTGGGCGTGAACGAACATGCCTGGCAAGAGGGTGTGATCCGGGTTCGGGAACACCGCGCGCAGGGTCACCGAGCCGGTGGTCTGGTCAACCGAGACTTCGGAGAATTCCAGCTTGCCTTCGAGCTTGTACTGGCTGCCGTCTTCCAGGGTCAGCTTGACCGCAGCGGCGTTGTCGCCGGCCTTCTGCAGACGGCCGCTTTCCAGCTCGCGGCGCAGCTCCAGCAGTTCCACCGACGACTGGGTCACGTCGACGTAGATCGGGTCGAGCTGCTGAATCACTGCCATTGCATCGGCCTGGCCATTGCTGACCAGTGCGCCTTCGGTGACCGAAGAGCGGCCGATACGGCCAGAGATCGGCGCGTAGACTTTGGTGTAGCGCACGTTGATCTGCGCGCTCTGCAACGATGCTTCCGATTGCAGGCGGTTGGCCAGTGCGGTGTCGTATTCCTGACGGCTCACGGCTTGTTCGTCGACCAGTTGCTTGTAGCGGTCGGAAATCGACTTGGTCGAACGCAGCTCGGCTTCGGCGCTTTTCAGCGTAGCTTCATAGACCGACGGATCGATCTGATACAGCTGCTGGCCGGCTTTGACGTCGGCACCTTCCTTGAACAGACGCTTGAGGATGATGCCGTTGACCTGCGGGCGAACTTCCGCGATGCGGAACGCACTGGTGCGGCCCGGCAGCTCGGATGTGAGGGTAAAGGCTTGTGGTTGCAGGGTGACGACGCCGACCTGAGGAGGCGGAGCGGCTGGGGCCGCTTCTTCCTTTTTACATCCGCTGAGCAGCGATGCCAGGGCGACGGCAGTGACCAGAGCGGTAACAGCTGGCTTGAATTGCATGAAGATCCTCGGGTCAGGCGCGCAAGAAGCGCACAAGAAGTGTGAAAGAGTAAAAATCGGGCACCGGGTGGATAAGTAGCTTGCTAAGTAATATACTTACGTTCATGGTTGTTTGTAAACACCTGCGCCGCGTACCCACCCTGATACAAAAGTCGTCGCAAGGTTTGAAATTGTAGGCCGGGGAGTCGATTCGCGAGAGATCGCCCCCTCTTTATTCAGCGGATATTCAGCCATCCCTGAAACATCCTGTTTGAGGTTTTACTGCCATGGTCCGTCGTACCAAAGAAGAAGCTCAGGAAACCCGCAGCCAGATTCTGGAAGCGGCCGAGAAAGCCTTCTATGAAAGGGGGGTTGCCCGCACCACCCTGGCGGACATCGCGACCCTCGCCGGCGTGACGCGTGGCGCCATCTACTGGCATTTCAGCAACAAGGCCGATCTGGTCCAGGCCATGCTCGACAGCCTGCACGAACCGCTGGATGAACTGGCCAAGGCCAGCGAAAGCGAGGACGAACCGGACCCGCTGGGCTGCATGCGGCAGTTGCTGATTCATTTGTTTCATCAAGTTGCACTGGACCCGAAAACCCGGCGCATCAACGAAATTCTGTTTCATAAGTGCGAATTCACCGATGAAATGTGCGATCTGCGCCAGCAGCGCCGGACGGCCAGTCTCGATTGCAACGTGCGCATCGGCCTGACCTTGCGTAATGCGGTGAATCGCGGCCAGTTGCCGAAAGATCTCGACACTGCCCGCGCGGCCATCAGCATTCATGCCTACATCGACGGCCTGCTGTACGGCTGGCTGCTGGCCCCGGACAGCTTCGAACTGCACGCCGAGGCTGAACGCTGGGTCGACACCGGGCTGGACATGCTGCGCCTGAGCCCAAGCCTGCGCAAATGAAACAAAATGCGCAATTGCCCGGCAGGATGTCAATCAGCCGCTATGGCCGATTATTGCGGCGGGGAGTTTAAACGTAGCGAGTCGTGGATTTTGTAGGGAAATTGTGTCGCTGTTGTGAAACGGTGTTCGCAGGCTCTTACCCTGCGCCAACAGCAAAAAGCCCCGGACTCTCACAAGTCCGGGGCTTTTTCATTGCTGCACTACAGCGTGCTTACAACGTCGGATAGTCGATATAGCCGACCGGACCCTTGCCGTAGAAAGTCTCCGGATGCGGCTCGTTCAACGGCGCATCGGACTGCAAACGTGCCGGCAGGTCCGGGTTGGCAATGAACGGCACGCCGAACGCTACGGCGTCTGCCTTGCCGCTGGCCAGCCACTCGTTGGCGCTTTCCTTGGTGAACTTCTCGTTGGCAATGTATGGGCCACCGAACGCTTCTTTCAGTTGCGGGCCGAGGCTGTCGGCGCCTTCTTTTTCGCGCGAGCAAATGAACGCGATGCCGCGCTTGCCCAGTTCACGGGCGACGTAGGTGAAGGTTTCGGCGAGGTTGTCATCGCCCATGTCGTGGGAATCGGCGCGCGGTGCCAGGTGCACACCAACGCGACCAGCGCCCCAGACTTCGATCGCGGCGTCGGTCACTTCCAGCAGCAGGCGCGCACGGTTTTCCAGCGAGCCGCCGTACTGGTCGGTGCGCTGGTTGGTGCTGCTTTGCAGGAACTGGTCGAGCAGGTAACCGTTGGCGCCGTGGATTTCCACGCCGTCGAAACCGGCGGCCTTGGCGTTCTCGGCGCCGGTGCGGTAGGCGTCGACGATGTCGGCGATTTCAGCAGTTTCCAGGGCGCGCGGGGTTGGGTAGTCGGCCAGTGGGCGCACCAGGCTGACGTGGCCCTTTGGCTGAATGGCGCTTGGCGCGACCGGTGCTTCACCGTTCAGGTACGAAGGGTGGGAAATGCGGCCAACGTGCCACAGTTGCAGGAAGATCTTGCCGCCGGCGCCGTGAATCGCCTTGGTCACGTTGGCCCAGCCACGCACTTGATCGTTGGACCAGATGCCCGGGGTGTCCGGGTAGCCGACGCCCATCGGCGTTACCGAAGTGGCTTCGCTGAGGATCAGGCCGGCCGAGGCGCGTTGTACGTAGTATTCGGCCATCAGCGCGTTTGGCACACGACCTTCGTCGGCGCGGCAGCGGGTCAGCGGGGCCATGATGATGCGGTTGTTCAGCTCGATGTCGCCGAGTTTGATCGGGTCGAAAATAGTCGCCATGTCTAAAACCTCTTGAATGGAAAGTTGATCAGTTGGATGCAGGCGCCAGCTCGGCATTGCCGTTCTGGCGGAAAGTAATCAGGGTCACCAGCAGGGCAAGCACAGCCAGCGCGGCGGCGGCCAGAGGCACGCTGGTCAGGCCGTAGCCGTGGGCGATGACGCTGCCGCCGACCCAGGCGCCGAGGGCGTTGCCAACGTTGAAGGCGCCGATGTTCAGGGTCGAAACCAGGTTCGGTGCAGCCTTGCCGAAGGTCACCACGTTGACTTGCAGCGCCGGCACAGCGGCGAAACACGCGGTGGCCCAGAGGAACAGAGTGATTTCAGTCGGGATCAGCGCGACGCTGGTCCAGCTCAGCACGGTGGAAACCACGGCCATGGCGATGAACACGCCGATCAGCGTGGCGGCCATGCCCTTGTCGGCGAGTTTGCCGCCGATGATGTTGCCGACCGTCAGGCCCAGACCGATGAGCATCAGCGTCCAGGTCACGCCACGCGGCGACACGCCGGTGACTTCCCCAAGCAGTGGGGCAACGTAGGTGAACAGGGTGAAGACCGAGGCGGCGAACAGCGCGGTCATGCTCAGCGACAGCCAGATGCCGGCACCCTTGAGGGCAGCGAGCTCGGCGCGCATGTCGAGTTTCTCTTCGTCACGCTTGGCCGGCAGAAAGCGGATCAGGCCGATCAGCGCGATCACACCGATGACGGTCACCGCCCAGAAGGTCGAACGCCAGCCGGCTTCCTGACCCAATGCGGTGCCCAGCGGTACGCCGAGCACGTTGGCCAGGGTCAGACCGGTGAACATCAGGGCGACCGCCGAGGCACGTTTGTTTGGCGCGACCAGATTGGCCGCCACTACCGAGCCGATGCCGAAGAATGCACCGTGGCACAAAGCGGTGACGACCCGGGCAAACATCAGCACGTTGTAGTCGCTGGCGATGGCGCAGAGCAGGTTGCCGACAATAAAGATGCCCATCAACGCCACCAGCGCGGCCTTGCGCGGCAGCTTCGCAGTGGCCAGCGCCATGAACGGCGCACCGATGGCCACGCCCAGGGCGTACCCGGTGACCAGCCAGCCGGCGCCGGGAATCGACACACCGAGGTCCGCCGCCACGTCGGGCAGCAGGCCCATGATGACGAACTCGGTGGTGCCAATGGCGAAGGCGCTCAGGGCGAGGATGAGAAGCGAAAGGGGCATGCAGGTTTCCTTGTCGGCTGGCTGACGTTAAGGGTCAGAGCTCTTTACTGAGAGTGCTGAGAAACGCCTGGATGACGTCCTCGTTACGTTTGAAGAAATGCCACTGCCCGGCCTTCTGGCTGCTGATCAGCCCGGCCCGTTGCAACGTCGCCAGGTGTGCCGATACGGTCGATTGCGACAGGCCACAACGCTGATCGATCTGCCCGGCGCAAATACCGTATTCGTGGTTGTGCAACTGCTCGGGGAATTCGCCTTTCGGGTCTTTCAGCCAGTTGAGGATGTCTCGCCGTACTGGGTGCGCCAGGGCTTTTATTATTTCGTCGAGGTCGAGGTTCATGGCTTGGGCTCGTGGTGGCAGTGGCGATATATCGCGATGGAGCGAACTTTAAATCGTTGGATCGCGATATACCAATATGAATTCGGTCTGACGAACGCATAAATCGCTATATCGGGTTATAACGATACGAGGATGCTGGAGGAGCGAACGCAGTGCTAAGCTGCGCCCATGAACTATCTCGCGCATTTGCATCTCGGCGGCCAGCGCCCCGGTCAATTACTCGGCAGCCTGTATGGCGACTTCGTCAAAGGTCGGCTGCAAGGCCAGTTCGACCCGGAGGTGGAGGCGGCGATCGCCCTGCATCGGCGCATCGACGTCTTCACCGATCGCCATCCACTGGTCGACATCGCTCTGGGCCGCTTCAGCGAAACGCGGCGGCGCTATGCCGGAATCGTCCTCGATGTGTTTTTCGATCATTGCCTGGCGCGGGACTGGACGCTGTATGCCGACCGGCCGCTGGAGCAGTTCACCGCAGACGTCTATCACGTGCTGTCCCGCGAACGGCAATTGCCGGAACGGCTGGCAAAGATCGCCCCGCACATGGTCGCTAACGACTGGCTGGGCTCGTATCGCGAATTCGAGGTGCTGGAACAGGTGCTGCGCGGGATCTCGCGGCGCCTGACCAGGCCGGAGGAATTGGCCGGGGCCATGGCGGAGTTGCGGCGGTTGTATGAGCCGCTGAGTGAAGACTTCAGCCTGTTTTATCCGCAAGTGCAGGATTTTGCGCAAAACTCTGATCCACTGAGATCTGAATGTGGGAGCGAGCCTGCTCGCGAATGCGGTGTCTCAGCCAATATAGATGCTGAATGACACGGCGCCTTCGCGAGCAGGCTCGCTCCCACAGGGGATTTGTGTTTTTCAGGCGGCGATCAAATCGCCTGCGCGACGCGGTTCGGCAGGTTTCGTCACCTCACCAAACAACACCTTCTGCACCGCCTGCTGCGCTTCGAACGCCAGCGCCGCACGCTCGCGGCCCTCACAGGCAATCGGCTTGAGCAGATGCACCTCGACATCGCCGCAGTCGTGGCTGAACAGGCGCATCAGGTGCGAGAGCAGGTCATCGTCACCAATGAACGGTGCGAGCGTGTCGATTTCGCCGTCACGCAGATAACGGATCGCCACCGGTTGCAGCATCACCTCGGAATCGATCGCCGCCGACAGCAGGCGACCATGGAAAGTGCGCAGCGAACGGCCATCGGTGGTGGTGCCTTCGGGGAACATCAGCAGCGCATGTTCGGTTTGCAGATGGCGGGTCATCTGCTTACGGATCAACTGGCTGTCGCCCGACCCCCGGCGGATGAACAGGCTGCCGGCCTTGGCCGCGAGCCAACCGGCCACCGGCCAGGTGCGCACTTCGGCCTTGGACAGAAACGACAGCGGCGTGAGCATGCCCAGCAGCGGAATGTCGGTCCACGACACGTGATTGCTGACCCACAGCATCGGCTGTTTCGGCAGCTCGCCATGGACTCTCACGCGAAACGGCAGGGCATTGCTCAGCCGCGCCATGAAGAAGCGCGACCAGCGCTGGCGCCGCTCCATCGAGTGGGCCAGACCGATGCGTTCGAACACGCCGAACACGCTGGCCATGGTCAGCCCCAGCGTCACCACCAGCAGCACTCGCGCGATTCGCGCGTACACCCGCAACCGGCTCATTACACGGCCGCCTTGAAGTGCTTGGCGTAGCGCGGGCAGAGTTCGTCGCGCTTGAGCAGGATGAACACGTCGGCGACCTGGAAGTCTTCGTCCCAGCACGGCTCGCCGCAGATCTTCGCCCCGAGGCGCATGTAAGCCTTGAGCAGCGGCGGCATCTCGGCGATGACGTTGGACGGGATATCCAGCGTCGGCAGCGGGTTTTTCGGCTCGGCGCGCAGGTGTTCGGTGCACAGATAACGCTCGCGCAGACGCTGCATGATCGCGTGGGCCTGAATGCCGCCGTCCTGCATCGGGATGCTCGCGCAACCCATCAGGTAGCTGTAGCCGCCCTGATTGAGCACTTCGGCCAACTCGCCCCAGAGCACGGCGATGGTGCCGCCGTTGCGGTACGCCGGATCGACGCAGGTGCGGCCAATTTCCAGGATCGGGCCTTGCAGGTGGGCGAGGCCGTGCAGGCTGAATTCTTCTTCGCTATAGAACTTGCCTAGGCTGCTGGCGGCGGTGTGATCGAGCAGACGCGTGGTCGCCACCAGGCGCCCGGTATTCAGATCACGCACGCCGATGTGGCTGCAGTGAACATCATAATCATCCATGTCCAGACCCAGTTCCGCGCCTTTCAGTTTGGCGTTGAACTCGCCGCTGAAGACGGCGAAGCGCAGGGCCTGGGCTTGCTGCAAGGCTTCGGCGCCGATCAGGCGTTCGGCTTGCAGGCGGCGTTCATTGCCGGTGTCGCTGATGCGGGCGATTTGCGTCATGTGAATCTCCGTACGGGCCTTTAACCCGTCGTGGGTTGCAGCCGATCGACTTTCTTTATGCAGCCGTGTTGTGCAAAGTCAGGCTATGTAGCCCCGGTGTCATCGCCATGAACGTTCGGTGATGCTTATATGACAGCCCGCGAGGAGGCGCCCATGCCCTGGACAGATCTGCTGCACCGCCGTGAACGCTTGCCCGCCGCTGCTGATCTGGCCGAGGGTTTTGCAACGTTGTTGCAGGCGCTGGGCACCGTCACGCCGTTCGAATTGGCGGTGGCCGGCGGGCGGCGAATGGCCACGCCGGGGCTGGCGTTTCTGGTCGGTTATCAGGCGGCGCTGCGCATGTTGTGGCCGAGCGCGCCACTGAGCCTCGGCGCCTTGTGCGCGACCGAACAACGCAGCCTGCGCCCGGCCGACATGCAAACGCGGCTGCGCGATTTGCGCTTGAGCGGACGCAAGGATTTCGTCACCGCAGGCGATGCTGCCGACTGGTTGCTGGTGGCTGCGCGCAGTGAGGAGCCTGGCGAAACACCGCGCCTGAGTCTGGCGGTGGTGTATCCCGGCGAGCCCGGCGTGAAGGTGGAAAAACTGCCGGCGTTGCCGTTGATGCCGGACATCAGCCACGGTCGCCTGCATCTGGACGGCGCCCTGTGCGAACTGCTCGCCGGCGACGGCTGGGACGCCTACGTCAAACCGTTTCGCAGTCTTGAAGATGTCTACGTGCTCAGCGCCATGACCGCGTGGTTGTACGGCGTCGGCCAGGACAGCGACTGGCCGCAGGCCCTGCAATTGCGTTTGCTGGCGCTGCTGGCCGGGTGCGCCGAGGCCAGCCGGCAAGCGCCGAACAATCCGGCCGGACATGTAGTGCTGGGCGGATTGTTTGCGCAGTTTGAAGCGCTGGCGGGGGAGGTAGATGAGGCGCTGGGCAATGGCCCGGCGGAGTGGGCGCAGATGTGGCAGCGGGACAAGGGCGTGATGCAGTTGGCGGCAGGGGCGAGGGCCAAGCGGTTGGCCAAGGCTTTGGCGGTGACCTGAGCGGCCCCTTCGCGAGCAGGCTCGCTCCCACAGGGACGGTATTCTTCAATTGAAATGCGATCAAACTGTGGGAGCGAGCCTGCTCGCGAAGGCGGCCTCAAAATCACCATACATCTGTCATAAACCCCGACTAGTCTCGACAGGTTCATCCCCAGAGCGCCCACCATGTTCAAAGGCTTGTCGCTGTTCCTGCTGCTGATCAGCCTCACCGTCCGCGCCGAACAATGGCCCGGCGAGCAATGGCCCATCGCCCCGCAGATCACCGGCCCGGCCGTCGAGGCGCTGGAAAGCTACGCCTTCGCGCCCCGCAACGACGCCACCCGCGAAGGCATCCGCACCGACGCCTTGCTGATCATCCACGACGGCCAGATTCTCTACGAACGCTACGCCGCTCCGACCACTGCACAGACCACGCACCTGACCTGGTCGATCAGCAAAAGCCTGCTGGCCGCCGTCCTCGGCGTGGCCTACGGCGAAGGCCGGTTCAAACTCGACGATCCAGCGCTGAAGTTCTACCCGGCGCTGGAAAAACACCCGGCGATCACCCTCGGCCATCTGCTGAACTGGGCTTCCGGTCTGGATTGGCAGGAGGACTACGAATACGCCCCGCTGAAATCCTCGGTGGTGGCAATGCTCTACACGCGAGGCCATCGCGACATGGCCGCGTTCACCGCCGCACACGACAGTTATGCCGCAGCGGGTCTGGCTTTTCGTTATTCCAGCGGTGACAGCAATCTACTCGCCGCTACCCTGAAAACCATGGTCGGCCCAGCACGTTATGCCGTCTATCCGTGGACAGCACTGTTCGAGCCGTTGGGCATTCGTCACGCCGTGTGGGAAAGCGATGCCAGCGGCACCTTTGTCGCCTCGTCCTATGCCTATCTCACCGCGCGGGATCTGGCGCGGGTTGGTCTGCTGATGGCGCGCGGCGGGCGCTGGAACGATCGGCAGTTGCTGCCCGAGGATTGGGTGGCATTCAATCTCAAGCCCTTTGCCGGCTACAAGGCGCAGCAGGACGAAGCCGTGCCCGGCGGCCATTGGTGGCTCAATCGCCCTGTCGATGGCGCACCATCACCATGGCCCGACGCGCCACCCGACACCTTCGCCGCCCTCGGCCACTGGGGCCAGGCGCTGTACGTGATGCCCAGCGAGAAACTGGTGATCGTGCGTTACGGCGATGATCGCGATGGCAGCTACCAGCACAACGAATTGCTCAAACGCGTGTTGCAGGCGGTGCGGCCATGAAGCGCTTTCTATTGTTGCTGCTGATCGTACTGCTCGGTTGGGGTTGGTATGAACGGGAAAACCTCTGGGCTTTCCCGGACATCATCAGCGCCTACACCGCCAAGGAATATTGCTCGTGCCGTTATGTGATGAACAACGACGCGGGGTATTGCCGTGGCTACGTCAAACAATGGCTGCCAACCAGCGGTTTCACCGATGATGCTTCGAGCAAAACCATCACCATCACCGTCAGCGGCATGGGCCGCAGCAACAGCGCGCAGTGGCTGAGCGAACGCCAGGGCTGTCGCCTCGATCCCTGAATTATCTGATCACCACCTGTGGGAGCGAGCCTGCTCGCGAAATCGTCGCCAGCCGCAATACATGCCGTGCGGCGAGCATTGCATTCGCGAGCAGGCTCGCTCCCACAGGGCTTGCAATAACTTGGCGGGCGGTTAAGGTTCGTGCAGGTTTATCGCCCCCACGAGTGTTCAATGTTCAACCGCTCCCTCTATACAACCTTCGCCAGTCTGCTGTTGACCGCCGCTGCGATGCCGGCCCAGGCCAATTGGTACCTGGACGGCGAGTCGTCGCGGCTGTCGTTCGTCAGCACCAAAAATGCCAGCGTGTCGGAAGTGCAGCGCTTTCTGGTGCTGCACGGCAAGGTCGACCCCAACGGTCGCGCCGAGGTCGAAGTCGAGCTCGAATCGATCAACAGCGGCATTCCGCTGCGCGATGAGCGCATGCGCAAGGAGCTGTTCCAGATCGAGCAATTCCCTTCGACGACCATCACCACCCAGATCGACTTGCGCCCGATTAACGATCTGGCGCCCGGCGCGCAGTTGGAATTGCGCCTGCCGCTGACCGTCAGCCTGCACGGCAAGCAGCACGAATACCCGGCCGAGTTGCTCGCCACGCGTCTGGATGATCGGCGCTTTCAGGTGGTGACACTGGAGCCGCTGGTGATCAACGCCGAGGATTTCGATCTGGCGCCGGGCCTGGAAAACCTGCGCAAACTCGCCGATCTGTCGGCGATCAGTCTGTCGGTGCCGGTGGGTGCGGTGCTGATTTTCACGGCGCGCTGACATGCGCGGTGCGGTGTTTCCCTGGCGTGACGGCAACCGTTTCGAACTGTTGATCGACGGCCCGCAGTTCTTTCCGCGCATGCTCGAGCACATCGCTGGAGCTACAGAACAGATCGAACTGGAGCTGTATCTGGTCGAGGCCGGCGCCTGCGCCGAAGCCATCGTCCAGGCGCTGGTCGCGGCGGCCGAGCGCGGAGTGCGCGTGCGTTGCCTGTTCGATGATTACGGCAGCCTCGCGTTTACGCTGCATCTGCGTCAGCGTCTGACCCAGGCCGGGGTCGAGCTGCGTTTCTACAATCGCCTGAGCTGGCGGCGCTGGGTCGGCAATTTCTATCGTGACCACCGCAAGTTGCTGCTGGTCGACCAATGCCTGGCAGTGGTCGGCGGCACCGGCGTGACCGATGAATTCTGGACGCCGGGCCATGATGTCAGCGAGTGGCACGAAGTGATGGTCGAGATCAGCGGCCCATTGGTGATCGATTGGCAATTGCTGTTCGATCGCCAGTGGATCGCCAACCGTTACCGCCGCGCCTGGCGCCCGGCCGCGCATTTTGGTCTGCCACGTTTGCCACGCGTGCCGGACAAGGGCGAGGGCATGGGCCGTGTGGCGTATGCCGACGCCCGCCAGCACCGCGACATTCTGCAATCGCTGTTTCGCGCGCTGAACAGCGGGCAAAAACGCATCTGGATGGCCACGCCGTACTTTCTGCCGACCTGGAAAATCCGCCGCTCGCTGCGCAAAGCCGCTGCACGCGGGGTCGATGTGCGGCTGTTGCTGACCGGGCCGCGCACCGATCACCCGTCAGTGCGCTACGCCGGGCACCGCTACTACCCGCGCCTGCTCAAGGCCGGGGTGCAGATCTTCGAATACCAGCCGTGCTTCCTGCACCTGAAAATGGTTCTGGTGGACGAATGGGTAAGCATCGGTTCGTGCAACTTCGATCACTGGAACCTGCGTTTCAATCTGGAGGCGAATCTGGAAGCACTGGACCCGGCGTTGACGGCAGCGGTGGAGGCGAGCTTTGTGAAGGACTTTGGCTTGAGTCAGCTGGTGAGTCTGGAGGAGTGGCAGCGCCGACCGTTTTGGCGGCGGGTCAAGCAGCGGGTGTGGGGCTGGGTGGATCGGTTGGTGGTGAATATTCTCGACCGTCGCGGGTAACCACGATTTTGAATACACCCTGAATCCAATGTGGGAGCGAGCCTGCTCGCGAAAGCGGTGTGTCATTTGATCGTTCCCACGCTCCGCGTGGGAATGCAGCCCGTGACGCTCCGCATCACTGGACGCGGAGCGTCCCTGGAGGCATTCCCACGCAGAGCGTGGGAACGATCAATGTGGGATCGGTGTTACAGCAATTCAAAGCTCTGCTGCGTCACCGCCTGCGAATCCAGGCCGATCTGCACGTTGAACTTGCCAGGCTCGGCTGCGTATTTGAGCTGGGCGTTGTAGAACTTCAGGTCTTCCTCGGTGATGGTGAAGTGCACGACTTTCTGTTCGCCGGCCTTGAGCATGATCTTCTGGAAGTTCTTCAGTTCTTTCACCGGGCGGATCATCGAACCGGTGACGTCCTGGATGTACAACTGCACCACGGTTTCGCCGTCACGCTTGCCGGTGTTCTTGACCATGACGCTGGCGTCGAGCTTGCCGCTGGCGTTGAGGGTGGTCGATGACAGCGCCATATCGCTCAGGGCGAAGGTGGTGTAGCTCAGGCCATAACCGAACGGAAACAGCGGGCCGGTGGTGTCATCGAAATACTGCGAGGTGTAGTTGCCCGGTTTGCCCGGCGTGAACGGCCGGCCGATGCTCAGGTGGTTGTAGTAGGTCGGGATCTGGCCCACGGAACGCGGGAAGGTCACCGGCAGTTTGCCCGACGGGTTGTAGTCGCCGAACAGCACGTCGGCGATGGCGTTGCCGCCCTCGGTGCCGCTGAACCAGGTTTCCAGAATCGCATCGGCCGACTGGTTCTCTTCGAGAATCGTCAGCGGACGGCCGTTCATCAGCACCAATACCAGCGGTTTGCCAGTGGCTTTCAACGCACGGATCAATTCGCGCTGGGTTTCCGGGATGTTCAGGTCTGTGCGGCTCGAGGATTCGTGGGACATGCCACGGGACTCGCCGACAGCGGCGACGATCACGTCAGCATCCTTCGCCGCTTTCACCGCTTCGTCGATCAGCACGCTGGCCGGGCGCGGGTCATCGACCACTTCCGGGGCGTCGAAGTTGAGGAAGTTCAGGTAGTCGAGGACCTTCTTGTCGCCCGTGATGTTGGCGCCACGGGCGTAGATCAGGTTGGCCTTGTCGCCGATCACCGAACTCATGCCGTCGAACAGGGTGACCGATTGCGCCGGGCGCCCGGCGGCGGCCCAACTACCCATCATGTCGATCGGCGCTTTCGCCAATGGACCGACCAGCGCGATTTTCGCGTCTTTCTTCAGCGGCAGGGTTTCGTTGTGGTTCTTCAGCAGCACCAGACTGCGACGTGCCACTTCGCGGGCCTCGGCGCGGTGCAGGCGGCTCTCGGCGTAGGTGTCGGCCGGATCATCCTCGGCCTTGCCGATGCGCAGGTACGGGTCCTTGAACAGGCCCATGTCGTACTTGGCCGCGAGGACTTCGCGCACAGCGTTGTCGATGTCTTTCTGTTCGATCTCACCAGACTTGAGCAACCCCGGCAGCTCTTTGCCGTAAAGGGTGTCGTTCATGCTCATGTCGATGCCGGCCTTGATCGCCAGCTTCGCCGCTTCGCGACCGTCGCGAGCGACACCGTGCTTGATCAGTTCGAAAATCGCGCCGTGATCGCTGACTGCCAGGCCTTTGAAGCCCCAGTCCTTGCGCAGCAGGTCGTTCATCAGCCAGGTGTTGGCCGTGGCCGGAATGCCGTTGATCGAGTTCAACGCCACCATCACACCGCCAGCGCCGGCATCGATCGCGGCGCGGTAGGGCGGCAGGTAATCCTGGTACATCTTCACCGGGCTCATATCGACGGTGTTGTAGTCGCGACCGCCCTCGACCGCGCCGTACAGGGCGAAATGCTTGACGCTGGCCATGATGCTGTCGGCAGCGCTCGGGGTCTCGCCCTGATAGGCCTTGACCATGACTTTGGCGATGCGCGAGGTCAGGTAGGTGTCTTCGCCGAAACCTTCGGAACTGCGGCCCCAGCGCGGATCGCGGGAGATATCCACCATCGGCGCAAAGGTGATGTCGAGGCTGTCGGCGGCGGCTTCTTTAGCCGCAACGCGACCGGACTGGCCGATGGCGTCCATGTCCCAGCTCGACGCGAGGGCCAGCGGAATCGGGAAAATCGTACGGTGACCGTGGATCACGTCGTACGCGAAAAACATCGGAATCTTCAGGCGACTGCGCATGGCAGCGTCCTGCATCGGACGGTTTTCCGCGCGGGTGATCGAGTTGAACGTACCGCCGATGTTGCCGCCGGCAATTTCCTTGCGAATCAGCTCGCGGGGCATTTCCGGGCCGATGCTGATCAGGCGCAACTGGCCGATCTTCTCGTCGAGGGTCATTTGTTTCATCAGGTTGCTGATGAAAGCGTCCTTGTTTTCCAAAGGCACCGGGGTCGTGGCGGCCAGTACCTGATGACTGGCCAGGCTGACGAACAGACCCAGCAAACACAGCTTCTTCATGAATTTTTTCTCTAGAGCCCAAACGGTGATGCAACACCGGCCAGCCAAAATGTAGGGAGCGACTATTGTTGTTCGGATACCGGCGCAAAATCCTGAGCCGGAAAACCGCAGCCGACAGCGGCAACGTGAACGCGAAGGGCACTTTTTAGCCGATTAGCCCGTCGCATGCCAGTGGCGGCGCCGATTATGCCCCAACCGCTGGCCGGGAATGCCCAGCGTTCGGTTTTTAAATCAAATGTGTCATGGAGCATCACTGCAATGAATATCAGCTCAACCTCCCGTTCACGGTTACAGATCGCCACGTTGCTGGTGTTCGCCACGCTGTTGACCGCGTGCGGCATCAACAATATCCCGACCCTCGACGAACAGGCCAAAGCCGCTTGGGGCCAGGTGCAGAACCAGTACCAGCGCCGTGCCGACCTGATCCCCAATCTGGTGGAAACCGTGAAGGGCTACGCGGCCCACGAACAGGAAACCCTGACCGCAGTGATTGAAGCGCGAGCCAAGGCCACCTCGATTCAGGTCGATGCCAGCACCCTCGACAATCCCGAGAAGCTCAAGCAGTTCCAGCAGGCGCAAGATCAACTGACCGGCGCATTGAGCCGCTTGATGGTGGTCTCCGAGCGCTACCCGGATCTGAAGGCCAACCAGAACTTCCTCGCCCTGCAATCGCAACTCGAAGGCACGGAAAACCGCATTGCCGTGGCGCGTCGCGATTTCATTCTGGCGGTGCAGAAATACAACACCGAGATCCGCACCTTCCCCGGTCGCCTGTGGCACAGCGTGATGTACAGCGATCTGCCGATGCGCGAGACCTTCGAAGCCACCACGCCCGGCGCGGAGAAGGCCCCGGAAGTGAAATTCTGATTCGAGGTTGCCCATGCGTGTGTTGAAACTGGGCCTGGTGCTGATGCTCTGGCTGTTCGCCGTCAGCGCCCGGGCCGAATTGACGTTTCCGCCGCTGAGCGGGCGCGTGGTCGATCAGGCGCAAATGCTCGAGCCATCGATTCGCGCGCAACTGAGCCAGCAATTGCAGGCGCACGAGCAGGCCACCGGCGAGCAGTTGGTGGTGGTCACGCTGCCGGATCTGCAGGGCACCACCATCGAGGATTTCGGCGTTCAGCTCGGTCGGCACTGGGGCATCGGCCAGAAGGACAAGAACAACGGCGCCTTGCTGATCGTCGCCCGTGACGAGCGCAAACTGCGCATCGAAGTCGGCTATGGCCTGGAGGATCGCCTGACCGACGCGCAGTCGTCGGTAATCATTCATCAGGTCATCACGCCGGCGTTCAAGGCCGGCAACTTCAGCAAAGGCATCAGCGATGGCGTTGCGGCGATGCTGGTGGTGCTCGGTGGCAATCCGCTCGATGAGCCGTCCACCGTGTACGAATCCAGCGGCGACCCGGCGGATGATTTCATCTCGCGGCACCCGGCGCTGTTCATGTTTCTGGTGATGTTGTTCATCCTGACGGTGTTTGTCTGCCAGATGCTCGGTATCCTGCCTGCCGGCCGGGGCGGCTCCGGAGGAGGGGGCGGCTTTGGCGGTGGCGGCGGATTCGGCGGCGGTGGCGGTGGCGGTGGCGGCTTCAGCGGTGGCGGGGGCAGTTTCGGCGGCGGCGGTTCGTCCGGCGGCTGGTGAGATCAAAAGAATAATGAGCAGGCACTTTTCGACATGGCATTACTGACTGAACACGAACAACGCAAAGTCGCCGAGGCCATCGCCCGGGTCGAACGCGACACCGACGCCGAACTGGTCACGGTGCTCGCTGCCCGTGCCGACGATTACGCGTACATCCCGCTGCTCTGGGCCAGCCTGCTGGCGCTGGTGTTGCCGGGCATCGTCCACTACCTCACCGGCTGGCTGACCCTGCGCAGTCTGCTGCTGGTGCAATGGGGCATGTTCATCGTCCTGTGCCTGCTGTTTCGTCTGCCGAAAATCACCACGCATCTGGTCCCGCGCCGTGTGCGCCACTGGCGCGCCTCCAACCTGGCGCGGCGGCAGTTTCTCGAACAGAACCTGCACCACACCGTGGGCAGCACTGGCGTGCTGATTTTTGTCTGCGAGGCTGAGCGCTATGTGGAAATTCTGGTGGACGAGGGAATTTCCAAACGGCTGGACAACAGCAACTGGGACGCGATTGTCGCAGCGTTCACCGAACAGGTCAGGCAGGGGCGCACGCTGGAAGGGTTTGTCACGTGTGTAGAGGCGTGTGGTGAGTTGTTGAAAGTGCATGTGCCGGTGACGCAGGTGAGGAATGAATTGCCGAATCGGTTGGTGGTGTTGGGCTGAAGCAGTCGCGCATATTTGGCCTGTGTGGCGAGGGGATTTATCCCCGATCGGCTGCGTAGCAGTCGCAACACCTGCGCGCGTTGTTTGACGGGCCGAACACAGAGGGCCGCTTCGCGCCCCATCGGGGATAAATCCCCTCGCCACAAAGGTCGGTGTCATGGATTTTGCCGTTGGGTAAATAAGAGGGTGTCCCCAACCCCCATCCCCCCTAAAATACCCGCCATTCCCGATTCCGCCCGTCCGAGGCCGCTTGTCCATGTCCGTTTCCGCTTCTTCCGCGCCGTCCGCCAAACCGGCCGCCGATCACCACGCCCAGTTCATCGAGCTGCTGCAAACCAGCCTCGACGACAGCGGTTTTATCAAGCTGGTGCTGGCCAAGTACGTCGGTGAAGAGGCGGATCTGCAGCGGGTCATCATCAAACCGGTGACGGTCAAGGCGCAGGCGTGTCTTTCCTTCGTTTATCGCTACAAGACCCGCGACATCACCAAGAATCTGCCGCTGAGCGAAGGCATGGCGCTGATTGCGGGTCTGCTGCCGACCTCGTTCAAAAATGCGCATTTACTGGCGCTGACCGACGAAGCGCAGCTGGAATACAGCAAAAAGGGCAAGAGTTCGCTGTTCAAGAGCAAACCTCAGCAATTGCGTGAAGCGCCGTCCGCCGAGCACAACCGCGAGAAAAACCGCTTTCTCGAACTGAGCCGCCCGTTCCTCAAGGACCTCGGCGTGACCAATGCTCAACACGAGCTGATCCCGGCGATGTCGCGCAAATGGAAGCAGATCAACAAATTCATCGAAGTGTTCAGCCATGCCCTGACTTCGTCGCCGCTGGCGCTGGACAAACCGGTGCGGGTCGCCGATTTCGGTTCAGGCAAGGGCTACCTGACGTTCGCCATTCACGACTACCTGCGCAACACGCTGAAGGCCGAGGGCGAAGTCACCGGCGTCGAGCTGCGCGAAGAAATGGTCACCCTGTGCAACGCCGCAGCGGCCAAACTCGAACATCCGGGGCTGGTGTTCAAGTGCGGTGATGTGCGCACGGTGGCGCCGAGTGAGCTGGACGTGATGATCGCCCTGCATGCCTGCGACATCGCCACCGATTACGCAATTCACACCGGCATCCGCTCGGGCGCGTCGATCATTATGTGCTCGCCGTGCTGCCACAAACAGATCCGCCTGCAGATCCAGAGCCCGGCGCTGCTCAAGCCGATGCTGCAATACGGCTTGCACCTCGGCCAACAGGCGGAAATGGTCACCGACAGCTTGCGTGCGTTGTTCCTCGAAGCCTGCGGTTACGAGACCAAAGTCTTCGAATTCATTTCGCTGGAACACACCAACAAGAACAAGATGATTCTCGCGGTGAAACGCGCCGAACCGGTCGATCCGACGCAGTTGTTGGCGAAGATTGCGGAGCTCAAGGCGTTCTACCACATCAGCGAACACTGCCTGGAAACCCTGCTGCGCGCCGACGGTTATATGCCTTAACAGGCAGCTGCAAGCTTCAAGCTGCAAGTTGCAAGTTGCAAGTTGCAGCATGACGCTGGTGTGCCTGATATGGGTGATCTTGTTTTTTCTTGAAGCTTGAAGCTTGCAGCTCAATTTGGGTCTACCTTGAATACTCCCCAGACCTTTCCCCAAGGAGTATTCCCATGGCCGCGAAAAAGATCCTGATGCTGGTCGGCGATTACGTCGAAGACTACGAAGTGATGGTGCCGTTCCAGGCCTTGCAGATGGTCGGCCACACGGTCCACGCCGTGTGCCCGGACAAGTCCGCGGGCAGCACCGTGCGCACGGCGATTCATGATTTCGAAGGCGATCAGACCTACAGCGAAAAACCCGGGCACCTGTTCGCGCTCAATTTCGACTTCGCCAAGGCCAGCGAAGCCGATTACGACGCGCTGCTGATCCCCGGCGGTCGTGCGCCGGAATACCTGCGGCTGAACGACAAAGTCCTCGAACTGGTGCGCGCGTTCGACAACGCCGGCAAGCCCATCGCAGCGGTCTGCCATGGCGCGCAACTGCTCGCGGCGGCGGGTGTGCTCGAGGGGCGTGAGTGCAGCGCGTATCCGGCCTGCGCCCCGGAAGTACGTCTGGCGGGCGGCACCTACATCGACATTCCGGTGACCGATGGCCATGTTCAGGGCAATCTGGCCACCGCTCCGGCGTGGCCGGCGCATCCTAAATGGCTGGCCGGTTTCCTCGGTCTGCTCGGTACGAAAATCACCTTGTAGTCGAGGCAGGCGACAGACCGCGGCTGCTGGTCTTTACTCTGAAGCGCGAAATCTCTCAATCGCCCCCAGGAGAAACAGACATGTCCGGATGGTACGAAGTGAGCAAAAGCAGCAACGGCCAATTCAGGTTCGTGTTGAAAGCAGCGAACGCCGAAACGATTCTGACCAGCGAGCTCTACAGCACCCGCGCCGGCGCCGACGGCGGCATCGCCTCGGTGCAGGCCAACAGCCCGCATGACGAGCGTTACGAGAAAAAATCGACCAAGGACGGCCACCCGTACTTCAACCTCAAGGCGGCCAATCACCAGGTCATCGGCAGCAGCGAGTCGTACTCATCGGATGGCGCGTGTGACAAGGGCATCGCCAGCGTCAAGGCCAACGGCCCGACGAAAACCATCAAGGACAAGACCCTGCCTGTCCTCTGAAATCCGACATCAACCTGTGGGAGCGAGCCTGCTCGCGAAAGCGGTGTTCCAGTCACCTTTTGTATTGGCTGACAGGCCTTCTTCGCGAGCAGGCTCGCTCCCACAGGTGACCGCATTCCATTGTGGGAGCGAGCCTGCTCGCGAAGGCGTCAGCCCGGCCAATATCAAACCTCAACCGGTACCGACAATTTCGGACTGCCCAACGCATGACTCTTGGCATCAAAGAACCGCAACTCAACGCCGGTACCTTCAAACACCTTGGCGTAGTGACGCTTCTGATGCTGGATGAACGCGGCACTGCGCGGATAAATCGAGACCGCCACGCACTTCGATCTGGCCAGGCGCAGCGCCCGCACCAGATGTGCATCCTGCTCGCCCAGCGCATGGCCGAAGATGCACAGGCTGTCGCCATGGGTCAATAACTGCTCGTAGCAGAACGACAGATAATCCGAGCTGCGGATGGTCTTGAGCTTGTCGGCGCTCGGCCCTTCGGTGACGAACAGGGGCACGTCGTCCAGGGTCTTGATCGTATTGTTGATCGCGAAACTGCCGAGCAGGGTGCCCTCGGTCGAGGTCAGTTTGCGCGCGGTGCCGTCCTGATTGCGCACCAGATGCAGACCACCGTGCAGGTACAGCAGACGCGGTTTGTCGGTGGCGCTCTGGCTCAGATCGAAACTCGCGTCTGCGCCGTTGAACAGGTCGTCAATGGCCTCGCCCGGGTGTTGCAGCGCCCAGTAATTGAGCAGGTCGTAGTTGGTGGTGAACACCGTGCGATAGCGCGCCAGTTCTGCATTGAGCACCGTCAGTGTCGAAGGCTGCACCAGCCGCCACGGGATGTGCACCGCGTGCACCGTGTTGATCAGCGCTTCCTTGATCGCGTAATAGCGATTGCGCGGTGCCGCCGAACTGACCGCCAGCGCCTTGTTGACCCGGCTGGTGGTTTTCAGGGCGCCCAGCACTTGCTCGAAGCTGCGCGTTTGCAGCGCGTCGAACACCGCCAGTTCCGATGGGCTCAGCGGCTTCTCTTCGACCGTACGGGCGTTCTCGAACAGCGAGTCGTAGCCGAAGTCATCCCACACCGCGCGGCTGGCGCCATTGCCCACCAGCAAACCCTGGAAATCGTTCGCGGCGCGCAAGGCATTCCAGTCTTCGAGGGTGGCGTCGACATCGAGAAAATCGGTCATTGCGTGGGCGGTCTCAAAACAAAGGGCAGATGGACGGCGACTTTATCACGAGCGGACATTGAGCCAGATCAACATTGCTCGTGACCGATCGGTCGATCCTGTGTGCACCCGCCGAATCGAGGCAGTCGATCCGGCTTCAGTCAGGAGACACACGATGAGCAGCACCTTCTTCATTCCGGCGGTCAACATCATGGGCAGCGGCTGCCTCGACGAAGCCATGCTCGCGATTCGCAATTATGGTTTTCGCAAGGGGCTGATTGTCACCGACGCCGGGCTGGCCAAGGCTGGCGTGGCCGCAATGATCGCCGAGAAACTGGCAATGCAAGACATCGATTCGGTGATCTTCGATGGCGCCAGACCGAACCCGACCACGGCCAATGTCGAATCGGGTCTGGGGCTGTTGAAGGAAAGCCGTTGCGATTTCGTCGTGTCGCTGGGTGGCGGCTCGCCACATGATTGCGCCAAGGGCATCGCCCTGTGCGCAACCAATGGCGGGCAGATTGGCGATTACGAAGGCGTCGACCGTTCGAGCAAGCCGCAATTGCCGCTGATCGCCATCAACACCACCGCCGGCACTGCCAGCGAAATGACCCGCTTCTGCATCATCACCGACGAATCGCGCCACGTGAAAATGGCCATCGTCGACCGCAACGTCACGCCACTGCTGTCAGTCAACGATCCGGAACTGATGGTCGCGATGCCCAAAGGCCTCACCGCCGCCACTGGCATGGATGCACTGACCCACGCTATCGAAGCCTACGTCTCGACCGCCGCCAACCCGATCACCGATGCTTGCGCGCTTAAAGCGATGAGCCTGATCAGCAGCAACCTGCGCCTGGCCGTGCGCGACGGCAGCGACCTGGCGGCGCGGGAGAACATGGCTTACGCGCAGTTCCTCGCCGGCATGGCGTTCAACAACGCCTCGCTCGGATTTGTCCACGCAATGGCGCATCAACTCGGCGGCTACTACGACTTGCCTCACGGCGTGTGCAATGCCGTGCTGCTGCCACATGTGCAGAGCTTCAATGCGCTGGTCTGCGCTGAACGACTCAGGGATGTCGCCCACGCCATGGGCGCGGACATTCGCGGTTTCAGCGCGGAAGAGGGCGCCCAAGCGGCGATCAATGCCATTCGCAGTCTGGCCAAAGACGTCGAGATTCCCGGCGGACTGCGTGAGCTGGGCGCAAAACTCAGCGACATCCCGGTGCTCGCCGCCAATGCTTTGAAGGATGCGTGCGGACTGACCAATCCACGGGCGGCAGATCAGCGCCAGATCGAGGAAATTTTCCGCAACGCGTTTTGAATGAAGGCGCGCAGGCGAGCGAGGTCGAACAGTCCTTCGCTTGCTTCTGCGACCACGGTAAATGTCCGCACACGGCTCCAATCTGAAACCTGGCCGGCGATGTTGTGAACGGCGGATATACGGTACTGCCCGACCGCCAATGAGTGTGCAGCCGGTGTTTGCCATTTCCGGTCGCTTTCGACCGCTGCTCTGGCAATCTCCAGGCCAGTGTCCAGATCGAAAATACTGACGAATCCCTCGGCCCGTGCGACATCTCCCGACAACATCAGAGACGCATTTACCTCCGCTCCCTCAAGCGGTACGAAGACGCCCGGGACCTCGATTTCGGGCCGTAGTCGCACCTCATATCCGCGCTCTTCACTCCATTCAGACGTGATGCCTGCATACGTCTGGTGGGCGTGAATCTTCTGCTGGCCTGGAGCCTGGGCGCCGCTGATGCTGAACGCCCATCGTCCCTTTGCGCTGACCAGCCCTGCACCGAGCGAATGAGTATTTTCAATGTTCCAGACCTGTACAAGCGCATCGGGTATGCCGCTGCCGAGCAACAATGTCGCAGGTCCCGTCGTGCTGGCCTCCTCGGGGTAGGTGATGGTCGGAGCCGAGGCAGGTTGTGACATTTGCTCGTCGCGAGTGCTCATCGTTCTTCTCGTCCATGGCTGATTTGAACGCTGAGGTTGGCATGACGTGCCTGAATTCGAACCTGTAAGAACTACCAGTCATCCAGTCTTTTTTGCACGGTGATCAATTTCGTTTTCTTCTAAAAAACTGTCATTTGTGTCAGTTGTCCGGCGTGGCTTCTTCGGGTCGAATGCTCCCAGCGAGGGGATCGATGTCGATCCCACAGGAGAATACGAACATGCCGGAATCCACCGCGCCATTGCCCCCAACCGTGCAGTCAGCCGGGGAGCTGGATGCTCAGTTTGGTCTGCGAACGCTGAAATTCCCCGGAGCGGCCAAGACCATTGCCGAAGGCGTGTCGATCACGCCTTCGGGGAAGATCATGGTCAGCGCTACCGTCGAGCAATCGGGCCATTCGTACTACGGCCTTGCGCGCCTGGATGCCGATGGCAATCCGGATCCGGATTTCGCCACCGGCGGATATCTCAGCGGCCAGTTCGGCACAGGCTCGCTCACCCAAGGCGGGCCATTGATCGTTGATGCGCTCGGACGGATCTGGATGTGCGGTGTGATTGGCGTGGTCAAAGACAAGACGCTTGAATACCAGCAAGTCATCGCGCGGTTTCTGCCCGACGGTTCGCCGGATATCGAGTTCGGCGGCGACAGTAATGGCTACCGGATTGTGCCCATGCGGATTCCGGCACTCTTTGGGGCGACCCATGGGCAACTGCTGCTGGCGAAATCCGATCCGCAGCTTGCGCAGCCGGACAGGCTGCTGTTTGTGACCGCGCAAAAGGGCAGTGGCCTGTTGACGCGATTCCATCTCGATGGCTCGGACGATTTATCGTTCGCCAGCAACGGTTGGCTGCCCCTGTCGCTGCCAGGCGTGGCCATTTCGCTGTCCGGGATCATCCAGCTCGACGATGGGCTGATTCTGCTGCACGGCAAAACAGAAATAACCAATCAGGGGTTGGTCATGGCATTCGACCACAACGGGAAAGTTGCAGAAGCGTTCGGCTACAAGGGCGTACTGCTATTGAACCTTCAGCGCGATGGTCACCCGCTCGAAAGCCGCGTGGAGCAGATCATTGAGCAAACGGCAGAGCGCTTGCTTCTGTTCGGTTCGGCGGTCGAGTCAACGGAAGGCACGAAACTGCAACATGCGTTCATCAGTGGTATCAACCATACCGGTGAGTTGGACGAAACGTTCAATGGCAAAAATCCTGTGATCACCCCAGCGACACAGCTACTGGATCTCAGGCAATGGACGGCAGGGTTCGCGCTGGACGACATCGCCGGCAAACGGATCGTTGCGGTCGGACAGACCTCGGGCAGCGCACGAGGCTTGCTGACGGGAGGTTTTCTGGTCGATGGCGCAGTGGATGATTCGTTTGATGTCGAGGGCGCGAAGGACATTTCATGGTCAGCCATCGATGCCTGCCTGCAAGGCTCATTCATCCTTGTGTTGGGTCGCAAGGACGACAGCGCGCAGTTGGTCCGCTTGCTGACCGCGCCTGTCACAAAACAGCGCGCCAGCATGGGCAACTGAGCAGTCAGCGGTAAAACCGGGCTATCCTGCCGGCTCGGATGAACCCTGCCTTCGAGCCCACCATGCTGCAAAAAAGCCTGATCCGCCGTCTCGACCTGATCACTCTACAACTGTTCGTCGCCGTCCACGAGGAAGGCACGTTGACCCGTGCAGCTGCGCGCGAGGCCATCGCGGTTTCGGCGGCGAGCAAGCGGCTGATGGAGTTAGAGGAGGCGTTGGGCATCGCTTTGTTCGTGCGCCAGGCCAAAGGCATGGTCCTCACCCCGGCCGGTGAAACCCTGCTGCACCACGCCCGGCAGATGCTCTTCAATGTGGAAAAAATGGGCCTGGAACTGGGCGAGCACAGCCACGGTGTGCGTGGTTACGTGCGCATGCTGGCCAATCTTTCGGCGATCATTCAATTCCTGCCCGAAGACTTGCGCGACTTCTCCGCGCAGCATCCGCAGGTCAAGACCGACCTTGAAGAACGGCCCAGCGCCGGGGTGATTCAGGGCGTGCTCGACGGCGTTGCGGACCTCGGCATCTGCTCCGACGACAGCGACATCAAAGGTCTGTACAGCGCGCTGTATCGCCCGGACAAACTGGTGGTGGTGATGCTGCCGGAGCATCCGTTGGCTGCGCATGAATCGGTGGCCTTCGATGAAACCCTCGACAGCGACTACGTTGGTTTGCACGCGGCCAGTTCGATCAACATGCGTACCCATGCAGCGGCGCGGCAGGCCGGTAAAGTCCTGCGCATTCGCATTCATGTGCCGGGGTTCGATGCGGTGTGCCGGATGGTCCAGGCGAACATGGGCATCGGCATTCTGCCGCAGCGAGCCTATGAGTTGTTTGGTCAGGCACTGGGCTTGCGCGCGGTGCCGCTGACCGATGTCTGGTCCGATCGCGCGCTGATTGTGGTGGTGCGCGATGAGGCAGGGTTGTCACCGGTGAGCCGGATGTTGTTTGAGCATTTGCGCGGGCGGTAGATCTTCATTGCAGCTGATGGCCTCTTCGCGAGCAGGCTCGCTCCCACATTGAACTTGTGTGGACACAGAATCTGAAACCACTACAGGACCTTGTGGGAGCGAGCCTGCTCGCGAAGGCGGCCCTGAATTCACCACGCAATCACAGCGGAGCATTCGCATTTCGCGAACGCCCATTGCCGAGAGACGGCTGGATTCGCTGACGATCGTTCCTCTAGCCTTGGCGACATATTCCAAGAACAAGAGGTACCCGCGATGACTGCCCCTTTGAGTGCAATCAAAGTGATCGAGATCGGCACCCTGATCGCCGCGCCGTTTGCCGCGCGCATGCTTGCCGAGTTCGGCGCCGAGGTGATCAAGATCGAAGCCATGGGTCAGGGCGACCCGCTGCGCAAATGGCGCAAGCTGCACGAGGGTACTTCGCTGTGGTGGTACCTGCAATCGCGCAACAAGAAATCCCTGGCGCTCAATCTCAAATCCGCTGAAGGCATCGAACTGGTCAAGCAACTGGCCGGTGATGCAGACGTGATCATCGAAAACCTGCGTCCCGGTGCGCTGGAAAAACTTGGTCTGGGCTGGGACGTGCTGCATGCCCTGAATCCGAACCTGACCCTGGTGCGTATCTCCGGCTACGGCCAGACCGGCCCGTACCGCGACCGGCCCGGCTTCGGTGCGATTGGCGAGGCCATGGGCGGCATCCGCTACACCACCGGCAATCCCGATTCGCCACCGGCGCGAGTCGGCGTCAGCCTCGGCGATTCGCTGGCCTCGCTGCACGCGGTGATCGGCGCGCTGATGTCGCTGTTGCGGGTCAAGACCGGGCAGGGCGGTGGGCAGATCGTCGATGTGTCGCTGGCGGAAAGCGTGTTCAACGTCATGGAAAGTCTGGTGCCGGAATACGACATGCTCGGCCATGTCCGCGAGCGCAGCGGCGGTGCCCTGCCGGGTATCGCGCCCTCCAATACTTACCTCACGGCCGACGGCGCTTATGTGGTGATTGCTGGCAACAGCGACCCGATCTACAAGCGTCTGATGCACACGATCGGCCGCGCAGACCTGGCCGAGGCAGAGGAATTCGCCCACAACGACGGCCGTGCGGCGCAGAGCGGTTTGCTCGATGCGGCCATCACACACTGGACCAGCAGCCTGCCGATCGACGAGGTACTGGCCGCCCTCGAAGCCGCTGAAGTGCCGGCCGGGCGCATCTACTCGGTGGCTGACATCGTCGCCGATCCGCACTATCAGGCGCGGGACATGCTGCTCGATGCCGAGTTGCCCGGCGGCGCAACGGTGAAGATGCCCGGCATTGTCCCCAAACTCTCGGAGACGCCCGGCGGGGTGAACTGGTCCGGGCCAAAACTGGGCCAGCACACCGACGCTATTCTCGCCAATCTTGGCCTGACTGAACTCGATATCGAACGTCTGAAAGGCCAGGGGGTGGTGCAATGATCACTGACTATTCGCAAACCCTGATCGTCCAGGAAGTCTCGCCCCGCGACGGTTTGCAGATCGAGCCGACGTGGGTGGAAACCGCTGACAAGATCGCCCTGATCAATCAATTGTCTCAGGCCGGATTCAGCCGCATCGAAGCCGGCTCGTTCGTCTCGCCCAAAGCCATTCCGGCCCTGCGTGACGGCGAGCAAGTGTTCAGCGGCATTCAGCGTCAGCCGGGTGTTATTTACGTGGCGTTGATCCCCAACCTCAAAGGCGCGCAACGGGCACTGGCGGCGAATGCCGATGAGTTGAACCTGGTGATGTCTGCCAGCCAGACCCATAACCTGGCCAATATGCGCATGCGTTGCGAAGAGTCGCTGGCGGCGTTCGCTGACATCGTTGCGTTTGTCAGCGGCTCAGGTGTGCGCCTCAACGGCAGCATCGCCACCACGTTCGGCTGCCCGTTCGAAGGCAAGATTGACGAGGATCGCGTGCTGCAAATTGTCGACGCTTATCAAGAGCTCGGCATTCAGGGCATCAGCCTCGCCGACACCACCGGCATGGCCAATCCGCGTCAGGTCGATCGCTTGGTGCGGCGCGTTTTGCAGCGGGTTTCGCCGGCCGATCTGACCCTGCATTTCCACAACACCCGCGGCCTTGGCCTGTGCAATGTGCTGGCCGCTTACGAGGCCGGCGCGCGGCGCTTCGATGCGGCGCTGGGTGGCCTCGGTGGCTGCCCGTTTGCCCCGGGGGCGTCGGGCAACATCTGCACCGAAGACCTGGTGAACCTGTGCGATGAAGTCGGCATTCCCACCGGGATCGATTTGCCGCTGTTGCTGAAGCTTTCGCGCGGCTTGCCGGCGCTGTTGGGCCACGATGTGCCCGGCCAACTGGCCAAGGCCGGGCGCAATTGCGATCTGCATCCGATGCCGACCTGAAGATACAAAACCCTTGTGGGAGCGAGCCTGCTCGCGAACGCGGTGTGTCATTCAACATCGGTATCGACTGATCTGGCGCATTCGCGAGCAGGCTCGCTCCCACAGTTCAAAAGCATTCAGCAGTAACCAGACAACAAAAACAATCGGACGCCCATCGGCAGTCCGCCTGGAGAAAAATCTATGAGCCTCAATGTAATGGAGGCGGGCGTGAATCCGTCCGTCGATCACGACGCCGAAAAAGCCTTGATCAGCAAAGTCGCCTGGCGGTTGATGCCGCTGATCATGGTCTGCTACCTGTTCGCCTTTTTCGATCGCATCAACATCAGCTTCGCCAAATTTCAGCTGCAGGCCGACCTGAGCCTGAGCGACACCGCGTATGGCTTGGGCGCCGGGCTGTTCGTGGTCGGTTATGTGCTGTTCGAAGTGCCTAGCAACATGATGCTGTACAAGGTCGGCGCACGGCGCTGGATTGCGCGGATCATGATGTCGTGGGGCGTGGCGACAGCGGCGATGGTCTTCGTCAACAGCGAATGGCAGTTCTATGCGCTGCGCTTCGTCATCGGCGCGATGGAAGCCGGTTTTGCCCCGGGCGTGCTGTATTACCTGACCCTGTGGTTTCCGCAGCACTTCCGTGGCCGCATCACCTCGATGCTGTTTCTCGCCTCGGCATTCGCCGGGCTGGTCGGCGCGCCGTTCTCCGGGCTGGTGCTGCAACACCTCGACGGCGTGTTGGAGATGCGCGGCTGGCACTGGTTGTTCCTGCTCGGTGGCGTGCCGTGCATCGCCCTCGGTTTCCTGGTGCTGACGCAGCTCAAGGACCGCATCGAGGATGCGCACTGGCTCACCGCTGACGAGAAGAAGTTGCTCTCCAGCCGCATCGCCCATCACGAGCCACACAAGAGCGGCGGCTCATTGCTCGCGGCGCTGAAAATTCCCGGGTTCCTGACGTTGGGTTTGATCTACTTCCTGATTCAGGTCGCGTCCTACGGGTTGAATTTCTGGGCACCGCAATTGATCCGCAGCGCCGGCACCGAAAGCCCGGTGATGATCGGCCTGCTGACCGCCATTCCGTACATCTGCGGGGCGATCAGCATGGTCGTGATCGGGCGCTTGTCAGATGCCACTGGTGAGCGGCGCAAGTTTGTCGCCGGGCTGGTGATCGTCGGCGCAATCGGCTTTTTCAGCGCAGGAATCTTCGCCAGCCACACGACCTTCCTGATCGTCGCGCTCGGCCTGCTTGGCGCCGGCATCATCGCTTCGATCCCGAGCTTCTGGACCCTCCCACCGAAACTGCTGGCGGGCGCCGGTGCCGGCGCAGCGGGCGGGATCGCGGTGATCAATACCCTGGGGCAGTTCGGCGGGATCGTCAGCCCGGTCATGGTCGGACGCATCAAGGACCTCACCGGCAGCACCACCCCGGCGCTGTACGTCATCGGCGTCGCCGCGCTGATCGCCGCAGCGTTGCTGCTGTGGGGCTTGCCGCAGAAGTTGCGCACGCTGGACAAGTATTGAGATTTGCGGCGTTGGCGATGACGCCTTCGCGAGCAGGCTCGCGCCCACATTTGCAATGCGGCTTTCCTGTGGGAGCGAGCCTGCTCGCGAATTCCGACTTCAGACACATGAGAGGATTCGCTGGCCAGATCTGTTGAATCCTCCGATGCAGAAAGGGATAGTGCGCGCCTGGAAATATCTTCAAGGAGCAGGAAGTGACAATGAAGTCCATATGGATCAGCGCTGCGGCGCTCTGCGGGTGGTTGGTGGCTGGGCAGGCGTGGGCCGATTGCACGCCGCCTGCGCTCAGTGGGGAAGCGGACTTTTCTTTGTGCAAGAACTGGCCGGCTTATCCGCAGCTGACGATTACCGCGCTATCGACGTTCGTGCCCGATCCCGTCTATGGCCATGACGGCAGCGTGGGCTCGTACGATCTGGGCCTGGCCGTCACTACGGCTGGCAGCCCCAAGCCGCTGGCAACCTACCATCAGCCGTCGGCGTTTCTCTCCGATGCCATCGCGCTGGAGAGTCTGGAGCTGGATACGGCGCGTTATAAACTCACGCCAGACCTGCGTGCCTTCGGCGTTCGCGCCCATTTCAAAGGCTCGTCACGCGTTAATCCGCTGGATGAAATCTTGCTGTCGCTCTACGTGAAAGAGGGCGACAAACTGCGCCCGGTGCTGGATCGTTTGGTCGTCTACAGCTTCAATGGCGAATGGGATGGCAATTGTGCCGGAGAGCGCTCGGAGACGGTGCGTACGCTTGAGATGGGCAAAACCAGTTCCCATGGTTACGCCGATATCATTGTCCGCTCGGTCACCATGGGCCTGGTCGGTGAGGGACCGGCTGACGCCTGCGAATCGAAAACTACCCACGAAAAGCCGGTACTGACCACGTTGCGCTATGACGGCAAAACCTACGTTTTGCCGCAAGGTTTCAAGGGCATTTGACTGGTGTTACTGATACGAATACTTCAAGGAAGAATCATGAATCTGCATCTCCGAATCTATATCGCCCTCGGCTTGTTCGCGCTTACGGCCCAGGTCCATGCCGCTTGCGAAGTAAAAAAATTCGACGGCCATACTCTCTCGCGCTGCAAAATCTGGCCTGCGTTCAACACTCAATCAATTGCAGCGAAGGCCACCTTCGTTCCCGATTCCGCGGGTGCTCAAGACGGCGTGTTCGATCTGGCACTGTCAGTAATCAACGCCACGACGGGCAACACAGTCGCCCGTTATGCCAAACCCGGCGCTTACAACTCCGATGCGATCAGCTTCGATGATCTGATCATCGATACGGCGCGTTACCGCTTGGCGGCGGATGTCCGTGCGTTCGGGCTGCGATCGACGTTCATGAGCCACGGTTCCAGAGCGAATCCGTACTCCAAAACCGACCTGGCTTTGTATGTTCGCGAAGGCAATCGCTTACGCCCAGTGCTGGAAGGCCTGGTGGTGCGCAAGGATTTCGGTGAGGGTACCGGGGACTGCGATACGCGAGACACACGCATTCGCAGGACTGTCGAAATCGGCTCATCCAGCCACAACGGGTTTGCGGATCTGATCGTCAGTTCCAGTGGTTCGTTGATGGAGTCTTTCACTTCGGGCAAACAATGCGCTTCGAAAACCACCAAACTGAAGAACACCCAGGTCACCCTGGCCTACGACGGCCAGCAATATGTCGTTCCCGAAGACCTCAGAGGTTACTGATTCGATGCTTACCGGTCTTAACCACCTGACCCTGGCCGTCCGCGATCTGCAGCGCAGTCTGGCGTTTTATCGCGATGTGCTGCAATTGAACGTCGAAGCGACGTGGGATAACGGCGCCTATTTGTCACTGCCCGGACTGTGGTTGTGCTTGTCAGAAGATCCTCAGCGCAGTGGGGAGCCGGGCGCGGACTATACCCATTACGCTTTGAGCGTGAGCGCGGCAGACTTCACTTCACTGGTTGAGACGTTGAAATCGGCTCAGGTGCCGCAGTGGCGAGACAACCGTAGCGAGGGCGCGTCGTTCTACTTTCTCGACCCCGACGGGCACAAGCTGGAAGCCCATGTCGGCGATTTGCAATCGCGGCTGGCTGCGTGTCGGCAAAAACCGTACCCCGGCATGCGTTTTAACGACGCGCAGTGATCGGGCGCAGTCGGCTGATATAGACTGGCCGCCACGTGTTCTGGCGCTCGCAGGTTTTCCATGACTCCATCATTGCTGTTGGCCGTTCTGGCTTCGGGTTTCATCTACGGGATCACCCCCGGGCCGGGCGTGCTGGCGGTGTTCGGGATTGGCGCGGCCCATGGGCGGCGGGCCGGGGCGGGGTTTCTGTGTGGGCATCTGCTCGGCGACGTGATCTGGTGCAGTACCGCGCTGGTGGCGATTGTCGGTGCGCAGGAAATCGGCAGCACCGCGTTCGATGTCCTCGGCGTGCTCAGCGCGGTGTACCTGTTCTGGCTCGGCTGGCGTGCGGTGCGTGCCCAACGCCGTAGCGGCGACGAGGCGCAAGGCGCGGCGCGGCAGCCGTTCTGGCACGGCATCGTCTTCGGCCTGACCAATCCCAAGGCGTACCCGGTGGCGGTGGCGACCTTTACGGCGCTGCTGTCGAGCCGCGCCGAACTGCTTAATTGGTCGATGCTGCCGGCGCTGATCGCCCTGAGCTTTATCGGCGGTGCGCTGGCTTACGCTATCCTCATCGGCGTGGTCGGCGCGCAGCGGGTGCGCACGGTGTATCAGCGTCATGAGCTGCTCATCACCCGTTTATGCGGCGTGATGTTTATCGGCTTCGCCATCAATGCGTTGATGCACGCGCTGCCGGGGCTGCTGCCGAACAAGGGCTGATACAAACGCCGTTCGTCGCGCCTCGCCCGGTTTTTCTAAACCTTTGACCGTTAAAGCATTCCTAACAGAGGCGGACGCTTGTCCGCCGCGAGCATTTTGAGCAGCGGGTGAAACTCGGCCCGCGTGAATTATCAACGAAGGAGGGCGCGACCATGAGCCGGATGGCCACCCGTTTACGTAATGCCAGTTTTGCGACTCTGCTGGGCCTGTGCGCCAGCACTGCGTTCGCACAGTCGCCTGCCGAATTCATCAACGATGCCTCTGCCAAAGGCATGGCCGACATCGAAGCCAGCCGTCTGGCCCACGGCAAGACTGAATCCAAAGAGGTGAAGGATTACACCATCGTCGTCATCAACGACCGCACCACGGCCAACCAGCATTTGGCGAAAATCGCCAAGAAGCTCGACCTGCCGGTTGCCCCCCGCGAAGAACTCGCCGACAAGGCCAAAGAGTTGATGCCGGAAGTGAAGGACGGCGCGACTTTCGATCAGGCCTACGCCGCCAGTCAGGTCAAGGCGACCGAAGAGGCCATCACCCAGATCGAGCAACAGGCACAGACCACCGACGTGCCGGAAATCAAAGCGTTTGCCGATGAGACTTTGCCGAAGCTGCAAAGCCATCTGGAAAAGGCCCGCGCGTTGCAGGCCAGTCGCTAGCCTCGCTGTATTGTTGCAGCGCGAACGAAGCCTTCAGTTGAAATGCATGTTTCCTTTGTGGGAGCGAGCCTGCTCGCGAAAGCGGTCTGTCAGTCAATGATGTTTTGACTGACCCTCCGTCTTCGCGAGCAGGCTCGCTCCCACAGGGTGTGTTTACTTGCTCAGCACTCATTCAAATCCTGCTTTGGCTTGCTCTTGTCGCCAAGCCCCTCAAGATCAAACACCTGATTCTCACCCAGCGCGCGGTAATGCCGGCGCAGCGCTTCAAGCTGTTTCAGATCCAGCGCCTCCAGCCCGAGCATCGCGTTCTGCGCTTCCTTGTTCACCCGCAGCAGCTCATCGAGTTTCAAGTGCAGAATGTCGGTATCACGGTTCTGCGTGTTCTGAATCAGGAACACCATCAGGAACGTGATGATCGTCGTCGATGTATTGATGATCAGTTGCCAAGTGTCGTTGTAACCAAAAATCGGCCCGCTCAAACCCCACAACCCGATCAGAATCAACGCCCCCATGAACGTCTTCGGGCTACCGGCCCACAGGGCAAGTTTTTGGGCAATTTTTGCGAATTTCATGATGGGAGTCCTTGTTTTGGGAGCTTGAAATTCAGACATCGGCGTTGCGCTGAAAATTCTGTTTACAAGTTCTCCGTTCACTCAATACCTGGGTTAGGACTTGCCAATCTTAGGCTTATATATGGACACCTTTCATTGTGGAGGTTTAGGTCTAGTATCAAATGGCAGTCAAACCAAACTGCCATCAGCTCATTCCACGGATAGAAACCCGTAAGAGGCGCCTCATGGAATTCTTCGAAAAGTTAGCCAGCCTAGCCGCAAAAGTCCGCTTGCAGAGCGCTGCGATCCAGACTGAAGAAGCAACGAAAAATGCATTCGTCATGCCTTTTATCAGCACGGTTCTGGGTTACGACGTTTTTGACCCGACTGAGGTGACCCCCGAATTCGTCTGCGATATCGGCACCAAAAAAGGCGAGAAGATCGACTACGCGATCATGAAAGAGGGGGAAGTGCAGATTCTGATCGAATGCAAAAAGATCGGTGAATCGTTGCACATCAATCACGCCTCACAGTTGTTCCGATATTTCCATGTCACCAGCGCTCGAATCTCCATTCTTACCAACGGCCAAGTCTATAAATTTTTCACCGATCTGGACGCGCCGAATAAAATGGATGAGAAACCGTTCCTTGAATTGGATTTGTTGGACATTGATGAGTATTCAGTCCCCGAGTTGGTAAAGTTGACGAAGTCAGCTTTTGATGTTGATTCCATCATCAATGCAGCGGGGGAGTTGAAATATGTCAGCCAAATCAAAAAGGTCCTCGCCGCGCAGGTCAGCAAGCCGGACGATGACTTTGTAAAGGTTTTCGCTTCTCGGGTTTATGACGGCGTGATCACGCAGAAAGTGCGCGACCAGTTTCACGAGCTGACCAGAAAAGCTGTCGGTCAATTTTTGAATGACCAGATCAATGATCGGCTCAAATCGGCCATGAGCGGCGCTATCCAGCCAGCGTTGGCCTCCCTGCCATTAGTTTCTGCCGGAACTGATCCGGTAGATCCGCGTGACGAATCAGATGACAAGGTTTTAACAACGCTGGAAGAGCTGGAGGGCTATCACATCGTTCGGGCGTTGGTTCGATCTGTCGTCGATGCCAAGCGCATTGTTCAGCGCGATACACAGAGCTATTTCGGTATCTTGCTGGACGACAACAATCGCAAACCGATCTGCCGTTTGCATTTCAATCGATCACAAAAGTATCTCGGCATCTTCGATGAAGAAAAAAACGAGACCCGTCATGCGATCAACTCGGTGGATGACATCTATGAGTTCTCGGATCATCTGAAAAAAACTGTCGGCTATTACGATTGATGGAGAGTCGACCGTTCAATCAGACACCTCATGCAACGTTCGCACTGGAATTGCCTTTCATGCTGCCTGTATCGTGAAAAGCAATTGAACACCCAACAGGAGAACGCAATGAGTTGGTCTGCCCAGCAATACGTCGCTTTCGAAGATGAACGCACCCGTCCGGCCCGTGATCTGTTGGCGGCGATACCCACGGCGCACGCCCGGGCGGTGGTGGATATTGGTTGCGGGCCGGGCAATTCCACCGAGTTGCTGGTGCAGCGTTTTCCCGAGGCCCGGGTCAGTGGCCTGGACAGTTCGGCGGACATGATCGCCGCCGCGCGCAAGCGCTTGCCCGATGTACAGTTCGAGGTGGCCGAGATCGACAAGTGGACCGATGAAGCCCCGTTCGATGTGATCTTCGCCAATGCGGTGCTGCAATGGGTGCCTGATCACGCTTCGTTGTTGCCAGCCCTGGCCAGCAAGCTTTCAGATGGTGGCAGCCTGGCGATTCAGATGCCGGACAACCTCAACGAACCGTCCCACCGCTTGATGCGTGACATCGCCGCCGATGGGCCGTGGGCGAGCAAGTTGGCAGACGCTGCCGGGCAGCGTACCGACATGGCCAGTGCCAGTGAGTATTTTTCAATGCTGCGCCCGCACTGCGCGCGGGTCGATGTGTGGCGCACCACCTATCATCACCAACTTCGCGATGGTGCGGCGGGGGTGGTGGAGTGGTTCAAGGGCAGTGGTTTGATTCCGTTTCTGAACCCGTTGGCCGAGGAGGAACGGGCGCAGTATCTGCAGCGGTATCTGGCGGAAGTTGCCAAGGCTTATCCGGCCTTGGCTGACGGCTCGGTGCTGCTGCCGTTTCCACGTTTGTTTATTGTTGCGACTCGCTGAATCACGCCTCTAACTTTCTTGAGTTCGCCACGTTATCTCAGGTCAGCGCATCCTTTGAAAGCAATCCGGTCGGTTCCCTCTCCCTCGGGAGAGGGCTAGGGTGAGGGGCTTCTTGGCGCATGCAAATCCGATCACCGCTGCACCGCCACCATCATCGTCCTCTGGCATCCTTTCAACTCGTTCACGCTGAACTCGTCGGAAATTTCCTTCTGTTTTCCAGGCTTTTACACGTGGTGCGCCATGGCTGTTTAAAGCTGAATTGCGTTACGTCCCGATGCCTACAAATCCTTGCGCCGCTGCCTACCGGTACGCCAGAATCCGCCGGCTTGTGCGCCTGGAGGGCGGTCGGTAACTTGGTTCGCGTCACTGATTTCCAGTGATCGGGTTTAGCAGCCCGGCCAGGATTGACCAACGGTTGCACATGTACCTTCCAGTCAGGCTTCGCCTGCACTGATGGTGGCTGTGCGCATGGCACCCTCGGGTGCGCCGGGTTTTGGACTTCCTACCGGTCTGCTAACTTGCGTACAGCTGCCACCCTTTCGTATAGCAGCGGGACGGTTGCAGTTACCACTACAGGAAGATTCCATGTTCAAGGTAACGCCAAATCCACCGGAAACCGATCCGGCCTCTCCGTACGAGTCCCTCGATTCGAAAAAACTCCACGAAGCCGCCGAACGCGCCCTCGACCACTACCTCATTTCGCCGAAAACCAGCTCACCGCCATACCAGACCAGCAGCATGTTCATGGTCAACCCGAGCACCGACACCGAGTCGCTATTGGTCAACGCCAGCGAATCCCTCGGCTCGGCCAGCGTCATGCTCGGCGACTTCGCCGCCATGCTCGACGGCAGCCAGCGCAAAACCCTGCTCGGCATCGCCCAGGTCGTCATGCTGGGCGAGCTGGCGGTGAATCGGGCGCTGGATAATGTGGTGCCGGTCGGTTAGCCGGCGCTGATTTCCGGGCAAAAAAAACCGGTCGTTGCGACCGGTTTTTCGGCTAGTGCAGCGTCAAAACCGCTGATCAATACCAGGTTTGTCCTCTTGAAAGGGCTCGGAAGGGGGAATCGGGAATTGCTGCTCCTCATACTCCCCCACCCGCCGAGCGAGAATTTCCAATTCATCGCCTTCCGGCGAGTTCATCTCAGCGCCCCAGATCTGCTCGATACGCAGCAATGCTGCGGACAAGTCTTCAGTGCTCCGAATGGGTTTGATGTCCATAAATGATGTCCGCTTTGGTAACCACATGAGCGGCGATCTGAACGGCACGACAAACGCTGTGTTCATCATTACGTTGCCAAATATGACTGCATTGCGGAGAGTCAGATTCGCGGTGACAAAAGCGGCCACGCGCGTAATCCTCAGTGTCAGCGGTGTAGCAATCAGAAGATCTCTAATGCTCCACGGAATTAGTGAAAATTACTTAAAAATGGTCATATCTGATCCTTAAGGAAGATTAGATAGCTACAATGGCTCAATTAAGATCCTTAAGAATTGGAAGGGTTTGCCATGTCATTCATGCATTTGCTTCACTCGCCGGCTGAGATCGCTAGAAATGTCGGAGAAAACGCCAAAATCCTGCGGCTCTCCAAAAACCTTTCCCGCAAGACGCTCGCAGAAAAGGCGGGGGTTTCCGAATCCACCATCAAGCGATTCGAAGCGACCGGGCTCGTGACGTTGGAGGCTTTGATCCTGATAGCCACTGCGCTTGATGAACTCAACGCTGTGACCAAGCTGTTCAAACCAGAGCAACCGAGCTCGCTGGATGAGCTGAAGAATGCCAGGCGCAAGAGAGGGATGCGCTGATGATCAAGCCTTTCAAACACACAGAAGCGCTGAATGTTTTGAAAGAGGGCGCCAAGGTTGGCGAGCTGGTCAGAGTCGCGGGCCGGGGGATTTACTTCGCTTACGATCCGGGTTGGCTTGCCACTGGCTACAATCTTTCGCCGCTGACAATGGCTTGGGACGAAAAGCCCCAGTTGGCCAGGAACACCAGCCTCTTCGAAGGGCTACACGGACCGTTCGCCGATTCACTGCCTGACGGCTGGGGCATGCTGCTGATGGATCGATATTTCGACAGCACCTTCGGTGACGGCACCCACCTAACCCTCACAGCGCTTAATCGCCTTGCTTATATGGGCGAGCGCAGTATGGGTGCGTTTGAATATCAGCCGAAGGCGGAAAAAACAGAGCTCACAGGCCCTTTGGATATTTGCCAACTCTACGAAGCTTCAATCGAAGTTCAAGAGGGTGAGACCCCTGCAGTGCTTACCAAATTGCGTCTGGCTGGTGGCTCACCGGGGGGCGCACGACCGAAGGCAATCGTGGCGCTGTCTGCCGACAAAAAACACGCAATTTCGGCCTTTGATGCCCTGCTCGAGGGCTATGCACATTGGATCGTGAAGTTCAGGGCATTGTACGAACCGATTGAAACCGGCGGCATCGAACTCGCCTATGCCGAGATGGCTCGTGCCGCCGGAGTGACCATGGCTGAATCGGATCTTCTGGATGTGCAGATGCCTGGCGGCGAGGTTGAGCGTTTCTTCGCAACCCAGCGCTTCGACCGCGACGGCGAGCGCAAGATTCACATGATGACCGTCTCGGCGCTCATGTACGCGGACTACCGCGCATTGTCATCCATCGACTACCCGAACCTGCTCAAGCTCACTCAGGTGTTGACCAGAAGCTCCGTCGAAGTGGAAAAGATGGCCAGGTTAATGATCTTCAATGCGCTGTCTCACAACCATGACGACCATGCGAAGAACTTTGCCTTTCTCTGCCACAATCCTGAAAAAAAAGGCGAGAGAGAAACCTGGACGCTGTCCCCGGCATACGACCTGACCTTCGCAAACGCCATGGGCGAGCACACCACTGACTTCGGTGGCCGCACTCCCGGCAAGCCTACGCGCAAGCGGATCCTGGAGATCTGCAAGGATTACAAATACCTCAAGGCCGAGGAATACATCGAGCAGACTCTCGCTGCGCTCGCCGACTGGAGGAAAGTATTCACTCGATTGAATGTCCCGCACAAAGCCGGGGAGCCGATCTTCAATGTACTGGCGAGGCTGCATCAGGATTTCGAGAAGTAATCCGGGGAGGAGGGGCTCGGCAATTTTCCGGAAGTCTTCACCGCCAGCACGCTTCAACTCCAGACACAAAAAAAACGGCCATCAAGGCCGTTTTTTTCTATTCCTGCATCCCCCGTCAGACAACACAACGCGAGATCAATATTCGGTGGAGCGGGTAGAGGGAATCGAACCCTCATCTAAAGCTTGGGAAGCTTTCGTTCTACCACTAAACTATACCCGCTCAGAGCGGCTGACTTTGTACCAGACTCGGCCACGGATTTGAAGTTTTCTTTTCTCTGCGAGGGCTTTGCCGCGCAGAAATCGGTCGATCGCGAGCAAGGGCTGCGCCGGTGCAACAGGCACTTCAAGCTTGCAGCCTTGCCGCGATGACGCTGTTTCAAATGGCCAGGGCATGGTGATCCTGCACAAACGAGTAGCGCGTTCGGCTGGCTTGCGGCGCAGGTTTCAGAAAGCCCAGCAGAGCGTTCTGGCTGTCGCGGCAGGCGGCCTTGTGCTCCATGTCGAGGAAGTGCCCGGTGGCTTGCAGGGTGGTGAAGCTGCTGTGCGCTACGTGATTGCCAAACAGGCGTGCGTCTTCAGCAGCGGTGTATTCGTCCCATTCGCCATTCAGGAACAGCACCGGCACGCTGATCTTTTTCGCCGCATTCAGATAGCACTGGCGATCGCTGTGCAGCACGTCGTTGATGTGAAAGTGCATCTGCCCGTACTCATGCTCGGCGAGGCTGCTGACATGGCGATAGTTGAAGCGCTTGAACAGCGACGGCAGGTGTTTGCCGATGGTGTTGTTGACCAGATGACCGACCCGGTCGCCGTCGCGGCTGCCGAGGTAATCGACGCCGCGCTCAAGGTAATCGAGCATGTGCGCATTGATTACCGGGGAGAACGAGCTGATCACGGCTTTTTCAATGCGCCGCGGTTGCTGGGCGAGGGCGACCAGAGTGGCGGCGCCGCCCCAGGAGAACGACAGCACGTGTTCGGCGGCGAAGTGATCGATCAGCTCCAGGAGAATCTGCCCTTCGACTTCCTTCGTCAGATGTTTCTCATGCCGGTTGTGGGCTTTTGAGCGGCCCGCGTAGGGCTGGTCATAGCAGACCACGTTGAATTGCGGGTGCAGGTTTTTCACGGTCTGTGCAAACGACGCAGTCGTGGCCATCGAGCCGTTGACCAGAATGATGGTCTTTTCTGCGGCGTCTGCGCGATAGAACTCCGTGTAAACCCGATACTGACCCTGTATATCCAGCACAGCGATTTCTGGCCTCATGTCATAAGACTCCTGGCAAGCAAGCGGGTATGCGCGCAATCGAGATTGCACGAGCTTTGTGACAGGTAGGCATACGCCTGAAATTTGCTGGCCCATGTCGATCCGGTACGGCAGGTCGACGGGTGTTGTTATTGGCGGGCAGATTGCCGGCTGAGGCGCAGCCCTTGAGGGCAGACGACCGACAAAAAGTTTCTTGGAAGTATGTAGTGACTCATCGGTCACATTTCGGCCGACGTCCTGATTCAAGCAGGGGACTCAGGATCACGCAAGTGCCGTCGGCGAATTGTTCGACAACTTCGGCTGAGCGGTCGCCGGCTTAGAACAAATGAATCTCTTCGGTGCGCAAAGCGCGGTATTCGCCCGGTTTTAGCGCGTGATCGAGGGTCAGTTCGCCGATGGATTCGCGGTGCAGGCGCAGGACTTTGTTGTTGAAAAACCCAAACATGCGCTTGACCTGATGGTAGCGGCCTTCAACGATGCTCAGTCGCGCCGAGCGTGGGCCGAGCAGCTCCAGTTGCGCCGGTTGCGTGGTCAGATCTTCAAAAGCGAAGTAAATGCCCGCGGCAAATTTCAGCGCGTAGCTCGGGTCGATGTCCTGTTCGGTTTCGACGTAATAGACCTTCGACAGTTTGGTTTGCGGCTGCGTCAGGCGTCGCGACCAGGCGCCGTCATTGGTGATCAGCAGCAGCCCGGTGGTATTGAAATCCAGACGTCCGGCGATGTGCAGATCGTCCTTGTGCGGTTCATCGAGCAGGTCGAGCACGGTCGCATGCTGCGGATCGCGGGTGGCGCTGACGCAACCCGGCGGTTTGTGCAGCATGAAATAGCGCGCCGGTTTACCGCTTTGCAGCACCTCATCATCGACTTCGACCCGACTGAATTCCAGCACCTCACTGTGCGGGTCGCTGACGACTTTTCCGTCAATCCGCACGCGCTTTTCCACCAGCAACAGGCGAACCTGCTGACGGTTGTAGCGGGGCAGATTGCTGAGGAAGCGGTCGACGCGCATGGTCAGGATTCAACGGATGAAGGGCCGCGCATCTTACGGGATCGGCCGCCGGCCTGCTTGTAGTTGCGCTTCGACCTGTGCGCAGCGCGGGCACAGGCAGGCTTGATTGCGCAGCTCGGCCGGCAGCGCTTCGAGCACCGCCGGGTCGATGGTCACGCCATAGCACCAGCATTCGCGGTCGGCGGTGCGCGGGTCGGCGAGGCTGCAATCGTTGCGCGCACCGCAGGCCGGGCATTGGTCGGGTTTGACGTCGTTATCAGGCATAGGTCGAGTGCGGCATTTCCATGCAGGTGCGGTTGCGCCCGGTTTGCTTGGCGCGGTACATCGCATGATCGGCTCGGGACAGCAAGCTGTGCAAGGTGTCATCGCGTTGCACGGTGGTGGCGCCGATGCTCACGGTCAGATGCAGGCTGTGGCCATCGTAGGCATATTCGTGTTGTTCGACGTGCTGGCGGATCTTCTCGGCAATTTTCTGCCCGGTCTCGCCGTCGGTGTCTTTCAACAGAACGATGAACTCCTCACCGCCCCAGCGGCAGACGATATCGGCGTGACGCAGGCAACTTTGCAGGTCGCGGGCGAAACCGATCAACACCTGATCGCCGGCCATGTGGCCGTAGGTGTCGTTCAACGCTTTGAAGTGGTCGAGGTCGAGCAACAACGCGGTCAGCGGCTTGGTTTCCCGTTGGGCCTCGTGCAGCGCTTGCGCGGCGAGGATGTCGAAACCGCGTCGGTTCGGCAGTTCGGTGAGACTGTCGAGGGTGGCGTGCGCCTGAATCTTCGCCTGGAAGCGCTTGATCACTCGATTGAGCAAGGCCAGCACGATCAACGTCACCAGCAGGCAGATCAGCAGATTGAGATACAGCGACTGGCGGATCTCGCTCAGCGCGCCGTCCTCGCGTTTATCGACGAACAGGTACCAGTTCAACTCGGGGATAAACCGCACGTTGAGAAAATGCCCTTGGCCCTGAGTGGAATATTCGTAGCTGCCGCTGTGCGGCTTGGGCAACTGGCTGACCAGACTTTTCATGCTCTCCAGTTCGCCAAGACTCTGGCCGATGTGCGCGCCTTCCGGGCCACCCTCGGCACCGGTCAATACGAGGCGGCCGAAGGTATCGACGAAGTACACGCTGCGTTGATAGCGCTGTTGATACTTGTCGATCAGCTTGATCACCGCGTCCACCGTCAGGCCCACGCCCGCGGCGCCGATGAAGCGGTTGTGGTAGTCGTAAACCTTGTAATTGATGAAGAACGTCAGGTTGTCCTTGTTGGCCAGATCCGGGTCGACGTTGATCTCGTACGGGTCCTGCATGTCGCGCACGCGGAAGTACCAGGTGTCGCGCGGTTCATCGACTTTGACCTGCTTGAGCACGCCTTTGGCGTGGTAGTAGGTGAGCGTGGCATTGGAAACGAAGAACGCCGTGTAGGCGCCGTAATGGGTCATGACCTCGTCGAGATAGCGGGTCATCTGCTCGGGATTCTGCTCGCCATTGACCACCCAGTCGCGCATGAACGTATCGCGGGACATCATCGAGGAAATCAGGATCGGCCGGACCAGATCTTTCTGGATTTCCGAATAGACCGTGTCGGAGGTCAGCGGCAGTTCGGTGTTGACGATGTTGTCGCGGATCGACTCGCGGGAGGCGAAATAGCTCAACAGTGACGTAGCGAGAAAGCCGGCGCCGAGCAGGGCAACCAGGGTGAGCACCAGTGAACGTTGCGAGTACAAGGGAGAACGAAGCGGCATGGCAGATCCGTTGGCAGTGGCCCGATGGGATGCATTCTAGTGGCACTGCGCGCAAATAACTGCTCCCTGTGCGGCGTGAATGGTCGTTCCTTTATTCGGGGGGGGCCAGAACCCGTGGGAGCGAGCCTGCTCGCGAAGGCGGTGGGTCAGCCACATCAATGTTGAATGACATACCGCATTCGCGAGCAGGCTCGCTCCCACAGGGCGACAGATTCAGGCCAGGGTTTTGAGGTATGCCCGCCATCCCCCCAAATGACTGATATCCACCGCACCCTCCAACCCATACGGCTCACAGATAAACCCGCTCTCCCAGCGCCCATCCGCCAGTTGCACCTTACCCAGCCCCAGCGGCGCCGGAATCCCGGTGAGAAACGAGCCCAATTCGCTGCTCGGCAACTCCCAAACCTCCACGGCAATCGCCTCGCCGCCATCCTTGACCCGCACCATCCCCGGCCGCAATGGCGGGCCGCCGGCGAGGGCGTGCAGTCGATAGTCCGGCGAACTGAACGTGGTTTCCAGCAAGCGCCCGCCACGCTGGGTCAGTTGCCAGTTCAACGCCAGCCCTTGCAGGTGCGCGCCACACACCACCAATCGAGCGCGATCATTGCGCGCAGGGTTCGTCGGAGTTGGCAGGGCACTGTCGTGCTGGCGCTGCAAGGCATCGGCCACGCTCAACAGATACTGGTCGGTAAACACCCGCCCGAACAACGTCACGCCCCACGGCAGACCATTGCTCATGAATGCGGTCGGCACGGCCACGGCGGCGTAGTCGAGCAGGTTCATGAAGTTGGTGTAATAGCCCAGTTCGGAATTGCGCAGCACCGGCTCGGCCTCAAGCTCGGCCAACGTCACTGGACGGCCGATGGTCGGCGTCAGTACGCAGTCGAGATTTTCCAGGGCCTCGTCGCAGAGGGCCTTCAGTGCCTGCAATCGATATTGCGCGCGAAAGGTCTGCACGCCAGTCACTGCCGGAGCCTTGGCCAGCACCGCACGGATCACTGGCAGCACCGCTTCGGGATTCTGCTCCATCAGCTCACCGGCGACGCTGTAACGCTCGGCGACCCACGGCCCGTCGTAAAGCAACCGCGCCGCTTCCAGAAACGGTGACAAGTCCAGCTCGACGGCTTCGCCACCCAAGGCCTTGAGCCGTTCGATGGCCGCTGCGAACAACTGTGGCCCCTCGCTGCAACCGAAAAACTCCAGATCCTGCGCCCGTGGCACGCCGAAGCGAAACGGCCGTGGCGCGCCAAATGCCGAGCCGTCGTTCCATGCCGGATTTCCTCGGCTGTATTCATCGCGAGGATCGTGTTTGGCCGTAAGCGCCAGCAACTGACTGGCCTCGCGAGCAGTCGCGGTGAAGGTGGTTACGCAGTCCAGCGTGCGGCACGCCGGCAGCACGCCGGCGGTGGTGATCAGGCCTTTGCTCGCCTTCAATCCCACCAGATTATTCAGCGCCGCCGGCACTCGCCCGGAACCAGCGGTGTCAGTGCCCAAGGCAAAACTCGCCACACCCAGCGCCACTGCCAGTGACGAGCCGGCGCTGGAGCCGCCGGACGGATACTCGGGCAAAACGCTGTTCGGACACGCACCATAAGGCGAGCGGCTGCCATTGAGGCCGGTGGCAAACTGATCGAGATTGGTCTTGCCCAGCGGAATCGCCCCCAGCGCCAACAGCTGCTCGACGATGCTCGCCGACTGCTGCGGCACATAGGCAAACGCCGGGCACGCGGCGGTGGTGGGAATGCCGGCCAGATCGATGTTGTCCTTGATCGCGAACGGCACGCCATACAGCGGCAGACTGTCGAGGTCACGATCGTCGAGGGCGGCCAGATACGGCTCCAGTTCATCGACGCTGAGCAGGTGGATGAACAGGTGATAGTCGGGATTCAGCGCAGCGGCTTTTTCGCGCAATTGCAGCAGCAGTTGGCGCGGTGTGGTATCGCCATTGCGATAGGCCTGGCGCAGTGCATCGAGTTGCAGATTCATCAGTTGATCCTTTTCAGAAATGGCTTCAGTCGAGTTCCAGCACCGCCACCCGTTGTCCGGCGCGCACCGCCGAACCGGGTTGCACGCGGATCTCGCGCACCACGCCGGCCAGCGGCGCGAGGACAGGGATTTCCATCTTCATCGACTCGAGAATCACCAGTACATCGCCCGCCGCGACGCGCTGGCCGGTCTCGACCTGCACCTGCCAGAGATTGCCGGCGATGTGGCTGTCGACGCTGTGTTCACCGCTGTGCAGCGGTGCTTCTTCGCTGGCGTCAGGCACGGCTTCTTCGCTGTCGAAATGCGCCTGGCCGCTGGCGATCCAGCGCTCGCGTTCAGCCTTGAACGCGCCCTGTTGCTGCGCACGGAAAGCGCTGATGCCCTCGGCTTCCTGACTGAGAAATGCCTGATAGTCGGCGAGGTTGAGCTGGCTGTGTTCGATGTTCAGATCGAAGCGCCCAAGGGGGAAGTCGCGGCGGATGCGCAGCAGTTCTTCAGCGCTGACCGGGTAGAAGCGGATCTGATCGAAGAAGCGCAGCAGCCACGGTTTGCCATCGAACGCGGCGACTTCGCGATAGCGATTCCACATCTGCAGGGTGCGCCCGACAAACTGATAACCGCCCGGGCCTTCCATGCCGTACACGCACATGTAGGCGCCGCCGATGCCCACCGAATTCTCGGCGGTCCAGGTACGCGCCGGGTTGTACTTGGTGGTCACCAGACGATGGCGCGGATCGAGCGGCGTGGCCACCGGCGCGCCGAGGTAAACGTCGCCAAGGCCCATCACCAGATAGCTCGCATCGAACACCGTGCGCTGCACTTCGTCGAGGTTCGGCAGGTCGTTGATGCGCCGGATGAACTCCAGATTGCTCGGGCACCACGGCGCGTCCTTGCGCACGGTGGTCATGTATTTCTCGATCGCCAACTGGCAGGCCGGGTCGTCCCACGACAGCGGCAAGTGCACGATGCGCGACGGCACTTGCAGATCTTTTGCGGCGCACACCGCGTCCCATTCGCCGGCGATGATGCCGAGCAGATCGGCCAGCGGCAGTTGCTCCGGCTGGTAGTGCACTTGCAGCGAGCGAATGCCCGGGGTGAGGTCGATCACCCCATCCAGGGCTTGGCTTTCCAGCGCCTGCATCAGTGCGTGGGCGCGAAAGCGCAGGACCAGATCAAGCTCCGGCGCGCCGATTTCCAGCAGTAGATGAGTGTCGCCAGAAACCCGTGCAACCAGTCGCTGATCGCCTTGGCCCAACGCCAACACCACAGGCGACATCAAACCCTGTGGGAGCGAGCCTGCTCGCGAAGAGGCCGTGTCAGTCAATATCGATTTGTCTGGGGCGACGCTTTCGCGAGCAGGCTCGCTCCCACAGGGGGCATCCCATTTCAGGGCGAGATCGCGGGCGGTGCAGAGGTCGACGGGGATGAACTGAATTTTATCGCCCGCCTTGAGCTGCCCCAGCTGCCACAGATCCGCCTCGATCACCGTCACCGGGCAGACAAACCCACCCAGGCTCGGGCCATCCGGGCCGAGGATCACCGGCATGTCCCCGGTGAAATCCACCGCACCAATCGCATACGGATTGTCATGGATGTTCGACGGGTGCAGACCCGCTTCACCGCCATCCTCACGCACCCACTCAGGCTTCGGTCCGATCAGGCGCACGCCGGTGCGGCTGGAGTTGAAATGCACTTCCCACTGGGTCGCGAAGAATGTGGCGATGTAGTTTTCGCTGAAGTATTCCGGTGCGCCGTGCGGGCCGTAGATCACCCGGATCTGGCGCACGCTCGGCAGCGCCGTGATGTGCTGTTCGGCCAGTTGCTGGCCGGCGCTGCGCTCGGCCAATGCCGGCACATGCAACACGTCACCGGCCCTCAACGCGCGACCGCCATGCCCGCCAAACTGGCCGAGGGTGAAGGTACTTTTGCTGCCCAGATAATCCGGCACCTGCACGCCGCCGCGCAGGCACAGATAACTGCGCGCGCCGGCGCCGCTGATGCTGCCCAGCTGCAACGTCGCGCCGGCCGGGATCAGCAGCGCGGTGTTCATCGGTACCGGTTCAGCGTCAAGGGTCAAGGCAATCGGCGCGCCGGTCACCGCGACCACCGCGTCACAATTGAAGCGCAGGATCGGCCCGCTCATGGTGATTTCCAGTGCGGCGGCGCCTTGTTCATTGCCGAGCAGACGATTGCCCAGGCGCAGCGCTCGGCTGTCCATCGGCCCCGAGGGTGGCACGCCGACGGCCCAGTAGCCGAGGCGTCCGGGATAGTCCTGCACGCTGGTTTGCGTACCGGCGCTGAGTACTTCGAAGGTGTTGGCGTGATACAGCAGATTTTCCAGACAACGGGTCCACGGCTGACCGCTGGCGAATGGAGTATCGAGCAGAATCTGGCGCAGGTAATCGCGGTTGGTTTCCACGCCGTACAGCAGGCTATCGCCCAATGCCTGATGGAGTTCGGCGCGAGCCTGTTCGCGACTCGGCGCCCACGCGATGAGCTTGGCGATCATCGGATCGAAATACGGCGGAATTTCTACACCGGCCTCGACCCAGGTGTCGATGCGCAACTCAACGCCGTTGGCTGGCGGAAATTGCACAGCGGTCAGCAGGCCCGGGCTCGGCTGGAAATCACGCCCCGGATCTTCCGCGTACAGACGTGCCTGAATCGCATGGCCCTGCGGTTCCAGGCCTTGATACAACTCGTTCAGCGGCGGCAGATCACCAGCGGCCAGCTCGATCATCCAGCGCACCAGATCCACGTCCCACACCTGTTCGGTGACGCCGTGCTCGACCTGCAACCGCGTGTTCACTTCGAGAAAATAGAAGCGCTGGCCCTCGCTGTCGAAGACGAATTCGACGGTGCCGGCGCTGCGGTAATTCACTGCTTGCGCCAGTTTGATCGCCGCTGCGCACAGCTCATCGGCCATGCCTTCTGGCAGGTTCGGCGCCGGGGTTTCTTCGAGGACTTTCTGGTTGCGCCGCTGCACCGAACAGTCGCGCACGCCGAGAGCGATGACTTCACCGCAGCCGTCGCCGAACACCTGCACTTCCAGATGCCGCGCGCGTTCGATGTACTTCTCGATGAACACGCCGGCGTCGCTGAAGTTATTCTGGCCGAGGCGTTTCACGGCTTCGAACGACTCGCTCAACTCGCTCGCGCTGCGGCACACGCGCATGCCGATGCCACCACCGCCAGCGGTGCTTTTCAGCATCACCGGGTAGCCGACCTGTTCGGCGGCGCTCAGCGCGCAATCGAGGCTGTCGAGCAGGTCGGTGCCTTCGAGCATCGGTACGCCGTGCTGTTTGGCCAAGGCGCGAGCAGTGTGCTTGAGGCCGAACACCCGCAATTGCTCCGGCGTCGGCCCGATGAAGGCGATGCCCTGCGCTTCGCAGGCTTCGGCGAACGCTGCGTTCTCGGAGAGAAATCCGTAGCCGGGATGAATCGCCGTGGCGCCACTTTGTTTGGCGATCGTGAGGATTTTGTCTATCGCCAGATACGTCGCGGACGCCGCGCCTTCGCCGAGGCTGTACGCTTCAGCGGCCTGGGAGATGTGCAGGCTGGCAGCATCGGCTTCGGAGTACACGGCGACGCCTTGGGCCTTCAGCACGTTGATCGTGCGCAGGATGCGACAGGCAATCGCGCCACGGTTGGCGATGAGGATTTTTTCGAACATGGCATAACCCCTGAAGGGGGAGCGGGCCGTCCCGCTGTTTTTCGACAGACATCCGGGCCGTCCCGGATGGAAAACACACACTTCACTCCAACCCACCACAAACCCACAGGGTTCAGGGTTGTCCGGTGGATTTCAGGCACTGCCCGGAACGCGCCTGGCACAGTGCAAAAAGCCAACGGCGTAAGCGGCTGATGGTCAGTTCCATACGAGCAACTCCGCCGGGGTCGGGTTGTAGGCATTGCATGGATTGTTCAGCTGCGGGCAGTTGGAAATCAGCACGATGACGTCCACCTCCGCGCGCAAATCAACGTACTTGCCCGGCGCAGAAATCCCGTCCTCGAAGCTCAGCCCGCCATCTGCCGTTACCGGCACGTTCATGAAGAAATTGATGTTCGGCCCGATGTCACCTTTGCTCAATCGGCCGTCGTGGGCGCAGGCGCGCAGGTAGTTGTCGCGGCAGCTGTGCATGTAGCGTTTTTCCAGGGCGTAGCGCACGGTGTTGCTCTCTTGCGCGCAGGCACCGCCGAGGGTGTCGTGGCGCCCGCAGGTGTCGGCAACGATGGTCAGCATCGGCTGGCCGAGGTTGGAATACAGCACGCTGCCGGTGCTCAGGTAGACGCTGTTCTGCCGGCGCAAGGTGCGTTGCACGTCGTAGCGTTCCTTGGGGTTGGCGAGGCTGTAGAACAAGGTGTCGACGGCCTGATTGCCTTCCAGATCGAGGATGCGCAGGGTCTGCCCGGCCTTGACCTCCATCAGCCAGGGCTCGCCGGCGGGAATGGTCGCGCGGTAGATCGCGCTGTCGGCTTGCTTGTGCGAAGTGGCGATTGCGAGTGACATGGCTGCGATCCTCAGGCGAACAAACGGTCGGTGTTGATGAAGCCGCGCTCGTTTTCCGGGCGCGAAGTGCGGCAGTGTTCGGCGACGCTGTCGTCGGCGTTCATCCAGCTCAGCTTCAAGGGTTTCGGGGCGTATTCGGGGGACGGGTCCATTGGATGTTGCAAGGCGGTGAGCACCACCAGGCTGTCCATCGGCGCGTATAGCTCGATGTAGTCGCCGGCCTTCGAGTTGCCTTCGACGAAGTGGAAACGCCCGGCCTCATCGACGTTCACACGGCTGAACAGATTGAGGGTCATCAGCAGGTCGGACAGGCCCAGGCCCCACTTGCCGAGCTCCACCAACAGGTTGTCGGTGCCATTGCGAAAGAAGCCGTTGCGCAGTTCCTGGTAGCGGCCCTGGCCGTATTTTTCTGCGACCTCTTGCGCGCACAGCACGCCGCCGAGGCTGTCGCTCCAGCCGCAGGTGTCGGTGGTGATCGCGGCTAGCACGCGGCCCATGTCCGAGTACAGGCAGTGGCCGGCGGTGAGCTTGGCGGTGTGTTGGCATTTGAGGCTGTCGGGCAGGTTCAATCGCTCGGTTTTTTCATTGGCATTGAGCAAGGTCAGGCTGACATTGGCGCCGCCGCGCAGGTCGGTCAGGCGCAGCAATTGGCCGCGCTTGAGCACGAATGAACGGTGGCCGCCGCCCGGCAGCAGTTCTTCAGCGAAGGGTGGGAAGAGTTGGATTGAATCAGTCATTGGAGCAGTCCTCTCAAGCAGTGCGAAGGGTGCCCGCCAGCGGCAGCGGCAGGGCCTCGACGGCGGCGCGCTGGGCGCGGCGGTCGCTGTTCAACGGGATGTCGTAGGTGATGCGGGCGCCATAGGCGCCGGGGGCGTGCGGGTCGAGGCGCACCTTGTCGAACACCAGCAGGCGCGTGCCCAGGCTGAAGCCTTCCGACAGGTCGTGGGTGACCATGAACACCGTCAGTTGCGTCTCGCGCCACAGCTCCAGCAGCAGCGCGTGCATGTCTTTGCGAATGCCCGGATCGAGCGCGCCGAAGGGCTCGTCGAGCAGCAACACGCGCGGCTTCATGATCAGCGCCTGGGCGATGGCCAAGCGTTGCTGCATGCCGCCGGACAGCTGTGCCGGGTACTTGTCCTGCGCATGGCCGAGGCCGACTTTTGTCAGCAGGGCTGCAGCCTGCTCGCGCGCCTCGCGTTTGGCGTTGCCGAACAGCCGGCCGAGCAAGGGCGCGCGCGGCAATTCGAGACCGAGGGCGACGTTGTCGAGCACGCTCAGGTGCGGGAACACCGAGTAGCGTTGGAAGACCACGCCACGGCTGGCATCCGGCTCGCTGGCCAAGGGCTGGCCGTCGAGCAGAATCTCCCCGCGACTGGCGCTTTCCTGGCCGAGCAGCAGGCGCAGGAAGGTCGATTTGCCGCAACCGGAGGCGCCGACCAAGGTGCAGAACTCGCCTTCGTTGACGCTCAGGTTCAAGCCTTCCAGAACCACTTGATCGGCGTACTGCTGCCAGACGTTTTTTACTGTGATGAAGCTCATTTCGCCGCTCCCTCATACCAAGGGAAAGCGCGCTGGGTCAGCTGTTTCAAGCCCCAGTCCATCAGCCAGGCGAGCAGGGTGATCCACACCACGTAGGGCAGGATCACATCCATCGCCAGGTAGCGCCGCACCAGAAAGATCCGGTAGCCGAGGCCATCGGTGGAGGCGATCGCTTCGGCGGCAATCAGGAACAGCCACGCCGAACCGAGCATCAAGCGCAGCGAGATCAGCAAGCGCGGCAACAGCTGCGGCAAGACCACGCGCAGCATCAACGTCCAGGTCGAGGCGCCGAGGGTCTGCGCCTTGATCAGCAGTTCGACCGGAATGTCGCGGGCACGCTGTTCCAGATCCCGGGCCAGTGCCGGGGTGATGCCAATCACAATCAGCATGACTTTCGACAACTCGCCCAGGCCGAAGACGATGAACAGAATCGGCAGGATCGCCAGCGGCGGCACCATCGACAGCACCGTCAGCAACGGCGACAACGGCGCGCCGAACAGCGGCAGGGTGCCCGCCGCGATACCGAGGCAAAGACCCGCCAGCGCCGCGATGCCGAGGCCGATGGCCAAACGCCGCAGACTCGACGCAGTGTCTTGCCACAACAGGTATTCACCGGTGCGGCTGTCGGCGTTGAAGGCCAAGCGTTTAACCGCGTCGCTCATCTGCACGGCGCTGGGCAGCAGTTTGTCGTTGGGGTTGTCCGCCAGGCGCTCGGCCGAGCCTGTGAAGTAGGCGAACAGCACCAGCGCGAACGGCAGGATCACCAGCAACAGGCGACTCGGGCGATCAGGGTGGCGATTGATCAGGCGCATGGCCAAATCCTCCGTGGCTTACAGCTTGGCGTCGGCGGCCATCTGCACGTAGGTCGGATCGAAACGCAGCTTGAGGTTGGCGGTGTCGCCGCTGGTCACGCCGTTGGCGAAGGACATGCCCACCGCGCTCGGGTCCTTCGCGCCTTCGCCGAGCAAGCCGTGCTCGAAGGAGAACTCGGCGACCTTGCGCATGGTGTCCGGCAGTTGTTTGCTGGTGGCGAAATTCAGCGCTTCGCTTGGCGTGGCGAACAGTTTTGTGGTGTCCAGTTGCGCCTGGAAGCCGGCGAGATCGGTGCCAGAGGCCTTGGCCATGTGTTCCAGTGCGGCTTTGCTCGCGGCATTTTTCGCGTTCATCAAAGCGACCACTTCGAACCACGCGCCAGTCAGCGCTTTGCCCAGTGCCGGGTTGTCTTTGAGCGTGGCGCTGTTGACCACCATCATGTCCATGATCTCGCCGGGGATCTGGCTGGAATTGAACACTTCGCTGACGCCGGGTTTGGCCTTGATATCCGAGAGCATCGGGTTCCAGGTGGTCACGGCGTTGACGTCGTCGGTGTTGAATGCGGCGGCAATGTCGGCGTCGGAGGTGTTGACCACCTTCAGGTCTTTCTCGGTCAGGTCCACCGAGTCCAGCGCGCGAGCCAGCAGGTAATGCGAGACCGAGAGCTCGACCAGATTGACGTCCATGCCTTTCAGATCGGCGACTTTTTTACCTTCGCCTTTGAGCACGATGCCGTCATTGCCATTGGAGAAATCGCTGACGATCAACGCGGTGCTGTCAACGCCTCCGGCAGCCGGAATGGTCAGCGCATCCATGTTGGTCATGGTGCAGCCGTCGAACTGGCCGGCGGTGTACTGGTTGATCGATTCGACGTAGTCGTTGAGTTGCACGACGTCGATCTTGATCCCGTATTTCTTCGCCCATTTGTCGACAATGCCCTGGCTGCCGGCGTATTCCCATGGCATCCAGCCGGCGTAGATCGTCCAGCACACGCTGAAGTGGTCTTTCTGGGCGGCGGAAGATTGCGTGCTGATGAGCGCGGCGAAAGCGGCGGCGAGCAGGGCGGGGAAACGTAGTCGGATCATTGCGGATTCTCCAGTTGATCGAGGGCGGACAGGAAGGCAACGCGGCACCGCGAACGGTGGCTTGTCTCCCGGGCTTTTGTCCCGCCGTGTAACCTCAACTGGAGGTCGCCAACTCTCGGACCAGCCACTCGCGCTTGCGAGCCGGAACCCTAGTCAGCCATTGCAAATTGTGGTGCCGCGAACCTGTGATGACTCCTGCACAGGTTTGCTAAAGCGAGAGGCGTGCCAAGTCGCGCCGAGGCCTCTGCGGCGGGGATCTGCTGGATTGCCGGGGGGAGCGGGGCGAGCGACAGCGCATCGTGGTGGTGCGCGGTTGCACCGTCATGCAGCGCGTTTACGCATCACTGATCGTTGATTTGCGGATTAACAAGATTTCATGATCACTTGTTTCAACTTGTTGCAGGAACGCACCAGATTCTGAAACCGCTGTCTGATTCTTCGACAGTCACGCAATTGCTGACGGTCGCCTGCCAGCGTCGCTGGTGTGGCCAACCCGCGGTCCAGGAGGCCGCCATGTATCGCCGAATCGTACTGCTTGCCGTGATGCTTTTTTCCCTTGGCGGATGCGTTCCTTATTCCTATGGAGACAGCTACTACAGGTCAGAGGTCTACACATCACCCGCTCCGGCCTATTACAGCGGTGGCGGCTCCTATTACCGCAGCGGCGGCACTTATTACACTCAGCCGCGCTACTACCAACCAGCGCCGCGGTACTACCAGCAACCGCGTTATTACCAGGCGCCGCGGCACTATCAACCGGCCCCGCGTTACTACGAAAGCCGGCGTTGGCACGGCAATGATCGCGGACGCTGGGACGGCCACCGTCGCGGCGGTTGGGACAATGACCACCGGGGTCGCGGCAACTATGATCGTCACAGCGGTCGCCGTGACCACAATGGCCGTGGCAACCGCTGGTAAATCACCGCAACGAACAAGCGGCGCATCAAGCGCCGCTTTTTTTTGCCCGGCGAAAAAGCGTTCCGTGGGCCATCTCCCAAGGCAATCCCGGAAGCGTCCTACAGTTTCATTTCGTGGTGTTTGTTAGCGTTCGTGGATGCCGAACGAGGCGAGCAATCCTCAGCTCGATAGCGGCGAAAAATGGACGTTCAGCGCTATGAAGCTACTGGTTATTCATCAAAATTTTCCCGGTCAGTTCCGTCATGTGGTGCTGGCAGCGCTGGAGCGCGGTGATGAGGTTGTGGCGATAGGCCGGGACACGGCACCGGGCGTCGCCGGTGTGCAAATCCATCGATATCGAGCGACCAGCCGAGCGCCCGGCAATATTCACCCCTATCTGATCCGCTATGAACAAGCGGTGATCGACGGTCAGAAGGTTTTTGAAATCCTGGGCAGGCTGAAACGTTCGGGTTATCAGCCAGATGTCATTCTTGCTCATCCCGGATGGGGAGAGACGCTGTTTGCCAAGGATGTCTATGCCGATACGCCGCTGATTCACTATTGCGAGTATTACTATCGAGCGCAGGGCGCCGACTGCGGGTTCGACCCTGAATTCCGCCGAGCCGCAAGGGAGTCGTCACGGCTGCGCGTGCTCAACTCGCTGCATCTGTTGAATCTTCAACAATGTGATATCGCAATCGCGCCTACGCAATGGCAGCGCAGCCTGTTTCCGGCCGCTTACCGGTCGGCGATTCGGGTCATTCACGAAGGTGTGATTCAACGTTCTGACCTGGCGAAAGTCGGGGCAGTCAGATTGCCCAATGGAATCGAGCTCAAAGCCGGACAGCCGATCGTTACCTATGTCGCCAGAAACCTCGAGCCTTATCGCGGCTTTCACAGTTTCATGCGAGCGATCCCGCTTATTCAGGCCGAGTGCCCCGATGCGCAGATCATCGTGGTTGGCGGTGACGGTGTCAGTTATGGCAGTAAGCCGGTCGGGTACCCGGATTGGCGCAGCAGGATGGAGGCGGAGGTCAGTTTCGATCACTCCAGAGTGCATTTCACAGGGAAACTTCCTCACCAGACTTACCGCGCGGTTCTGACATGTTCCAAAGTCCATGTTTATTTGACGTATCCGTTTGTCTGGTCTTGGTCGTTACTGGAGGCGATGGCGTCTGGTTGTGTGGTTGTTGCGTCGGATACGGCTCCGGTAAGGGAAGTCATTGTCGAGGGGGCTAATGGCGTGTTGGTGGATTTCTTCGACCATCAAGAAATTGCCAGCAGTGTAAGCAAGGTTTTGAAGTCGGCAGGTGAGTACGATGGACTTGCCAGCGCCGCAAAGTTGACGGCAGGTCGGTTCAGTGTGGAATCGGGCGTGAGCCAATACTTTGAGGTTTTTGCAAGCGCGATATCCGGGCATAACGACATACCAACCGTTCCGCAGTTTGAGCGGGAGGTTTGAAATGTCCAGGAAGTCGCGTAAGCAGACGATCAAGTGGTTTAAAAGGTTATTGAAGTATGGATTGTTCTTTTATGTCTGTTATTGCGTAGCGGAATTTTATATTCGCAAAGAACAATCTGCCGAGTCGGCGGCTATTCACCAAGCAAACGAGAAAGCTTGCCAGAACAAGCTGGCGAGCATGAAGCAAGTGCCGATATTAGGCGGCGCCTATATAGATAAGACACTAGTCCCCGAGTTTTACGTTGGCATGCCTGAGATGGTGAACAAGAAAGCGTGTCTGGCGATTGCTCTGAAGGGGCTTTTCTGGTGGACCGGGACGGGGCTGCGCCGGCACCAGAATCAGCGCCTGGAACCGATCCCCGAAAGCTGGCGGCTCTATAAATTGAATGCCGGGCTTTTTACCAGAAAGGAAACTACCGAGCCCCATGAGCGGGGTTATCGGCACGTCAACTGGCCGGATGAGTTGATTGTGAAACTAAAGAATTATCCGGGGCTGGAAGTTTGGCTGAATGCTCCGCCACCGCATTTCAAGAATGTGTCATCCGTACGAAATTTTGTCATTGCAGGTTGGCCGCGGCGAGACGGAACCCCTCGGCTGATCAAGTGTGACGGCTTGATTCGCCCGGCTTCCGAAGAGCAACTGACTGACAAAAAGCTGGCAGGTTTTGGTAGGGCTGAATTGGAGAATCTGGATTTCGGCAAGCTGAATTTCTTCTGCACGGTCAATCTGGATAACTTCGACTTCGCTGGAGGGCACGGTAGTGTAGGTCTTGGTCTGTCGTCATTACGCGAAGCACCTGAGATGCTCAAGTATCTCAGTGATTATCTTTCACGCTCTGTTATTACAAGGAAGTAACAATGAGTTATGTTTTTAACGATATGGAAAAATCCGAAATTTTCAATGCGGCAAATAGTTGCAAAGGCATGACATTAAATTCTGAGGGTGTGGAGTACATTGCATTGGAATTAGCAGGGGCAAGCTGCGCTCCCCTGTACCAGAAGCTATTCGACATTATTGGTGAAAAAGTTTCTGACGTTGCAGCTGCCGATAGAGAGGCTGGAGAGGTGCTGAAAAGCGCCAGACTCTGGCTTGCCGTGGCCATTGATGCCAACGGTGGAAACGGTGCCTACTCTGCCCTGATTCGTGGTTACACCTCACGCCAGGGTGAACTCAGACTGAATACAATTTTCAGTGAAGACCTGATGCAGCTTTCATCCAACCAGGTTGCCGTCAACTTCATCAATACCCTGATCAACGGATCCCTTGCCGGTCAACTGGCACCCTGGACTGTTCCGTCAATCAGCCAGATCGCTGAAATCGACGCCAGCGCGATTGGCGAGGCGCTGTTCAAGGAGGTTTGCGGGGAGGACGATACCGCCGTGAAACGCAATGCCGGCTGGTCTGGAACAGTCGGATTCAGCCTGCTGGGCGGTAAACCTCCCTATGAAACCTGGAGACTAGATTTCTGCTGGCGACCCGAATGCGGAAGATGACGGCCCACCCACTCAGGCAAAACCCAACCGGCTCGACGACTATAAAAACATTCTCTTCGCCATCGACGCCTACAGCGTCGGCCTGCGAGCGGCGATCAGCAATTTCGGCGTCAATCCACTGCAAAGTCTGCTTTCAGTGGTTCCGGAGCAAATCAACATCGCGCTGGCGAGTGGCAGTGTGAATCCGCTGATTCAGCATGTAGTCAAAGGTACGCCTGTTGCCGCCGTGGTCGAGCTGATCTTGCGCTACGGCCAGAACGAATTTCTCGACATGTTCAAGCGCACTTACGACGGCGATTCTGCTGCCATACCCACCACCAACGACACCTTCGCCAGCAACGCTTACGCCTTCTTCTCGGCATTCTCCCCAGAGCGGTCGCAAAGCATCGTCACCCGGACAATAAGCGAGTTCGGCAATGCCAATGCATGGGCGAAACTGGCAGGCGAGGCGACGCCGCTCGGTGTGGCGTTGCGCAACTCTTTGCAGCAACTCAGTGAAGTCGTCATAGAACGAGCCGACGGTTATCCCGATCGCAATCTCGAGCTTTACGATCCGCACACTGGCGAAGGCTTTATCACCGCGCAGTGGCTGGCGGATCGAGCGCAAATGCTGGCGCGGTTGATTGCCCGAACCCAAGGCTCGTTTGGCGAACACTCGCTGCAGCAGTTTTCCTACTCCGATCTCGCCTCAGGCAAACAGGCGCCGATGACCACCGGAGTGCTGAACCCGCTGGCCATGTTCGGTGATGACGGTGGGCGATCTTTCGCCGGCGGCGCAAATGCCGATCATCTGTATGGCGGCGTGGGCAATGACTCGATCCATGGGATGGCCGGTCACGATGTCATTGAAGGTGGTCGCGGTAACGACTCGCTAACCGGAGGTGACGGCAATGATGAGTTGTACGGAATGGCCGGTGACGATGTTCTGCTCGGAGGAAAGGGTAACGACTCCTTGATCGGAGGCGAGGGCAGTGACCGCTATGAGTTTTCCAGCGGCGATGGCATCGACGAGATTCTTGATGCCAACGCCGATGGGCAACTGTGGATCAACGGCGCGCCGATTCCCCAACTCAAACGCTGCGCGCCTCTGAGCAATATCTGGTCTACCGAGGATCGGTCCATCACCCTGACGCTTGTTGAACACACCCTCAACATCAAACATGGCCAGAGCGATCTGGTGGTCATCAAGAACTTCCAGCCCGGGATGCTTGGCATCCGCCTCCCTGAATACGAGGGGCAGCCGCTCACTGCTGCGGATTTGACGCTTCAGGGCGACTGGAAAGCCAAAGACGCTGATCCCACCGTCCCTGGCGATCAGCCTTCCTTTGATGAGCTGGGCAACGTGGTGCTGCTGTCCAAGGTCAAACAGCGCAACAAGGCCGACGTACTTTACGGTTCCGCCGCAGACGACGTCATTCTCGGCCTGGGTGGTTCTGATCGATTGTTCGGCAAGGCTGGAGACGATCGGTTATTCGGCGACAAGCAGACGACGCTCGAAAAAGCTATGGCCGACGGTGACGCCAAGGGCAAGGCAAGTCGCGGAGACTGGCTCGACGGCGGGCAAGGTGACGATTTGCTTATCGGTACGGCATCCCGAGATGTTCTGCTCGGTGGTAATGACCGGGATACCTTGATCGGCGGTGCTGGCGACGATGTGTTATCCGGAGACGAAACCACCGGTGCACTGGAACAAGGTTGGGCGGTCAAACGCGCTGACGTCCCCATAGCTCGCGGTGTAACCAGTCACCGAGCGGTCTATTCAAAGGCCTCGATAAACAGTGCGCCCGAGGGCGGTGACGACGTGCTGTACGGGCAGGGCGGCAAGGACATTATCAACGGCGGCTGGGGTGAGGACCTGCTTGACGGCGGAGCTGACGACGATTTTCTCAAAGGCGATCAAGGTGACGACACCCTGACCGGTGGCAGCGGCAACGACGTAATGCTCGGCGACAACCTCGATTGGGGCGGTGGGCTACCCAGCAAACACCATGGCAACGATGTGCTGGACGGCGGTAGCGGTGATGACCGGCTCGCCGGTAACGGTGGCAGCGACGCGCTGTATGGCGGCCCTGGCAACGACATTTTGCAGGGTGATGACGGCGTACTGGACGGCGTCGAAGGCGATGCCGCGCATTTTTTTGGCGATGATCTGCTGGACGGTGGCTCCGGCGATGACACGCTCTGGGGCGGCGGTGGCGATGATTTGCTCTTCGGCGGCGAAGGTAATGACGATCTGATCGGCGATAGCCCTGAGCATCCGGTTCGCTATCACGGCAACGACTTTCTCGATGGCGGCGCGGGGGATGACACCCTGCGCGGCATGGGCGGCGCGGATACGCTGGCGGGTGGCGCAGGGGCGGATTTTCTCGATGGCGATGTGTCTGACCTGCAGCCGGGCGGAAGCAACAATGACGTGCTTCAGGGCGGCGAAGGAAACGATACGTTACAGGGTGGTTTCGGTGCCGACACGCTGTACGGCGGCGCGGGTGACGACATTCTTGCCGGCGATTACGAAAACAGCGCTGAGGCCGAGCAGAATGCCGATTATCTGCACGGTGGCTCAGGTAACGACACGCTGCTCGGAGGCGGTGGCAACGACACCTTGCTGGGCGGGGAAGGGACGGACTACCTTCGCGGTGATTCCGGTGACAACGTGTTTGATGGCGGTCCCGGTGCTGACGTGCTGGATGGCATGGATGGCGCCGACATCTACTATTTCGGCGCTGGCGACGGCCTGGATATCGTCACCGATGCCGGCGGCCGCAACCTCATCAGGTTCGGTGCAGGGTTTTGCGCGCAAAGTTTGAAGGCCGACGTTATCGAAGTTTCCGTCGGTACGGTGTTGCGACTGGCCAATGGCACAGGCGACGCGATACTCATCAAGAATCACGAGAAGTGGAAGGATTCCACATTCAGTTTCAGCGACGGCGGGGTACTGGATTACGCAGATGTCCTGCGCAAAACATTGCCACCGATAGAGACGGCCGAGCCACCCGTACCGGAACCTGTCACCGCCTCGGCAACCCCGGAAAGCAAAGTTGAGGATCCGGTTCAGCCAGACGATGTCACCGCTGCGGCGCAAGGCCCGGTGGCGTCTGTTCAAACGGTCAACTGGACCGATGAGTTCCTCGCGCAAACCAAATCAAAACGCTCCGCCCGCAAACACGCCACAGGTTTTACCTTGAATGAGCAAGGCGTTTGGGTGCGCAGTCATGTCACCACCAGCGACACCGGTTACACCACTCACAGCGAGCTGATCGATGGCAGCGTCGAAGCGGGGACACTGTCTGATACGCCGCCATGGATGAAGGCGGATGCAGGGCAAGCCGTAGTCAGTGAAAGGCAGTCGACAACCACAACCCGTGTCGAACATAAACCGGTGAAAGCCGAGGGAGCAATCGCCTCCTCAAGTCAGGCGCCTCGCTATTATCGATCCGGCTCGGCCAACGGGTTTTCCTTCAATACGGGCGACGTATTGGTTGAGGACCGAAAGCAATCCGGCGCGCTTGAAGGCTGGTACGTCTATCCGGCGGCAAGCTTCAGTTCGGGCGCAACAGTGCCCAAGGCGTTTCGCTGGGATGTCACAACTGAAACGATCAAACGCAAAATCGTCCATGGCAACGATGCCGGCGGGCGGGTCAACGTTGAAGTGGAAAACGTTTTCCACGGCGGCGCGGGTGATGATCTGATCGTCGCTTATGCAGGCTCCCCACTTGACTATGGCACTGTCGGCGACAGAACACCGGGCGCGTTTTTATCCGCAGGTGCAGGTGACGATACCTTGCTCGGCTCCGAGGGCGCCGACTATCTGCTCAGCGGATCGGGTGATGACTGGCTCTACGGCGAAGACGGCGCCGACACCTACATCGTGCAAGCGCATGCCGGGGCGACAACCACGATTGCGGACGTGCTCAACCCTGTTTTCCACCGAGCAGAAGTTGGCGTAGCGGGGTGGAAAGACGAGTACGGATTGATCGATCAGGACACGGTCGTTCTTCCCGCAGGCGCGCAGCGCGATGCACTGCAATTGAGCTGGGGTGCTGCGCTGATAGAGACCACCCATGTCGAGCTTGAGCCCAACCCGGATCGCGCGGCTTACCGCAACCCGCCGAGAGCGAAAATGCTTCATCCGACGCTCGATATCCAATGGGGTGGGACGCAAAAAGTCCGCATCGTCTTGCCCCACAGCGGTGAACTTGAGGGCGCCGGTATTGAGCTCGTCAAGTTCGCCGATGGGGCGGTCGCAAGTTTGAGGCAGCTCCTGGAATCAAGTCAGCTCGGCCCTGCGCCCGAGACTTTTCGTACGGGTGTCATCGTCAACCATCCCACCCTTTCAACTTCCTTGCGAGACGGACGAGCGCTGCCACTCGTGGGCGGTCGCGGCAACGACACGATAAGCGGCGCGGGGGAGATCCGAGGCATGCACGGGGATGACGTGCTCACCGGCGGCCTCGGTGATGATCTGCTGTTGGGTGGGCCGGGCAATGACACGCTGACCGGCGGTGCTGGAAATGATATCTACCGATACGATGGCCTCGGCAGAGACGTGATCATCAACAACGGAGGCGGCCTGGACGGAATCGATTTTTCCGAGCGCAGGCTGACGATCGACAACCTCAAGTTTCATCGTGAGCGCGATGATCTGGTGATCGTGGTGGATTACGGCATGGCGCCGAAAATCCGGGTTTCCAGTCATTTTGCTGCTGGTGAAAGCGCTATTGGCTTCATAAGAGTCAGCGAAGGAACAGCGATTCAAGACTACAGCGCGACGCAGATTGCCGAGCGTCTGCACCCGCTTCCGCCACTGAGGGATGTCGAGGATATTTTGATAAAGGGCGACGATGCAGCGCAGCGGGCCATCAAGGAAATCATTGAGTTCTACGAACTGAATGTCTGACAGGATGACCGATTGAGCCGGCCCGTGATGGAAATCCAGTCGCCATCGCGGGCCACGCGTCACCTCAATACTGGGTCAGATCGGCCAACGGATGCCGCCCCTCCCAGACTTTATGAAAGTGCGCCTCGACCACCGCATCCGGCACGTTATTGATGTCCGGCCAGTGCCAGTGCGGCTTCTGATCCTTGTCGATCAAACGCGCGCGCACGCCTTCGCTGAATTCCGGATGGCGGCAGCAATTGAGGCTCAGGGTGTATTCCATCTGGAATACTTCGGCCAGCGACATGTGCCGCGCGCGGCTGATCTGTTCCCAGACCAGATGCGCGGTCAGCGGTGAACCCTCGGTCATGGTTTTCGCCGCGCGGGCAATCAACGGATCGCTGCTGTCGCGGTGCAGGCTGATGGCTTTCCACGCACAGGCAACGTCGCTGACATCGAGCAGTTCGTCGATCTGCTGACGACGCGGCAGCCACTGCGCTTCGGGCATTTGTTCGAGTGCTTCCTGCTGCAAAGCCTTGAGCAGGCTGTTGAGCTGCATGGCGGTCTGTTCCTGCCAGTTCAATTGCAGCAAGCCTTCGATCAATTGCGGTTGCTGTTCGTCGAGCAGGAAGCGGTCGGCCAGATCCAGATCCAGCGCATCACGGCCGTTGATGTGCGCGCCGGTCAGACCGAGAAACAAGCCGAGCTTGCCCGGCAACCGGGCAAGAAACCAACTGGCGCCAACGTCCGGATACAGACCAATGGTGATTTCCGGCATCGCCAGACGGCTGCTCGGCGTGACGATCCGCGTGCTGGCGCCCTGCAACAGGCCCATGCCGCCGCCGAGCACGTAACCGTGACCCCAGCAGATCAGCGGCTTCGGATAGGTATGCAGGCTGTAATCGAGGCGATATTCCGCGCTGAAAAACTGCGCGGCCAGCGGCGGCACTTCGCCGGGGTGAGCGCGGCAGGCTTCGACCAGGCTGCGCACTTCGCCACCGGCGCAGAAGGCTTTGGCGCCGTTACCGCGCAGCAGTACGCAGACGATTTGCGGGTCATTGGCCCAGGCGTTCAATTTGTCGCTGAGCGCATTGATCATCGGCAGGGACAGCGCGTTCAACGATTTCTCGGCATCCAGGCTGGCGATGCCGATGCGGGCGCCGTCGGTGCCGGTTAGTTCTTCGAAGTGCAGATTCATCGTGACCTCGATCGGGAATTTGAGCGATCAGTATGATCGCTATGGGGGAAAGTGCCGGATCTGCGTCAGATTAATTGACAAGCGTGGTCGGCTTTCCTAGGGTTCGCCCCATTGTTTTTGCCGGAAATGACCATGACTGCTGACGACCGTATCAAACTCGAACCGAGCTGGAAGGAGGCACTGCGTGCTGAGTTCGACCAGCCTTACATGGCAGAGTTGCGCAGCTTTCTGCAGCAGGAGCGGGCATCCGGCAAGGAGATCTATCCGCCGGGACCGATGATTTTCAATGCCCTGAACTCAACGCCGCTGGACAAGGTGAAAGTGGTGATTCTCGGCCAGGACCCTTACCACGGCCCGGGCCAGGCCCACGGTCTGTGCTTCTCGGTGCAACCGGGCGTGCCGGCGCCGCCGTCGCTGGTCAACATCTATAAAGAGCTGAAACGCGACCTCAACATCGACATTCCCAACCACGGCTACCTGCAGAGCTGGGCCGAACAGGGCGTGCTGCTGCTCAACACCACCATGACGGTTGAGCGCGCCAACGCCAACGCGCACAAGGACAAGGGCTGGCAACACTTCACCGACCGCATCATTGAGGTGGTCAGCGAGCGGCAGCCGCATCTGGTGTTCATGCTCTGGGGTGCCCATGCGCAGAGCAAGCAGAAGCTGATCGACGCGACCAAGCACCTGGTGCTGACCTCGGTGCATCCGTCGCCGTTGTCGGCCTATCGCGGGTTTTTGGGCTGTGGGCATTTCAGCCGGACCAACAAGTTTCTCGAACAGAATGGCGAAACGCCGATCGACTGGCGCTTGCCACCGATTTGATGTGTCGACCGGGTTGGCCCCTTCGCGAGCAGGCTCGCTCCCACAGGAATTGTGTGCAAGCCACAAACCCCCTGTGGGAGCGAGCCTGCTCGCGAAAAGAGCAACTCGATCTCGCAGACTTAGGCGGGATGACGATTCCAATACCTGAACAACGGCTCCGCCAGAAACAGCACAAACAACAGCCGCATCACCTGCATCGCCGTCACCAGCGGCACCGACAGTTGCAGGGTCTCCGCCGTCAGACTCATTTCGGCAATCCCGCCCGGCATCATGCCCAGAGTCAGTGAACGCAGATCCAGATGGGTCAATGCACTCAAGCCCAGCGCCGCCAGCGACGCGATCAACATGGTCAGCGCGGTGCCGATCAACGTCCGGCCCATGAACGACGGCGCGCGGCGGAAGAACTGCCGATTGAAGTGACAGCCCAGACCGCTGCCGATCAGCCATTGACCGATCTGACTGCCGCCATTGGGCAAACCGATGTGCAGATCCCACGTAATGCTCACCGCCGCACTGACCAGCAACGGCCCGAACAGCCATGGATTGGGTTGGCGCAGACGCTGCCAGAGCCAGGCGAGCAGGGCGCCCGCCGGAAACAGAATCGCCAGCCAGCGCCAATCGACACTGCCGGCGTGAGAAATCGGCGTGCCGTCACCGAGCAGATACTTGAACGCCGCCGGCACGCACAACACCACCACCAACACCCGCAGACTCTGCCCGGCCGCGACATGGCTGAGCAGAGCACCGTTGCGCGCGCCGAGGTTGACCATCTCCCCGGAACCACCGGGCATGCTTGAGAAAAAAGCCGTGGCGCGATCCTCGCCGGTGCGGCGCATCAGCCACACGCCGACCACCGCCGAAAGGCTGGTGACCAATGCACCGAAGAAGATCAAACCGAAATGACTGAGCACCTGTTCCATCACCAGCGGGGTGAAGTGCAGGCCGATACCGATGCCGACGATCCACTGGCCGCACTTGCGCCCGCCGGGGATTTCCGCCAGTTGCCACGGCGTCAGGCAGCGCACCAGGATGATCGCCAGCAACGAGCCGACCATCCACGGTAGCGGCCAGCCGATCTGGCTGGCGATGAAACCACCAAGCAGACCGACCAGCGGGGTGCCCCACCAGGCTTTCAGGGACAAGCGATCAAACATCGGCAATGACGCGCCGTGCCGCCGAACGCTTGCGCCAGATGCGGATCAGCGGCATCAGCAGCATGATCGCGGTGAGGATCCAGCAACCGAAGGTGATCGGACTCGACCAGAGAATCTCCAGCGCGCCATTGGAGATCGACAGGGCGCGACGCAGGTTCTGCTCCATCAGGCCACCGAGGATGAAGCCCAGCAGCAGCGGCGACAGCGGGAAATCCAGCTTGCGCAGGATGTAACCGAAGATGCCGATACCGATCATCAGGAACAGATCGAAGGTGGTCGCGTGCACCGCGTAAACGCCGATCCCGGTGATGATCGCGATGATCGGCACCAGCGCCCAGTTCGGCACGGCGAGGATGCGGGTGAATACGCGGATCATTGGGATGTTGAGGATCACCAGCATCACGTTGGCGATGAACAACGACGCGATCAGGCCCCAGACGATGTCCGGTTGCTGTTGGAACAGCAGTGGACCCGGGGTGATGTTGTACAGCGACAGCGCGCCGATCATCACTGCGGTGGTACCCGAACCCGGAACGCCGAGGGTCAGCATCGGAACGAGAGCGCCGCACGCCGCGCCGCCGATAGCGGTTTCCGGCGCGGCCAGACCACGGGGGTCGCCTTCACCGAATTTGCCGCTGGAGCCAGCGATGCGTTTCTCGGTCATGTAGGCCACGGCACTGGCGAGCGTTGCGCCGGCACCGGGCAGCACGCCCATGATGAAACCGAGCACGCCGCAGCGCACGTTGACGACGAAAACCGACGCCGCTTCCTTGAAGTTGAACATCATCCGGCCGGTGGCTTTCACCGCTTCCTGGCCGTGGTGGGTTTTTTCCAGCAGCAGAAGGATTTCGCTGATCGAGAACAGACCCAGCACCAGCACAACGAACTGAATGCCGTCGGTCAGGTGAATGTTGTCGCCGGTGAAACGGTACACGCCACTGTTGGCGTCGATGCCGACGGTGGAAAGGAACAGACCGATCAGCGCCGCAATAAAGGTCTTCAACGGTCGATCACCGGCCATGCCGCCGAGACAGACAATCGCGAACACCATCAGCACGAAGTATTCCGCCGGTCCGAAGGCAATCGCCCATTTCGCCAGCAGCGGCGCAAACAGGACCATGCCGCAGGTGGCGATGAACGCGCCGATGAACGAACTCCACGCCGACAGTGACAGCGCGACACCGGCCATACCTTTGCGGGCCATCGGGTAGCCGTCGAGGGTGGTCATGACGGTGGAAGCTTCACCCGGAATGTTCAGCAGGATCGAGCTGATCCGGCCGCCGTATTCGCAGCCCAGATACACCGCCGCGAGCAGGATCAGCGCCGACTCCGGCGGCAGGCCGAGCGCGAACGCGATCGGAATCAGCAACGCCACGCCGTTGATCGGACCAAGGCCCGGCAACAGGCCGACGACGGTGCCGATCAGGGTGCCGCACAGTGCGGTCACCAGGTTGTACGGGCTCAGCGCGACGCCGAAGCCCTGACCCAAATAGCCAAGGGTATCCATATCAGTTCTCCAGGACGCTGAGCAGGCCGAGGGGCAGCGGAACATCCATCAAGCGATCGAACAGCAGATAGAGACCAACCGCCATCAGGCTGATGATCACCACGCTCGGCAGCCAGCGGCCGCCATAGAGACGGGCCATCGGTACGCCGGTAATGATGCTGGCCACGATGAAGCCAAGGGGTTCGAAGGTGCCGGCGAACACCAGCAGCAACACCACGCACAGACCGATCTTGGTCAGGGTTTCGCGATCCAGCGGCGGCTCATCCGGGTTGTGTTTGATCGGCGCCGGGCGAAACACCATGTACAGCAGCGCCAGCCCCATCAGGCCGAGCATCAGCAGCGGAAAGGCGCGCGGGCCGACCGGTTCATAGGAAAAAGCCGCTTGGTACGGCCACGCCATCAGTGCCAGGCCGGCACACACCAGCAGTAACACCGAGGCGAAAATGCGTTGAATAAGCATGGGAGCTCCTGTGCTGCGTCCCCGCGTAGGAGACGCAGCCACTAGACAGAGACGATCACTGGATCAGGCCGAACTCTTTGGCCAGCACTTTGTAGTCGGCGACCTGCTTCTTCACGTAGGTGTCCAGCTCCGGGCCAGTCATGGCGAACGGGAACAGCTCACGCTGATCGCGCAGCTTGGCGAACTCGTCGGACGCCAGCAGTTTGTCGAACGAATCTTTCCACCAGGCGTAGTCTTCGTCGCTGACTTTTGGCCCGAGGTAGAAGCCGCGCACCACTGGCCAGACGATGTCGTAGCCTTGCTCACGAGCGGTCGGGATGTCCTTCATTTCCGGTTCGTCGAGACGCTTGTCCGAGAACACCGCGAGCAGACGCATGTCACCACTCTGGATGTGCGGCATGGAGTCGGAGATGTCGGTACTGCCGACCTGGATGTGGCCGCCGAGCAGGGCCGTGGCGATTTCACCACCGCCTTCGAGTGCCACGTAACGCAGTTCGCGCGGGTTGATCCCGGCAGCCTTGGCGATCAGTGCGGTCTGCATCCAGTCCTGGCTGCCGACGGTGCCGCCGGAGCCGATAACCACCGAGCCTGGATCTTTCTTCAACGCCTGAACGAGATCGTCGAGGGTCTTGTAGGGCGAATCGCTTTTCACTGCGATGGCGCCGTAGCTGGTGCCGACGGCCGCGAGCCAGCGCACGTTGGTTTCATCGAAGCGGCCGAACTTGCCCTGGGCCAGGTTCAACAGCGAACCGCTCGACCACGCCACCAGCGTTCCGGCATCCGCCGGACGTTGCGCCACTACTGCGTTGTATGCCACCGCGCCGACACCGCCGGGCATGTAGGTCACGCGCATCGGTTTGCTCAACAGCTTCTGGTTGACCAGTGCGCTCTGCACCAGTTTGCAGGTCAGGTCGAAACCACCGCCGGGGGAGGCGGGGGCGATGCATTCGGGACGTTTCGGCTCGGCCATGAGTTGGCCGGCAAACAGCATCGCGCCAGCGGCGAGAGCAACTTTACGCAGTGATACGTTCATTTGAGTCTCCAGAGGAGTTGTTGTTATGGGTGGACCGAATGACCAAAGGGCAACGCGAAAACCTAGCGGCAGGCGCAGTTCTCTCGCGGCGCGAGCGCAACGACTGAAACAACGGAGGGGAAACAGGACTGCGGCGAAAAACCGACAGTGCAACGGTGGAATCGAGCAAGGCGAGCAGGCATTACAGCCTTGGTGCGCATGGAGGGCATGCTGGGGTACTCCGTTATTGTTCTTATGAGTCGAAAACGCTTCATGGCGTTTTTCGTTGCGCTGTGTGGCGGCAGCGGCGACAGTCGAAACTGTCCGTGGGCCGACTCTAACCGGCTAACCTTTCAACAACCTTTCAATTGTCTTTCACGGTTTTCGGGCTTCACAGCGGCGGTTGCGGCTGTAAACTCCGCGACAAAGCGTGGCGTCGGCCAACCCTGAACGAGGTAAAAATCCATGCGTGTCCTGCTCGTCGAAGACCATCTGCAACTGGCCGAAAGCGTGGCTCAGGCGCTCAAGAGCACCGGTCTGACGGTGGATGTGTTGCACGATGGCGTGGCCGCCGACTTGGCGCTGGGCAGTGAGGAATATGCCGTGGCGATCCTCGATGTCGGCCTGCCGCGCATGGACGGTTTCGAGGTGCTGGCGCGGCTGCGTGCGCGGGGCAAGAACCTGCCGGTGTTAATGCTGACCGCGCGCAGTGACGTCAAGGATCGCGTGCATGGCCTCAATCTCGGTGCTGACGACTACCTGGCCAAGCCGTTTGAGCTGACGGAACTGGAAGCGCGGGTCAAAGCCTTGCTGCGCCGCAGTGTGCTGGGCGGCGAGCGTCAGCAGCGCTGTGGTGTGCTGGCTTACGACCTCGACACAAGGCGCTTCACCCTCGGCGACGAACTGCTGACCCTCACCTCCCGCGAGCAAGCTGTCCTGGAAGCGTTGATCGCGCGGCCGGGGCGAGTAATGAGCAAAGAGCAACTGGCCGCGCAGGTGTTCGGCCTCGACGAAGAAGCCAGCCCCGACGCCATCGAAATCTACGTGCACCGCTTGCGCAAGAAGCTCGATGGCCAGCCCGTGGCCATCGTCACCTTCCGTGGCCTCGGCTATCTGCTGGAAAGCCGCGATGCATAAGCCCAGCAGCCTGCGCTGGCGGTTGCTGTGGAACCTTGGATGGTTGCTGGTGGTGCTGATGCTCGCCAGTGGTTTGAGCGCTTACTGGAACGGTCGCGAAGCCGCCGACACCGCGTATGACCGCACGCTGCTGGCCTCGGCACGCACCATCGCTGCCGGGTTGTCGCAGCGCGATGGCAGCCTCAGCGCCGACGTGCCTTACGTGGCGCTGGATACCTTCGCCTACGACAGCGCCGGGCGCATTTACTACCAGGTCAACGACATTCACCAGAAGCTGATTTCCGGCTACGAAAATCTCCCCGGGCCACCGCCCGGCACGCCGCGCACCGACAGCTATCCGGCGCTCGCGCGCTTTTACAACGCGAAGTACAACGGCCAGAACGTGCGTGTGGTCAGTCTGCTCAAGGCAGTAAGCGAGCCGAACATGAACGGCATGGCGGAAATCCGCGTGGCTGAAACCGACGAAGCGCGGGTCAGCATGGCGCGCAGTCTGGCGGCTGACACCCTGTTGCGCCTGGGCATGCTGGCCGTGGGTGCATTGCTGCTGGTGTGGTTCGCGGTGAGTGCGGCGTTGCGCCCGCTGGAGCGGTTAAGAACCGCTGTTGAGGAACGCCAGCCCGACGACTTGCGGCCGCTGCCGCTGGTGGAAGTGCAGCATGAATTGGGACCCTTGGTCCGCGCGCTCAATCATTTCACCGAGCGTCTGCGCGGCCAGTTCGAGCGGCAGGCGCAGTTCATCGCCGATGCCGCTCACGAGTTGCGTACGCCGCTGGCCGCACTCAAGGCACGCCTGGAACTGGGCCTGCGCTCGAACGAGCCGGAGACCTGGCGCACCACCCTTGAATCGTCCGCGCAAAGCACCGATCGCCTGACCCATCTGGCCAATCAGCTGCTATCGCTGGCCCGGGTCGAAAACGGCGCGCGGGCGATTGCCGAGGGCGGCGCGCAGTTGCTCGATCTGAGTCAATTGGCCCGAGAGCTGGGCATGGCCATGGCGCCGTTGGCGCACAAGCGCGGCGTGGCGCTGGCGCTTGAAGCGGATGAACCGGTGTGGCTGCGCGGTGAGCCGACGCTGCTCAATGAGCTGCTGAGCAATCTGGTCGACAACGCGCTGGCGCATACGCCATCGGGCGGCAATGTCATTCTGCGGGTCACGGCGCCGGCGGTGCTTGAGGTTGAGGATGACGGGCCGGGCATCCCGCTGCACGAGCGTGATCGAGTGTTCGAACGGTTTTATCGGCGCAATCAGCAGGTTGCCGGTTCAGGTCTGGGCTTGGCGATTGTCGGCGAGATCTGTCGCGCTCATCTGGCGCAGATCACCTTGCATGATGGCGAGCAGGCGGGGTTGAAGGTGCGGGTCAGTTTTATTGCCGGGTAATACCTTTGTGGCAAGGGTTTTTTGTGGCGAGGGGATTTATCCCCGCTCGGCTGCGCAGCAGTCGCGGTTCGGATCGCAGAGTCTAGGGTCGCTTCGCAACCCAACGGGGATAAATCCCCTCACCACAGGTCAGTAGAACATCGACCGCGATTCTTCCAGATCCGCGCAAAACTGCTTGTTCTCCGGATCAATCCCGAGCTTTCTGAACGCCGGCACGCTAAACGGGTCAATCCGCGCAAACGGATGGTCGGTGTCCTTGCGGCAATACAGATTGGCCACCTGCACGACATCGACGTAATCGATGCGCGTCGAGTCGCGGCTGAAGTCTTGATACAGCAACGGCAAATGCACCAGGCGCTCGGGAAACTCCCACACCCGCAGCAATTTCTCGCCGAGCAATGGGTGAATCTGCTCGATCACATGGGTCAGGCTGACCGCATCCGAGAGCAGTTCATTGTGGTCTTCGGCGTAAGTCAGGATCGGCAACACACCAATCTGATGCACCAGCCCGCCGAGTGCCGCCTGATCGGGTTTGAGCTGAGTGTGACGACGACACAGCGCATAGCTGACGCCAGCGATTTCCAGACTGCTGCGCCAGACTTCGCGCATCTTCTGTTCGACCACCTCGGAGCGGGCATTGAAGATCTGCTCCATCACCAGACCGATCGCCAGGTTGCTGCTGTAGTTGATGCCCAAACGGGTGATGGCGGTGTGCAGGTCGGTGACTTCCTGCGCCGCGCGCAGCAGCGGACTATTGACCACTTTGATCAGGCGCGCCGACAGCGCGGTGTCGCGGCCGATGACTTTGCTCAGATCGCTGACGCTGATTTCCGGATCCTCGGCGGCCTTGCGAATTTGCAGGGCCACTTCCGGCAACGTTGGCAGAACCAGGTCATCGTTATCGATGGCCGCAACCAAATCCTGTTGGACCTTTTCCGCCAGTTCGCTCATTTGGACTCTCTAGGGTGTTGCAACAATGCTGCGATCAACGCTGGATTTCGCGGTCGCGATCCAGTTCGTAAGGCAGGTCGAGCACGTGCAACGCGGGGCCTTCGAGGGCGCCCAGACGCAAATCACCGGCTTCGGCAGCTTCGGCCTGCAACACGGCCAGGAGTTCAATGTTTCCCTCGGCATTGGCCGCCAGCACCACTTCGCCGATCGAGCTGTTGTGGCTGGGGGCAAACAGTTGAGTGCCGGGCTCCGGCAACTCGGCTGCGTCGAGGTGCAGGCGGTACAGGCGCCGCTTGAGCTTGCCCAGGTACTGCATGCGCGCAACGATTTCCTGGCCGGTGTAGCAACCTTTCTTGAAGCTCACCCCGCCGACCGCCTGCAGATTGAGCATCTGCGGGATGAACAGTTCGCGAGTGGAAGGCATGACCTGACCGATACCGGCGCGGATCTGGCCCAGCAGCCATTGATTCAGTTCGCCCTCAGCCAGCGTGGCGGACAGTTGGCTTTGAATGTTTGGCGCCTGAGCGGCAGGCACCCAGAGTTCGGCGCGCTCGGGCGAAACGCGAATTGCGATCAGGCCTTCATTGCGTACAACGCTGTCGGTTTCGGCCGGCAGTGCCAGACCGAGGCTGGTCAGGGCTGCATCGCCATGTGCCAGACCGAAGCGCACCCAGGCGGCGCTTTCATCGGTCAGTTTCGATTTGGAGAACACTGCGTACTTTTTCAGGTCGGCCAGTTGCGGCTCGAGCAGCTCGCTGGCCATCGCCATCACCACGCCGTCGCCCTCAAGCAGGATGCGGAAGCTCGACTGCATCCGGCCTTTCTGCGTGCAGCGGGCGCCGAGGCTGGCGCGGGTGTCGCTCAGGTAATTGATATTGCAGGTCAACTGGCCTTGCAGGAATTTTCCGGCGTCCGCACCGCGAACCGCGAGTACGCCTTCATGAGACAGGGTGCAGAAAAAAGCAGAATCGGCCATGGGTCATCGCAGGGTAAATAGACTGGGGCACATCATAAGGGGGCAGGGTTGAAATGGGTAGTTGATAAAGGATCACGGGTGCCCGACCAAAGCCGACTGTGCGGCCCGCGCCGGGGCTGTATACTGCCCGGCAAATTCGAGGAGGGCTCCATGGTCGAACAAGTTGAACTGAATCGCCTCTTTTGGCACAGCCGTCGCGGCATGCTTGAGCTTGACGTGCTGCTGGTGCCGTTCGTGCAGGAGGTCTATCCGCACCTCAATCAAGTGGATCGTGATCTGTACGTGCGTTTGCTGACCTGTGAGGATCAGGACATGTTCGGCTGGTTCATGGAGCGCAGCGAGTCGGAAGATCCGGAGCTGCAACGCATGGTCCGGATGATTCTGGATCGTGTCCAGCCCAAGTAATACGTTCGAATGCCGCTGGCATGCCTCGCGGCAGTTGCTGGCGGCGTATCTGTTGGCCCAGGCGTTCGCCATGGGTTCGTTGTGTCTGCTGTCGATTCCGCTCTGGGCCAGTCTGCTCGGCGCTTGCGCCTGTGCGCTGCACGGTTTTTGGGTGCTGCCACGTCAGATTCTGCTGAACCACCCGAAAGCATTCTGCGGGTTGCGGCGCGACGGCGATGGCTGGCAGGTGTGGAATCAGGCTGATGGCTGGCAAGCAGTGCAATTGCGCCCGGACAGTCTGGCGCTGCCATTGATCGTGGTGCTGCGCTTTCGTTTGCGAGGAGAGTGGCGGGTCAGGTCGATCTGCGTGCCACGTGACTCGCAGGCGGCGGATCTGCACCGACGCCTGCGAGTGCGGCTCAAGTTCAGCCGGCGTAGGTGGGCGGCACCAGAATAGTGTCGAGCGCTTCGGGCAGCATATCCGGATAGTCGAGGGTGTAATGCAGCCCGCGACTTTCCTTGCGTTCCATGGCTGAGCTGATCATCAATTCGGCAACCTGTGCCAGGTTGCGCAACTCGATCAGGTCTCGGCTGACTTTGTAGTTGCTGTAAAACTCATCGATCTCATCCAGCAGCAGACGCACCCGGTGCTGCGCTCGTTGCAGGCGCTTGTTGGTGCGCACGATGCCGACGTAGTCCCACATGAACCGCCGCAATTCGTCCCAGTTGTGCGCGATGATCACGTCTTCATCCGAGTCGGTCACCTGGCTGGCATCCCAGACGGGCAGGGCGTTTGGCGCCGCGACCTCATCAAGTTGCGCGAGAATGTCCGCCGCTGCCGAACGGGCATAAACGAAGCATTCCAGAAGTGAGTTGCTGGCCATGCGATTGGCACCGTGCAGACCGGTGAAACTGGTTTCGCCGATAGCATAGAGGCCGGGCACGTCGGTGCGACCGTGCTGATCGACCATCACCCCGCCACAGGTGTAGTGCGCAGCGGGGACCACCGGGATCGGTTGTTTGGTGATGTCGATGCCGAAGCCCAGGCAGCGCTCATAAACAGTCGGGAAGTGAGCTTTGACGAACGATTCTGGCTTGTGGCTGATGTCGAGGTATACGCAGTCGACACCCAGACGCTTCATTTCATGGTCGATGGCCCGCGCGACAATGTCACGAGGCGCCAACTCCGCGCGTTTGTCGAAGCGATACATGAAGCGCTCGCCGTTGGGCAGCTTCAAATGCGCGCCTTCGCCACGCAACGCTTCAGTGATCAGGAAACTCTTGGCTTGCGGGTGATACAGGCAGGTCGGGTGGAACTGGTTGAATTCCAGGTTCGCCACCCGGCAACCGGAACGCCAGGCCATGGCGATGCCGTCACCGCAGGCGCCGTCGGGGTTGCTGGTATAAAGGTAGACCTTGGCTGCGCCGCCCGAAGCCAGAATCACGAACCGTGCGCCGTAGGTGTCGACTTCGCCGGTGGCGCGATTCAGCACGTAGGCACCGAGGCAGCGGTCGCCTTCCAGGCCTAAGCGGCGCTCGGTGATCAGATCAACGGCGACGCGCTGTTCCAGCAATTCGATGTTCGCGCGCTCTTTGGCCTGGGCCAGCAAGGTTTTGAAGATCGCCGCGCCGGTGGCGTCGGCAGCATGGATGATCCGTCGATGGCTGTGGCCACCTTCGCGGGTCAGGTGAAATTCGAAACCACCGTCTTCAGTGCCGGACTGTTCGTCGCGGGTGAACGGCACGCCTTGGTCGATCAGCCATTGAATGGCTTCGCGGCTGTGCTCGACAGTAAAGCGTACGGCGTCTTCATGGCACAAGCCGCCGCCCGCATTGAGGGTGTCGTCGACGTGGGATTCGACAGTGTCGGTATCATCGAGCACGGCGGCAACGCCGCCCTGGGCCCAGAATGTCGAACCGTTGGCGAGATCGCCTTTGCTCAATACGGCAATGCGCAGATGACCGGGCAAGGTCAAAGCGAGAGTCAAACCGGCAGCACCGCTGCCAATCACCAGAACATCGTGTTGGAACTGTTGGCTCATTTCAGGATTCCGCTCAAAGCGACCCGGGTCGGGGTTGGCGCAAGACAGCTGGATCGGCGAGTCAAGACAGCCACACAGCCCACTAGTATATAGAGGGGTTGGGCGGCACAATAGCCGGGCCCAGATGGCATTGTGAGACTACTGCGCAGTAAAAAGCGCTGTGCTTCGTCGGAAGTTTTTTTCATCGTTTTTGAAAAATGACACCTGTATCGGCGCTGAAACAGTCTTTTCCGAGCAGGGTTGCGCAATGTCAGGTGGGTACGGCTATAAATAATTGGAACTTTTGCCAAAGGCCCAAGATCAATAGACGGTGCCAGAAACCAGGGACAGTGTCGGCTTCAGTGCGGAATCTGCGTTTGGATTCCTGCCGGCGAAACCGATAACAAGATTATTCGCGCAGCCGGTTTATCCCGCGCTGCGTTTTTCGTGCGTGCCAAATCAGAGCCCGCAGGAAACTTGCTTGGAGGGGGAGAACTTTTGCGAAAAGCCCGAGTCTATGTTTGCAAGTCTGGTCGTTTAGTAATGCAAGTCTCCTCCGGGCTTATCGAGGAGTGTTCATGCTAACCCAGGAAGAGGATCAGCAGCTGGTCGAACGCGTACAGCGTGGCGACAAGCGAGCTTTCGATCTGCTGGTGCTGAAATATCAGCACAAAATTCTCGGGTTGATCGTGCGTTTTGTGCACGACACCCATGAAGCCCAGGACGTTGCTCAGGAAGCCTTTATCAAGGCGTATCGGGCACTTGGAAATTTCCGCGGTGACAGTGCGTTTTATACGTGGCTGTACCGTATTGCCATTAATACGGCAAAGAACTACCTGGTTTCCCGCGGCCGTCGGCCGCCGGATAGCGATGTAAGTTCAGAGGATGCAGAGTTCTACGATGGCGATCACGGCCTCAAGGATCTCGAATCTCCGGAACGTGCATTGCTGCGGGATGAGATCGAAGGCACTGTCCATCGGACCATCCAGCAACTGCCAGAGGATTTGCGTACGGCTTTAACTTTACGTGAATTCGATGGTCTGAGTTACGAGGACATTGCGAGCGTCATGCAGTGTCCGGTGGGTACCGTGCGCTCCCGGATTTTCCGCGCTCGGGAGGCCATCGACAAAGCCCTGCAACCGTTGTTGCAGGAAAACTGAGACAGCGGCGACAGCCAAGAGAGGAACGCCATGAGTCGTGAAGCCCTGCAGGAATCGCTGTCCGCAGTGATGGATAACGAAGCGGACGAACTGGAATTGCGTCGAGTGCTCAGCGCACTGGATGATGTTGATACCCGTGAGACCTGGGCTCGTTACCAGATCGCTCGGGCAGCCATGCACAAGGATCTGCTGCTTCCGCGTCTGGATATCGCTGCGGCAGTGTCTGCTGCGCTGGAAGACGAAACGGCTCCGGCCAAAGTATCCCGCAGCCCATGGCGTAACCTGGGTCGCCTCGCTGTTGCCGCTTCGGTAACCGTGGCCGTTCTGGCCGGTGTTCGCCTGTACAACCAGGACGAAATCGCCGGTGTTGAGCTGGCCCAACAGTCGAATCAGCCTACTCTGGCCACTCCACAGGTCAAAGGTCCGGCAGTTCTGGCTGGTTACAGCGAAAGCTCGGAAGCGACTGGCCCTATGGCCAACGGCGTTCTGCAAGGTCAGCCAGGCTGGCATGATCAGCGTCTGCCAGGCTACCTGCGTCAGCACGCTCAGCAGGCTGCGCTCAAAGGAACTGAAAGCGCGCTGCCATACGCACGTGCCGCAAGCCTGGAAAACCGTTAAGGAGGATCATGCGCGCCATCCCTCTACTTTCGCTTCTGCTCAGTGGCTGGTTCATAGTTCCAGCCCACGCTGACGAGGCCCAGGACTGGTTGACCCGTCTGGGCCAGGCCGAGCAGCAGCAGAGCTTCCACGGCACTTTCGTTTACGAGCGCAACGGCAGTTTTTCCACGCACAACATCTGGCATCGCGTCCAGAATGGCCAGGTCCGCGAGAGGTTATTACAGCTCGACGGCTCGGCTCAGGAAGTCGTGCGTATTGATGGACGTACTCAATGCGTCAGCGGCACCCTGATTGCGGGATTGGGTGATTCACCCAATGCTGCCGCCCGTGCGCTGGATCCCAAAAAGCTGAAGAATTGGTATGACCTTGCCGTCATTGGCAAGTCGCGCGTGGCCGGCCGTGATGCAGTGATCGTGTCGCTGACGCCTCGTGATCAACACCGTTATGGTTTCGAGTTGCATCTGGACAAGAAAACCGGGCTGCCGCTCAAGTCGTTGCTTTTGAACGACAAGGGGCAGTTGCTCGAGCGTTTCCAGTTCACCAGCCTCGACACGGATGAAGTCCCGTCGGACAAGGACTTGTTGGCGGACCCGGATTGCAAGCCGATCAACATTGCAAGCGACAAGGCTTCTGCAGCTAAAACCGTGCAAAACTGGCGTTCGGACTGGCTCCCGCCAGGCTTTGAGCTGACCAGCAGCAGTTCGCACAAGGATGCGCAGACCAAGACCCAGGTCAGCAGTCTGATGTATGACGATGGTCTGGCGCGTTTCTCGGTGTTCCTTGAACCGTTGAATGGCGCAACCGTCACTGACACCCGCACTCAGTTGGGCCCGACCGTCGCGGTATCCCGTCGCCTGACCACGCCGCAGGGTGAAATGATGGTCACGGTGGTCGGCGAAATCCCGATTGGCACCGCCGAACGAATCGCTCTATCGATGCGTAACAACGATGGCGCTGCGACCAGCAAGCAGTGAGCTGATTTCAGTCATTTCCACTTCGTCGTCGAGACGTCGAAATGTTTGCTGAGCATTTTCATTTGCAAAACCCCTGAAAATTTTTTATAGGTCAGAGCCTCACGGCTCTGGCCTTGTTTGTTGTTCCCGGAACAAAAATGCCGGTCTGTGGTTTCCGGTGTTCCTTTGCTCCATATCGCTTAACCCTGCTCGTCGTAACGGGAGCTGTATGTCGATACCAAGTTTGAAGTCTTACCTTTCCATCTTCGCCACCGTGCTGTTGCTCGGTCAGGCGGTGCCTGCTGCGCAAGCGGCCGATCTGCCTGATTTCACCCAATTGGTCGAACAAGCGTCGCCAGCGGTGGTGAACATCAGTACCACGCAGAAACTGCCGGACCGTCGTGTCAATCAGCAGATGCCGGATCTGGAAGGCCTGCCACCGATGCTGCGCGAATTCTTCGAGCGCGGCATGCCGCCTCAGCAGCGCTCGCCACGTGGCGATGGCCGCCAACGTGAAGCGCAATCGCTGGGCTCGGGGTTCATCATTTCGCCGGATGGCTACATCCTCACCAACAACCACGTGATCGCCGATGCTGACGAAATCCTCGTCCGTCTGGCTGACCGCAGTGAGATGAAAGCCAAGCTGGTCGGCACCGATCCACGCTCTGACGTGGCGTTGCTGAAAATCGAAGGCAAGGATCTGCCGGTGCTCAAGCTCGGCAAATCTCAAGACCTGAAGGCCGGCCAGTGGGTCGTCGCGATCGGTTCGCCATTCGGCTTTGACCACACCGTGACCCAAGGCATCGTCAGCGCTGTCGGCCGCAGCCTGCCGAACGAAAACTATGTGCCGTTCATTCAGACCGACGTGCCGATCAACCCGGGCAACTCCGGTGGCCCGCTGTTCAACCTGAACGGTGAAGTGGTCGGCATCAACTCGCAGATCTACACGCGCTCCGGTGGTTTCATGGGCGTGTCGTTCGCCATTCCGATCGACGTGGCGATGGACGTTTCCAATCAGCTCAAGAGCGGTGGCAAAGTCAGCCGTGGCTGGCTTGGCGTAGTCATTCAGGAAGTGAACAAGGATCTGGCCGAGTCGTTCGGTCTGGACAAGCCAGCTGGCGCGCTGGTAGCGCAGATCCAGGATGACGGCCCTGCGGCCAAGGGCGGCCTGCAGGTTGGCGACGTGATCCTGAGCATGAACGGTCAGCCGATCGTCATGTCCGCCGATCTTCCGCATCTGGTCGGCGCGCTGAAGGCTGGCGCCAAAGCCAATCTGGAAGTGATTCGTGAAGGCAAGCGCAAGAACGTCGAGCTGACCGTCGGCGCAATCCCGGACGAGGACAAGGAGCTGGCAGGTCTGCCGAAATCCGGTGCTGAAAGCAGCAGCAACCGCCTCGGTGTTGCGGTCGGTGAATTGACCGCCGAGCAGAAGAAAACCTACGACCTCAAAGGTGGTGTGGTGATCAAGGAAGTGCAGGACGGTCCTGCGGCCCTGATCGGTCTGCAACCGGGTGACGTGATCACCCACCTGAACAATCAGGCCATCGGCTCGGCCAAGGAGTTCACCGACATCGCCAAGGCATTGCCGAAGAACCGTTCGGTGTCGATGCGCGTGCTGCGTCAGGGCCGTGCCAGCTTCATCACCTTCAAACTGGCTGAATAAGCCAGCAACAAGGTAAAAAAAACCGCCTCGAAAGAGGCGGTTTTTTTGTGTCTGGTTTTTGTTTTGTCTCGAAAGACTCAGCCCATCATGTCCTTGACCATACGCTCCTGCTCCATCAGCTCGCGCTGGCGGGCATCGATGCGCGAGGACAGCGGGAAGTTGTTGCCCGCCTTGCGCTTGGCGAAGTCCAACTGCTGAATGGCCTGGCGGTAATCGCCGACCAGCGCAAAGTACTCAGCGCGCGCCTGATGCAGGCCAATGATGTTGCCCGACAGCCCGCGAGTTTCGGCAACCTGATACCAGACGTCCGGGTCATCCGGGCGGGTCTTGAGCAAACTGTCTAGCGCCTTCTCGGCATCGGCGGCGCGATTCTGTTTCAGCAGCAGATCGACGCGCACCTGATTCAGCGGATAGTTGCCCGGGTACTGCGTGAGCATGCGGTCGACCCGTGACTGCGCATCAGGCAGGCGATTATTGGTGATGTCCAGATCGACCTGAGCGAGGTTGTAGATGATCTCGTTCGGCGACTTGGCCAACAATTGCTTGAGGTTCTCGCGGGCCTCGTTGAGCTGGCCGCCCTTGATCTGGGCGATGGCGAGGCCGTAACGCGCCACATCGTTTTTCGGGTTTTCATCGAGCAGGGCGCGGAAACGCTTGGCGCCCAGTCCCGGGGTTTCTTCGTAGATCAACTGCACCCGCGCGCGGATCAACTGGTAGCGCATGCTGTCTTCGATGCCGCCCGGTTTCGCCTGCTCGGCGCGGTTGCGGGTGTCGGCGATACGCGATTCGGTAACCGGGTGAGTCAGAAGGAATTCCGGCGGCTTCGCGTCAAAGCGGTACTGGCGCATCAGGCGCTCGAACATGGTCGGCATCGAGCGCGGGTCGTACCCGGCCTTTTCCAGGTTGAGGATGCCGATGCGGTCCGCTTCCTGTTCGTTCTGCCGTGAGAAGCGCCGTTGTTCCTGCAACGCCGCAGCCTGGGTGCCGGCGATGGTGGCGATGCCGGCATCACCGCCACCTGCTGCCGCGATGACGATGCCGGCGAGCAAAGCGGCCATCATCGGCACCTGCATTCTTTGTGAGGCTTCGACGCCGCGAGCGAAGTGGCGTTGCGACAAGTGCGCCAATTCGTGAGCGAGCACCGAGGCGTATTCACCTTCGGTCTGGGCGTTGAGGAACAGGCCGCCGTTGACCCCGACCACGCCGCCCGGCGCTGCGAAGGCGTTGAGTTGTGGGCTGTTGATCAGGATGAATTCCAGCCGTCGGTCGGAGACCTGACTGGTCTCCACCAGCTTATAGACGCTGGATTCGACGTAATCCTTGAGCTGCGGATCGTTGAGCTGGGAAACCTGACTGCGCAGCATGGCCAGCCAGGCGCGGCCGAGCTGGTATTCCTGTTGCGGCGAGACAATGGCAGAGCTGGCGTCGCCGAGTGACGGCAGATCGTCGGCAAAGCCTGGTGAGGCGAGCAGGCAAGCGAGCGTCAGCAGGGTAGGGCGCAGAAAAGTCATGCACAAAGCCTTGGAGGACAAAGACCTTACTGTAGCCGGACACCGAAGCCGCGACCAGATATTCTAGGCAGCTCGACAACCCGAACCGGAGTGACGCAATGACTGACGCTGTAGCCCATGACGTGGAACTGGACGCCAGTGGCCTGAACTGTCCGTTGCCGTTGCTCAAGGCGAAAATGGAACTCAATAAACTGCAAAGCGGCGCTGTACTCAAGGTCATCGCCACCGATGCGGGCTCGCAACGGGATTTTCGTACCTTTGCCAAACTGGCCGGTCATGCGCTGTTGCGCGAAGAAGACGAGGCTGGCGTTTACCGTTACTGGTTGAAAAAAGCCTGACGCGAGCGCGTTAACGATCGAAGGGATTATTGATGTTCAAAGTGTTACGCGACTGGATTCAGCGCTACTTCTCCGATGAGGAAGCGGTGGTGTTGGCAGTGCTGCTGTTTCTCGCCTTCACCGCCGTGCTTACCCTCGGCGGCATGCTTGCGCCGGTTTTGGCCGGGATGGTGCTGGCGTATCTGATGCAGGGCCTGGTGGTGACGCTCGAGCGGCTGCGTGTGCCCGGCGGGGTGGCCGTGGGGCTGGTGTTTGCGCTGTTCATGGGCGCGCTGATGCTGTTTATCGTCGTGGTGCTGCCATTGCTGTGGCATCAGTTGATCACGCTGTTCAACGAGTTGCCGGGCATGCTCGCCAAGTGGCAATCGCTGCTGCTTCTATTGCCGGAGCGCTATCCGCATCTGGTGTCTGACGAGCAAGTCCTGCAAGCGATCGAAGCGGCGCGGGGCGAGATTGGCAAGTTCGGTCAGTGGGCACTGACTTTCTCGTTGTCGAGTTTGCCGCTGCTGGTGAACATCATGATCTACCTGGTGCTGGTGCCGATTCTGGTGTTCTTCTTCCTCAAGGATCGGGCGATGATTGGCGAGTGGGTGCGTGGCTATCTGCCTCGCGAGCGCGCGCTGATCACCCGCGTCGCCCAGGAAATGAACCGGCAGATCGCCAATTACATACGTGGCAAAGGCATCGAGATAGTGATTTGCGGAGGCGTGACCTACATCGCCTTCATCGCGCTGGGCCTGAACTACGCGGCGCTGCTGGCGTTGCTGGTCGGTCTGTCCGTGGTGGTGCCGTATGTCGGTGCGGTAGTGGTGACCGTGCCGGTGCTGCTGATTGCGCTGTTCCAGTGGGGCTGGAGCGATCAGTTCATCTACCTGATGGCGGTTTACGGAATTATTCAGACGCTGGACGGCAACGTGCTGGTGCCGTTGCTGTTTTCGGAAGCAGTGAATCTGCATCCGGTGGCAATCATCTGCGCGGTGCTGTTGTTTGGCGGGTTGTGGGGATTCTGGGGGGTGTTCTTTGCGATCCCGCTGGCGACGCTGTTCAAGGCAGTGCTGGATGCGTGGCCGCGAAAGGAACCGGTGGTGGCGCCGTTGCTTTAAATCGGGGTGAGGCTTTTGGCCTCATCGCTGGCAAGCCAGCCCCCACAGGTTTTGTATGTGCTGAACCCTGTGGGAGCTGGCTTGCCAGCGATCGCGTCGGTGACGACGCAACAGAACCATCAGGCTTTATTCAGAGCCTCAGCCGCCGCCAGCACGGCATCAACATGCCCCGGCACTTTCACGCCACGCCATTCCTGACGCAGCACGCCGTCCTTATCAATCAGGAAAGTGCTGCGATCAACGCCCAGGTATTCCTTGCCATACAGCTTTTTCAGCTTGATCACGTCGAACAACTGGCAAACCGCTTCGTCCTTGTCACTGATCAGTTCGAAGGGGAATTCCTGTTTGCCTTTGAAGTTTTCGTGCGACTTCAAACTGTCGCGGGAAATGCCGAAGACTTCGGTGTTGGCAGCCTTGAACGCCGCATATTGATCGCGAAAGCCCTGGCCCTGAGTAGTGCAGCCCGGGGTGCTGTCCTTCGGGTAGAAGTAGATCACCACTTGCTTGCCCTTGAGTTCGGACAGGCTGACGGTTTGCCCGCTGGTCGCAGGCGCGGTGAAATCCGCAACCGGTTGGTCGATGACAACGGCCATGAAAGCTTCCTTACATTGGGTTTTGTGGGCGCCAAGGTTCGATCAGGGCATCGAGGTTCATCGCATCGGCGAAATCGAGGAACTGATCGCGCAGCCAGCTGATCTGCGTGTTGGCCGGCAGGGTCACGGTGAACGTGGCGTTGAGCATGGTGCCGCCGGTCTGTGGCGCCTGATAGGTGTCGCAGGTGAGGTTTTCCAGCTCGACGTTGTGGTCCATGAAGAACTGGCACAGCTCATTGATGATGTCCGGGCGATACGCCGAGCTGACGTAAGCCACGTAAGGCAGCGCTTGCGGACGATTTTCCAGAGCGGCGCTGCGCACCACGTTGACGGTGAAAGCGTGACGCTTGGCCAGCAATGGCAGGCTGCCTTCGAGGCGCGCGAGGGCGTCCCAGCTGCCGGAAATTTCCAGCACCAGGGCGCTGCACTCGCCGTGGCGGGTCAGGCGAGAGGTGACGACGGCGCAGCGGTTTTCATGGCTGGCGCGGCACAGGACGTTGGTCAGCTCCATGGGGTTGGCGCCGAGGGCACTGATGACAAGGAATTGTTCGCGAACTGTGGGGGTGGACATGCAGCATTCCTAAAGCGATGAGCGGTCGGTAGGTTGACGGGCGTTGGCGGCCGGGAGTGCCTGTTCTGGCGGTCCGTATAAAGAGCCCCGGCCAGCGTTCGCGGCTCGCTCCACTGTGCAGGAGCGCGTCGATGCGACGCAGGAACGGGGCCTGGGAGGCCGAAAGGGGAGGCTGAAACCCGGCGTACAAGCTGATCTGTACCGATCAAAGTCTGAAGGGTAGCGAAAAGCGGCGCCAAGGGGAATGGCGGCGGCGCAGTACTTCGCTTGTGCAAGCATCTTGGCGCCAGTACCATTACCGCTCTCTTTTTCCGGCAGGAGCGGTTTCATGATTGCGGGCAGTATGGTGGCACTGGTCACTCCCATGGATGCAGAAGGGCGTCTTGACTGGGACAGCCTCAGCAAACTCGTGGACTTCCACCTCAAGAACGGCACCCATGCCATCGTCGCCGTCGGTACTACCGGCGAGTCGGCCACCCTTGATGTAGAAGAGCACATCGCCGTCATCAAAGCCGTGGTCAAACAGGTTGCCGGGCGCATTCCGGTCATCGCCGGCACCGGCGCCAATTCGACCCGCGAAGCCGTCGAGCTGACTCGCAACGCCAAGGCCGCCGGCGCCGATGCCTGCCTGCTGGTGGTTCCTTATTACAACAAGCCGACCCAGGAAGGCCTGTACCAGCACTTCAAGCACATCGCTGAAGCGGTCGACATTCCGCAGATTCTCTACAACGTTCCCGGCCGCACCTCCTGCGACATGCAGGCCGAGACGGTGATTCGCCTTTCCACCGTGCCGAACATCATCGGCATCAAGGAAGCCACCGGCGACCTCAAGCGCGCCAAAGCGATCATCGATGGCGTGAGCAAGGATTTCATCGTGCTGTCCGGCGATGATCCGACCGCTGTCGAGCTGATCCTGCTGGGCGGCAAAGGCAACATTTCGGTCACCGCCAACGTCGCCCCGCGCGAAATGGCTGACCTGTGCGAGGCCGCGCTCAAGGGCGACGCCGGTACCGCACGCGCAATCAACGAAAAACTGATGCCGCTGCACAAGGACCTGTTCATCGAAGCCAACCCGATTCCGGTGAAGTGGGCTTTGGTCGAAATGGGCCTGATGCACGAAGGCATCCGCCTGCCACTGACCTGGCTGAGCACCCCTTGTCATGAAACGCTGCGCTCGGCCCTGCGCCAGTGCAACGTCCTGGTTTAATTGAGGAAGTACAACGCATGAAGCGAATGGCCGGACTTTCCGCACTTGCCTTGATTATCTCCAGCACCAGTGGCTGCGGATGGGTCTGGGGGCCGGAAGGTTATTTCCGCGACCGTGGAAGCGATTACCTGCAAGCGCAACAGACTGCACCGATGCAATTGCCACCGGATGTGAGCACTGCCAAACGTCTCGATCCGCTGTTGCCGATCCCGCGCAACGTGGCCGATGACACCGCGACGGGCGAATACGTCGTGCCGCGTCCTCAGCCGCTTTCGGCGGTTGCCGATGCCACGGATTACTCGCTGCAGAAGAGCGGTGATTCGCGTTGGGTCGTGGCCCAGCACCCGCCGGCCGAAGTCTGGCCAGTGGCGCTGCAGTTCTTCCAGGACAACGGTTTCCGTCTGGATGAACAGCGTCCGCAGACCGGTGAATTCACCACCACCTGGCAGCACTCCGACGAGCTGTCCGCGTCGATGGCCAAGCGCCTGAGTGCGGCCGGTATCGCCAGCGACAGCGAAACCCGCGTGCGCGTGCGCATCGAGCCGGGCGTGCAGCGCAACACCAGTGAAATCTACGTGGTCAGCGCCGAGCGTCCTGCCGGCAGCACGGCGGACGTGGCTTTCACCAACCGTTCGGTCAACACTGGCCTGGACGCTGCGCTGGTCGACGACATGCTCGCGAGCATGAGCCGCACCTCCGAGAAGGGCGGTTCGGTGTCGATGCTGGCCTCGCGTGATTTCGACGCGCCAAGCCGCGTCAGCCTCAGCGAAGACGGTAGCGGCAACCCGGTGTTGAACGTCGGTACCGATCTGGACCGCGCCTGGTCGAGCGTCGGCCGTGCGCTGGAACAGGGCGAATGGCGCGTTGAAGACATCAACCGCAGTCTGGGCCTGTACTACATCAACCTGGCCGAAAAAGCCGAGAAGAAAGACGACAAGCCTGGCTTCTTCAGCAGCCTGTTCGGCAGTGCGCCGAGCAAGGAAGAAGTCGAAGCCCGCGCCGAGCGTTATCAGGTTCGCCTGAGCAAGGTGGGCGAGAACATCCAGGTCACCGTCGAAAAGAACATCAACACCGTCGCGCCGGCCGATGTCGCGCGTAAAGTGTTGAGCGTGATTCAGGACAACCTGGGCTGATCCGATATGCGTTTTGCCGTTCTCGGCAGCGGTAGCCAAGGGAACGGCACGCTGATCGCCAGTGCTGATACATATGTGCTGGTGGATTGTGGTTTTTCCCTGCGGGAAACCGAAAGACGTCTTTTGCGCCTGGGTGTGCACCCGGCGCAACTGAGCGCGATACTCGTGACCCACGAACATGCCGACCACGTGCATGGCGTGGGTTTGCTATCTCGGCGCTACAATCTGCCGGTCTACCTCAGTCGCGGCACATTGCGCGGGATGCGCAAACCGCTTGAACCCGCAGGCTTTCTGGCCGGCGGCGAGCAACTGCAGATCGGCGCACTGAACGTCGGGGTCATTGCCGTGGCCCATGACGCGCAGGAGCCGACCCAGTACGTCTTCAGCGATCAGGAACAGCGGCGCTTCGGCCTGCTGACCGACCTGGGGTCGTTCTGCGAGCGGGTGCTGGACGGCTATCGGGATCTCGATGCGTTGATAATCGAGTCCAACCATTGCCGCGACATGCTGGCCCGTGGCCACTACCCGTACTTTCTCAAGCAGCGGGTGGGCGGCGAACGCGGACATCTGAACAACCATCAGGCGGCATTCCTGGTGGCCGAGTTGGGCTGGCAGGGTTTGCAACACCTGGTTCTGGCCCATCTGAGCAGCAAGAACAACCTGCCGCAGCTGGCCCGGCAATGTTTTGTCGACACCCTCGGGTGCGACCCGGACTGGCTGCAACTGGCCGATCAAGATTCAGGGCTCGACTGGCGCCACATCGCCTAGCCCACCTACTTAGCAAGCGGAGCCCATCATGGAAAAACGTGAAGAACTCTACCGCGGCAAAGCCAAATCGGTTTACAAGACCGACGACGCTGACCGCTTGATCCTGCTGTTTCGCAACGACACCTCGGCGTTCGACGGCAAGCGCATCGAACAGCTCGATCGCAAAGGTATGGTGAACAACAAGTTCAACGCTTTCATCATGCAGAAGCTCGAAGCGGCCGGCGTGCCGACCCAGTTCGACAAACTGCTGGGCGACAATGAATGCCTGGTGAAGAAGCTCGACATGATCCCGGTCGAATGCGTCGTGCGTAACTACGCCGCGGGCAGCCTGGTCAAGCGTCTGGGCGTCGAGGAGGGCATGAAGCTCAACCCGTACACCTTCGAACTGTTCTTGAAGGACGACGCCAAGGGCGACCCGTTCATCAACGAATCCCACGTTGTGGCGTTCGGTTGGGGTACCGCCGAGCAACTGGCGCGCATGAAGGAACTGTCGCTCAAGGTCAACGAAGTCCTGAGCAAACTGTTCGACGACGCCGGCCTGCTGCTGGTCGACTTCAAGCTTGAATTCGGCGTGTTCAGCGACGGCTCGATCGTCCTCGGCGACGAGTTCAGCCCGGACGGCTGCCGTCTGTGGGACAAGGACACCAAGAAGAAGATGGATAAGGACCGCTTCCGCCAGGGCCTCGGTGACGTCATCGAAGCCTACGAAGAAGTCGCCGCTCGTCTGGGCGTACCGCTTTAATCGACGCAAGCATCTGATAGCACGGAAAAAATTTCGTTTGGGGGGTTCGCAACCAACGAAAGTGTTGTTATGATGCGCGCCGTTGGAGAGATGCCAGAGTGGCCGAATGGGACGGATTCGAAATCCGTTGTACCTTCACCGGTACCTAGGGTTCGAATCCCTATCTCTCCGCCATTATTGAACAAGACGAAGCCCCCGTAATCATTGCTGATTACGGGGGCTTTTTCGTTTCTGGCGTTTTGTTCGTTACGCTTTTCGGGTACAACCTGCCGACTGCATAAAAGGAACAGCTCGATGAGTGAAGTTCAGCCGTTGGCGGGGGATGACGATGTGAAGCCGCAGGCCGTGAGCCTGCGCGAGGCTTTCTGGTTCTGGTTGAAGCTGGGCTTTATCAGTTTCGGCGGGCCGGCCGGGCAGATTTCGATCATGCACCAGGAGTTGGTCGAGCGGCGGCGCTGGATTTCCGAGCGGCGTTTTCTGCATGCCTTGAACTATTGCATGTTGCTGCCCGGGCCTGAGGCGCAGCAGTTGGCGACTTATATTGGCTGGCTGATGCATCGGAGCTGGGGCGGGATTGTGGCCGGGGCGTTGTTCGTGTTGCCGTCGCTGTTCATCCTGATTTTCCTGTCGTGGCTCTATATCGCCTTCGGTGAAGTGCCGGTGGTGGCGGGGCTGTTTTACGGGATCAAGCCTGCGGTGACGGCCATTGTCGTGCAAGCGGCGCATCGCATCGGTTCGCGGGCGCTGAAGAACAATTGGCTGTGGGCGATTGCGGCGGCGTCGTTTACCGCAATCTTTGCGTTTAATGTGCCGTTCCCGTTGATCGTGCTGGGTGCGGCGGTGATTGGCTATTTCGGCGGTCGACTGGCACCGGAGAAATTCAGGGCCGGCGGGCATAGCGCAGCGAAGAAGTCTTTCGGCGCGGCGTTGATTGACGACGACACGCCAACCCCGGCCCATGCCCGTTTCAGCTGGACGAAACTGGCCACGCTCGCCGTGATCGGTGCCGCGCTTTGGGCGTTGCCGATGGGAGTATTGACCGCGCTATTCGGCTGGCAGGGCACGTTGACGCAAATGAGCTGGTTCTTCACCAAGGCAGCGCTGCTCACCTTCGGTGGAGCTTATGCGGTGCTGCCCTATGTCTATCAAGGTGCGGTCGGTCACTACGGCTGGCTGACCCCGACGCAGATGATCGACGGCCTGGCGCTGGGCGAAACGACGCCGGGGCCGCTGATCATGGTGGTGGCGTTTGTCGGTTTTGTCGGCGCTTATGTGACGCAGGTGTTCGGCGCCGATCAGGTGTTTTTCGCCGGAGCGGTCGCCGCCGCGCTGGTGACGTGGTTCACCTTTCTGCCTTCCTTCCTGTTCATCCTCGCCGGCGGCCCGCTGGTGGAGTCAACGCACGACGAACTCAAATTCACCGCCCCACTGACCGCGATCACCGCTGCGGTGGTTGGGGTGATTCTCAATCTGGCGTGTTTCTTCGGCTACCACGTGCTCTGGCCGCAAGGGTTCAGCGGCAGCCTGGATTGGCCCTCGGCGTTGATCGCCATTGCGGCGGCCATTGCGCTGTTTCGCTTCAAGCGCGGAGTGATTCAGGTGTTGCTGGGCTGTGCGTTGGTTGGGTTGGTGGTGCATTTGCTGCGTTAGTGATCGCGGCGCTGGAAATCGAATCGCGCGCTGGAGACTCGATTCCGGCAATAAGTTCCGGTCATTCCAGTGCGAATATCCCCAGCGGTATAGCCCCGTTTCGCTTGTTGGCGCGGTTCAAACCATTTGTCCTGTCGCCGCAAATTTTTTGAAATTTCCGCAACGACAATGCTTCACAAAAGGGTAGGCAAACTTTTACCCAGAACTTGCCACGCTTACCCGACTGAGGAGATTTGTCATGTTTCTACATAACAAGCGACTTCAATACACCGTTCGTGTCGCCGAGCCCAATCCGGGGCTGGCCAATCTGTTGCTCGAGCAGTTTGGCGGCGCACAAGGTGAACTGGCGGCGGCTTCGCGCTATTTCACTCAAGCCCTGGCCGAGGACGATCCGGGACGCAAGGACTTGCTGATGGATATCGCCACTGAAGAACTCAGCCATTTGGAAATCATTGGCTCGATCATCGTCATGCTCAACAAGGGCGCCAAAGGCCGGATGGCCGAAGGCGTCGAACAGGAGGGCGAGCTGTATCGCTCGCTCAATGGCAACGGCAATGACTCGCACATCACCAGCCTGCTCTACGGTGCCGGTTCGCCGCTGACCAACTCGGCCGGCGTACCCTGGACGGCGGCATACATCGATACGATCGGCGAGCCCACTGCCGACATGCGCTCCAACATCGCTGCAGAAGCGCGGGCCAAGATTGTTTACGAGCGCTTGATGAACGTGACCGATGACCCCGGCGTGAAAGAGGCACTGGGTTTTCTCATGACCCGTGAGATCGCCCACCAGTTGTCGTTCGAAAAAGCCCTGCATTCGATTCAGCCCAACTTCCCGCAAGGCAAGCTGCCCGGCATGCCTGAGTTCACCAACGTCTACTTCAACATGTCGCAAGGAACCGAAAGCATGCGCGGGCCGTGGAATCAGGGCGACGATTGGGAGTTTGTCGAAAGCCCGACGCCGGCGGTCGACGGCGGCGACGGCCTGGCCACCGTGCAACTGGACAGCGCCGACGAAGCGCTGCTGGAAAACATGAAAATGCGCACCATGTCCGACCCCAACAGCGAGCCGGTCACCGGTGCGGATCTGGGCTCCGGCGCGCAGGCCAAGCCTGGTTTGTAAGGCACGTGGGGCGCGCCGGACATCAGGCGGCGCGCCCCGGTTGATCACTGTGAAATCATCAAGAAGAGGACTCGACAATGGCTACTCCACAGGAAAACCTGCTCGACTGGCTGCGTGACGCCCATGCCATGGAGCAACAGGCCGAGCAGATGCTCAAGGCGCAATCCAAGCGTCTGGAACATTACCCGCAGCTCAAGGCGCGCATCGATCAGCACATCGAAGAAACCCTCGGCCAGCAGAAGCTCATCGACGAATGCCTGCAACGATTGGGGGGCGATTCTTCGACGATCAAGGACCTGGGCGGCAAATTGATGGCGTTCGGTCAGGCTGTTGGCGGCTCCTTGATGAGCGATGAAGTCATCAAGGGCGCTATGGCCGGCTACGTTTTCGAGAACATGGAAGTCGCCAGCTACACCGTGCTTATTGCAGCGGCGAAAGCGGCGGGGGACACGCAAACTCAGAAGGCCTGCGAACAGATTCTGCCGCAGGAAGTGGCCATGGCTGAATGGCTGCTCAAGCATTTGCCGCAACTGACCGACGCGTTTCTCGAACGCTCGGCGGATCCGGACAAGGAAGCCAAGAAATAACCGCACCTACCAGCGTCCGCCCACCATCCGGGCGGACGCGGTATCGAATTACGGCGCGACCTGCAGCGGTTTGCGCTCGATTGCCACGGGCTGTAAATGCCCAAAGCGGTCGAGGTGATAACGCTGCAGATCCCGCGCCAGAATCAGTTGGCCGTTATACAGCGCCGCCGCTTCACTGCGCACATCTTCGATCGACGGACTCACCGCCGGGTTGGTCTGATAGCGTGCGCTGAAGTGCGTCAGCACCAGATTGCGCACCCCAGCGGATTCGGCGAAACCGGCGACAGCGGCGGCGCTACTGTGGCCGTAACTGGCACGAGCGCGGTCGATTGCTGCCTGCACGAATGTCGCTTCATGCACCAGCACATCCGCCGATTGCGCCACTTCTGCCAGCAGTGCCGGCCGATCGTTATCGCCGCAGACGATGATGCGCCGATCAGGTCGCGCGCTCAGCAGATAGTCGCGAGCGTGCAGCATCCGCCCGTCAACCTCCACGTCCTGACCATGGGCCAACTGACCCCAGAGCGGGCCGCGTTCGATGCCTTCAGCGTCGAGTCGCTGCACGTCGAGACGCGGTTCCGGATCGGACTCGGTAAATACATAACCGTGACACGGCACACGGTGGGACAACTCGACGGTCTGCACCTGAACGTTGAGGTTGCGCCATTCGGTAAGCGTTTCCACAGCGTGCAGGTTGATCTCGAAGGGCAGATGCGATTGCGTCACCTCCAGGCTCATTCTCAGCCACGGATGCAGCGCCGCCGGCAGAATAATGTCCAGCGGCCGCGTGCGTCCGGACATGCCGGTGCTCGCCAGCAGACCCGGCAAGCCCAGGCAGTGATCGGCGTGCACATGAGTGATGAAAATCGCCCGCAATTCACTCAGTGACAGCGGCGTGCGCAGCACCTGATGCTGGGTGCCTTCACCGCAATCGATCAGGTACCAGCCCTTGCCGGCAGAGGCGATCAATGCTGTTGCGCTGACGTTGCGCTGGCGGGTCGGCACGCCGGCAGACGTGCCCAGAAACAACAAATCCACGGTGGTTCTCCCTGGCGGATCGGATTTCAGATCTTGCGTGCAGTTCTCGGTGAGCTTTCGACAATCAGCGAGGCGATTCGGATCCATCGAAGTACCGGGACAATTCATCGGACACCCGCCGTTGCGGTGTGCGGCCTTGGCACTTCGCTCGCTGATGATGGTCACAGCGAAACGGAGTCACTTAGCGGAGGTCAACTTGCCCAGAAAATCCAGGCCGATCGTCGACCGCGCCGATGCGGCGACCCTTTCGCAAGAACGCAAAGATGTGTTTTTCGCGGCGGTGCAGGTCAGCCGCATGGCCATGATTGTCACCGATCCAGCGCAGCCCGACGATCCCATCATTTTTGCCAACAATGCGTTTCTTGAACTCAGCGGCTACGAGCTGGAAGAAGTGCTCGGGCGCAACTGCAGGTTTCTGCAAGGCGAGCAGACTGATCGTTCCGTCTTGCAACAGGTCAAGCAAGCGCTGAAACATCAACACGAAACCTGCGTGGAGGTACTCAACTATCGCAAGGATGGCTCGTCGTTCTGGAACGAGCTGTTTATCGCGCCACTATTCAACGAGCGCGGGCAACTGGTGTATTTCTTCGCCTCGCAAATGGACGTCAGCCGCCGACGCGACGCCGAGGACGGCCTGCGCTACAGCGAGAACATGGAAGCGCTGGGCCAGTTGACCGGTGGCATCGCCCACGATTTCAACAATCTGCTGCAAGTGATGATCGGCTACATCGAGCTGATCCAGCATACCGCCAAGCGGCCGAGCATCGATCCGCAGCGTATCGTGGTAGGCGCCGGTCACGCCCGTGCGGCGGCGGAAAAAGCGCGCCTGCTGACTCAGCATCTGCTGGCGTTCTCCCGCCGACAACGGCTCGAAGGCCGGGTGATCAATCTCAATGCCTTGCTTGAGCGCTCTGCGCTGCCGTCGCATGAATCCGCCGATCTGGAACCGCGATTCGAACTGGCCGAGGACTTGTGGAACTGCCGGCTCGACCCGGCGCAGGCCGAGATGGCACTGAATCATCTGCTGTCCAATGCCCGCGATGCGTTGGGGCAGCAGCAACAGCCGGTGATCACCGTGCAGACCCGCAACGTCGTTGTCCCGGACGCGACCGATCCGCATCAGAGCGGAGTGGCGGCGGGGCGTTACGTCTGCATCGCGATCGCCGATAACGGCGTGGGCATTGCCGCCGACGATCTCGACAAGGTCATGGAGCCGTTCTACACCACGAAAGAGGAAGGTAGCGGCGCTGGCCTCGGGCTATCGATGGTCTATGGCTTCGTCAAGCAATCCGGCGGTGTGGTCAAAATCGAATCGACGCCGGGGCTCGGCACCACGGTGCGCCTGTTCTTCCCGGCGGATGACAGTCAGCTATCGGCACCTGGCTCCACTGAAACCGCAGAAAACCTCAAGGGCACGGAGCGCATCCTGATCGTCGAGGATCGCGCCGAAGTCGCTGAACTGGCGCGCTTCGTACTGTCCGAACAGGGTTACCGGACCACCATCGCTGCAGACGCGAGCGAGGCGCTGGCGATGTTGCAGAGTAGCGAATTTGAGCTGGTCTTCACCGATCTGGTCATGCCCGGTGAGATGAACGGGCTGGCACTGGCGCGAGAAATCAGCCAGCGCTATCCGGCCATGAAAATCCTGCTGACGACCGGCTACTGCGCGGACAAGTCGACGCCCAATGAGCTGGCTGACAATGAGTTCGAATTGATCGCCAAGCCCTACGCGCCGGTGGATCTGCTGCGCAAGCTGCGCTCGATGCTCGGCTGAAAAAACGAACTGTCAGCGAACGTTCGGCGTCCATCCTTAAGACCACATTGAACAACCAGTGAGGGGACGATCCCCGAGGAGATGTTGGCGATGAGCGATTATCCGATGGACGAAACCGATTCCGATCACCGCAACCGCCAGTTCGGCCAGGCGCTGGGGCTGGATGCTGACGAGGTGGAGTCGTGGGTCAGTGCAATCGAAGATGACGGCAGCGGCATGGGCTATGTCGTGCATTTTTCCAGCGAGACGCCGGTGGACGTACTGGCCAAGGTGCAAGGACTGGGCGAAGACCTGATGATCAATATCGGACCGATTGACTGAGGTCAGGGAGGGCGATCCATGCAGGAGCAACCTTTGGTGGTGATAAGTGGCGCCAGTGCCGGCGTCGGGCGTGCGGTGGCTCACCGGTTTGCCGCTGGCGGCTACCGTATCGGCCTGTTGGCGCGTGATCCGGCGGGACTGGCCGCCACGCAAGAGGAGCTGCAAGCGTATGGCGTTCAGGTTGAAACCGTTAGCGTCGATGTCGCCGATGCGCTCGCCGTGCAGCAGGCCGCCCAGCAACTGGAAACCGCACTTGGGCCGTTGGCGGTCTGGGTCAACGCGGCGATGGTCACGGTGCTTGCGCCGATAGAACAATTGTCCGCCGCCGAGATCGAGCGCGTCACTCAGGTGACCTATCTCGGCACGGTTCATGGCACCTTGGCGGCGCTGTCGTTGATGCGTCCGCGCAACAAGGGCCTGATCATCCAGGTCGGCTCGGCACTGGCCTATCGCGCCATTCCGTTGCAGGCCGCCTATTGCGGGGCGAAGTTCGCTGTGCGCGGTTTTACTGATTCATTGCGCTGTGAGTTGCTGCATGAGCGCAGCCATATTCGCGTGTGCATGGTGCAATTGCCGGCGATCAATACCCCGCAGTTCGATTGGGCCCGCAACAAATTGCCCAAGCGTCCCCAACCGGTGCCACCGATTCACGACCCCGACGTGGCAGCACGGGCAATTTTCAGTGTGGTAAAGCATCCGCCGCGAGAGTTGTGGCTAGGGTGGTCGACGATCAAAGCGATTGTCGGCCAGTCGGTCATGCCGGGTTTGCTCGACCGCCTGATGGCGCGCGCCGCCTGGTCCGGTCAGCAGACCAATGAGCCTGAAGACAACGAGCACCCGGACAACCTGTTCGAAGCGCAGCCGGATCGGCATCAGATTCGCGGCCGCTTCGTCGGCCGTTCCAGGGATGCGGCGCTGGCCTTGACCTCGACGCAAGTGCTTGCGGTGTCTGCGCTGATCGCCGGCCTCGTGGCCGTGGTGCTTCTACAGCTCTGACGGTTGCCGGCGAAACCAGCGATAGCCGAAGCCGGCCAGGGTCAGACTCTCGTGCTCGGCGGCGGCATGATTGCGGTCTGCGAGTATCGGTTCATAGCCTTTCAACGTGGCATTGAGCTCGTCGCCGAGGCGCACCGGTTTACCGCTGAGATTGCAGATCATGACCGAGGACGATTGCGCGCGGTGCACGATTGCGAATACTGCCGGATGACCGCTGTCGAGAATTTGCCATTGGCCTTCGCCGACTTCAGCAAGGTTCGCGCGCGCTTGCAGAATGCGCCGGCAGCGACTCAGCAGCGATAGATCATCCGCTTGCTGCGCGACGACGTTGAGTTGCGCAAAAGCGAACGGCCCTTGGTCGATTATCGGTGCGGCCAGCCTGGCTGACGCGGCGGTTGAAAACCCGGCGTTGCGCTCGGCTGACCACTGCATCGGCGTACGCACCGAGAGTCTTTCCGGGCGTCGCAAGTCATCGCCCATGCCGATTTCTTCGCCGTAACGCAGAATCGGCGTGCCGGGCAGCGACGCCAGCAATGCCTGGGCCAGGGCCTGATGAGCAACGTCGCCGCGCAGCATCGGCGCCAGGCGACGCCGGATCCCGCGACCGTAAGCGCGCATGTGCGGATCCGGTGCGAACACTTCCATGACTTCCTTGCGCTCGCGCTCGGTCAAACGTTCCAGATCCAGCTCATCATGGTTGCGCAGCCACACGGCATAACTGGCGCCATCGGGCGGTGTCGGGCGCCGGTGCAGGGCACGGATCAGCGGTTCGGCCTGACCGCGAGCCAAGGCCAGGAACAGGTGATTATTGACCCAGAAATCCAGCGCCAAAGCCAGGCGGTTGCCGTCACCGAAGTAATGGACGAAGCGCTCCGGCTCGACATCGACTTCGCCCATCAGCACGCATTCGGGATTGATCCGCCGCGCCAGCGTCGACAAGCGCTCCAGCAGCCAGACACCTTGTTCCTCGTCGCCACCACCAGCCTGTTCCACCGCATGGGACGCTGCGTCCAGGCGAAAACCTGCCACACCCAGGTCGAGCCAATAGCCCATGATCTGCTCGATTTCCGCGACCACCGCCGGATTGGCCAGATTCAAGTCAGGTTCATGGCGATAGAACAAATGGCGGTAAAACTGCCCGGCCTGTTCATCCCACTGCCAGATGCTGTCCTCCACCGACGGGAAAATAGGCTGGTTACCATCGTCCACTGGCTGATCCGACCAGATGTAGTAATCACGATAGCGACTATGCCGATCACGCCGTGCTTGAACAAACCACGGGTGCTGATTGCTGGTGTTTTGCAAAACCAGTTCCAGCACTATACGTATGCCGCGCTTGCCCGCCTCCCTGAGCAACAGGCGCCAATCCTCTTCGCTGCCGAAGCGCGGCTCGAGCTGTCGATGATCACTGATGTCATACCCGGCATCGCGAAATGGCGAAGCGAAAATCGGTAACAGCCACAGCGTGCCGACGCCCATTGTCTGCAGGTAGTCGAGTCGGTCGATGACTCCGCGCAAGTCACCGCAGCCGTCGCCGTTGCTGTCGAGGAACAGTGATGGATCAATCTGATAGATCAGGGTTCTGCGATACCAGTCGGCGCTCATGTTGAGCCCTCGGCCGGGCGCAGGATCAGCGCTTGTTCCGGTGCCAGCATTCCGTTGAAGGGCTGGTCTGCGGCAACGGTGTCACTGGCGACGTCGACCCGCCAACGACCGGACATTGGAAAGCTGTGTTCGCGCTGGTCGAAATTGATGCAGACAATCCGTTCGTCTCCCGTGCAGTGACGCCGATACGCCAGCACTTGCGGGTGTGACGGCAATTCCTGCCAGTCGCCCAGACGCAACGCTTCACTCTTGCGGCGGCAATCGAGCAATTGGCGATACAGCGTGAGCGTTGATTTGGTTGAGCCTTGTTGCACCTGCACCGCCAGATCGGCGGCGTCCGGCGGGAAGGGCAGCCACGGCGCGGACCCGCTCCAGCCGTGTGGCGGATCGGCAGCCCAGGGAATCGGCCCGCGACTGCCATCGCGGCCGCCGGGGTCCACGCGAGTTTGCGCTTCGACCACGGTGTCCTCCAAGGCCAGCTCGTCGCCCTGAAAAATGAACGGCGTGCCACGCAGGGTCAGCAGCATCACCGCGGCCGCCCGCGCCCTGCGCAGAGAGCCACCGTAACGACTGCGGATGCGTCGGTTGTCATGGTTGGACAAGGCCCACGTCGGCCACGCTGACTGCGCCCCAAGAAGGTTTTCCACGTCGCGAATGCACAGGCGAAACACCACTGGATCCCAAGGTGCATCCAGGGGCGGAAAATTGAACGACATATGCAGTTCATCGCTGGCGCCGTAGTACGCGGCCACCCGAGCGGTGGAACGGATGTTCACTTCGCCGATCAGCACGCGGTCGCCGGGGTAGCCGTCGACCAGACGGCGCAACCCACGCAGCACTTCATGGCTGTACGGCTGATCATTGATCTGCACCATGGTTTCGCCGGCCAGGCAGCGCGGATCATCGGCGAACGTCGGATCCTTGCCGACGCAATGCACCACATCGATCCGGAAGCCATCGACGCCGCGATCCAGCCAGAACCGCAGCACCTCGTGCATGGCCTGCACGACTTCGGGGTTATGCCAGTTGAGATCCGGCTGTTGCGGCAAAAAGAAGTGCAAATAGTATTGCTGGCTGCCTTCGTCCCAGCTCCAGGCACTGCCGCCATCGATCGAGGCGCGCCAGTTGTTCGGTTGATCTCGCCAGATGTACCAGTCGCGCTTGCGACTGTCGCGGCTGGCGCGGGATTCGATGAACCACGGATGCTGATCGGAAGTGTGATTGGGCACGAAATCCATCAGCACCTTGATGCCACGGTTGTGCGCTTGTGAAATCAGGTTGTCGAGATCGGCGAGATGGCCGAACAGCGGATCGATGTCGGTGTAATCGCTAATGTCATAGCCGGCATCGACCATCGGCGATCGGTACACCGGCGACAGCCACAATGCGTCGATGCCCAGCGCCTTGAGGTAATCGAGCCGAGCGATCAGGCCGGGCAGATCACCAATGCCGTCACCGTTGGCGTCGGCGAAGGAGCGCGGGTAAACCTGATAGATGACTGCGTGTTTCCACCAGGGCGATGTCGACATGGTTTCTCCTTGAACCGTGCTGTGCGGACTCGATCTAGGGCTTGGGCGGCGTCAGTGCACCGGCGGAGGGTTTGAGCTTTTCCTGTAGACCGCGGGCGGTTTTCGCCTGTTCTTCAATGCTTGGCAAAGCGGATTGAGCGAAGGCTTTGAGCTGCGGATTTTGCGATGACATGGCTTCTTTCTTGAACAGCATCAGCTTTTGCTCGAGGGTTTCGGCCTGGCTGTCGATGTAGATGCGGTCGAAGGCGTCGTCCCTTGATTCAAGGCGTAGCTGCTTGGCTTTGGATGCCATCGAGGGCTCGGCGGGAACCGCCATATGCTGGCTTTGCCCCAGTTGCCGGATTTGCTTATCGAAACGCTCGTTGTCGGCGATCATTTGGCTGGCGAACGCTTTGACCTCGGGCAGGCTGGCCTTTTCCAGCGCGATGCGCGAACTGTTGCTCTGGAACAGGCTTTGCTGCGCCGCCTCTTCGATGAAGGCATCAATAGTGTCCGCATGGCCAGGCTGAATACTCATAGCCAGCATCGCCAAGCAGATCGCGACGAATGATTTCATGGTGCATAACCTCCGCAGCCTCTAAGAAATAGTGGCGGGCCCGGCACGGCTCATGGCTGCTGATAGTGGCCAGGGACATTGTCGCCTTCATCGGGCCTGGTGCGTTTCTGTACCTGCACGTCGCTCAGTGAAGCGGTTTTCAATTCAGGGAAAGCGGTCTTGACCAGGGTTTCCGCGAGACCGGGATCAAGGGTGTCGCCATCGTGGATCAGCGTGCGGCTTTGCGGCTGGTTGTCGACGATGAAACTGATGAGGTAGCGGTGCTCATGGGACATGGCTGAAATCCTTGGGTGCATGGCAGCAAAAATTGCAGTACATGCACCTTTGATGAACACCGCTGACAAGCATTCAAATAAACGCTTTGAAGAGCGACAGACGGTGCCGCGTCGCCGATGAAAAGGGTCTCGCTCAAATTTCCTTGATTGGCGTCTCGCCCTGTACGGCTTTGATCACGTTGATCACGTGCAGGCAATCGGCCTTGTTCACATACGACTCGCCGCTGGCCACCGTCTCGTGGTTGCGCGCGCGCAGACGCCAGCGCCATTGACCTTTGCCAGAGCTCGGGGTGCCGCGGGTTTGTCGGTAGATTTCGAAATACATGGGTTCGCTCCCTGCGATTGATAGGCGCGCCAACCTCTGTGGCGCATCGACGCAAGCCTAGCGCAGCGGTTTTTTTTGGCTATCGCGGATTTGTTTCCAATCGTTCGCGGATGTTTCTGCAAAAGCCGCCGCATAAACGTTTATGGACGGCATCCCCAAGGCCTTTCTACACTGCCGCTATTCCGGGAGCAGGGGCAATGGATGAACCGCAATGAACTACGCAAGGCCGACATCAACCTGATGGTGGTGTTCGAGACCCTGATGCTGGAACGCAATGTGACCCGCGCAGCGGAGAAGCTGTTTCTTGGCCAGCCGACCATCAGTTCGGCACTCAACCGTTTGCGCACGATGCTCAATGATCCGCTGTTCATCCGCGTCGGCCATCGCATGGAACCGACGGCCCGCGCCGAAGACATTTACCGCCATCTCAAACCGGCACTGGATTCACTGTCGGCGGCGCTGAGCCTGACCCGCGATTTCGATCCCGCCACCAGCACCATGACCTTTCGCATCGGCCTGTCCGATGACGTCGAATTCGGCCTGCTGCCGCCGCTGTTGCGCGCATTGCGTCAAGAGGCGCCGAACGTGGTGTTCGTGGTGCAGCATGTCGATTACTGGCGCATTCCCGACCTGCTCGCTGCCGGCGATATCACCGTCGGCATCAGCCAGACCCGGGGCCTGCCGGCCAACGCCAAACGCAAACTGCTGCGGCACATCCAGCCGAGCATCCTGCGCGCCGATGCCTCTGCTACACCACTGACCCTCGACGAATATTGCGCTCGTCCGCATGTGCTGGTGTCGCACACCGCCAATGTCAGTGGCTACGCCGATGAGTGGCTGGCGGAGCTGGGCCGCACGCGGCAGGTGGTGTTGTCGGTGCCGCAATACAGCGCACTGCCGGCGTTGCTGGCCGGCACCGACCTGATCGCCAGCCTGCCGGATTACACCGCAGCGGCGATGGCGGCGTCCGGGGCGCTGTTCCAGGAACCGTTTCCGTTCAAGACGCCGACACTGGACCTGTCGATGGTCTGGCTCAGCCACGTCGACAGCGACCCGGCCGAACGCTGGCTGCGCTCGCGGCTCGAAGCGTTCATGAGTGAACGGCCGCTGATTCCGTCCTGACAAGCACCACGCAACCCTGTGGGAGCGAGCCTGCTCGCGAAGCGGTTCGGCAGGCGCAGATGTGCAACCTGAAAGGACGCTTTCGCGAGCAGGCTCGCTCCCACAAATGACGCTGTGTGATTGTGGTATATGTACGCCCCCCGCACCCACCGACTGGAGATCCGCAATGCCACACCTGCACATGGAATACACCGCCAACCTGACGCAGTTGAACGCTGACATCGCCCTGATTCGGCTCAACAACACGCTGGTCGGTTCCGGTCAGTTCGGCGCAGAGTTCGATATCAAGAGCCGCGCGATCAAGATCGACAACTTCAAGGTCGGCACGGCGCAAGGCGAGCGTGCCTTCGTCCATGTGAAGCTGGCCTTGCTCAGCGGGCGCTCGGCGGAGATCAAGAAGCAGCTCTCGCAAAGTCTGCTGGCAGTGTTGCAGGAACTCTGCGAATGGCCGGCCGGGCTCGAAGTGCAACTGTGTGTCGAACTGCTCGACATCGATCGCGAGTCCTACAGCAAAGCTGCGATCGGCGTCTGACGCTCAGGCGTTTTCCAGCTCGCTGCACACTTGAATCACCTGTTCGCGCAGCCAGACGTTGGCGCTGTCCTGATCGGCGTTCTGGCTCCACTGCATGTCGAGGGTGAAACCCGGCAAGCCATTGGGCGCCTCGCAGTGGTTGAACACCGCGTCGTTGGTCAGCAAACGCTGGATACGCCGGGGCAGGGTGAGGATGAAATCGGTGCCGGTGATCATCTTCAACGCGGCGCTGTAGCTGTTCGAGCGCGCGACGATCTGGCGTTTCTGCGCCTGCCGCGCCAGCCAGCCGTCGACCATGTTGGTGCTTGAAGTCCACGGCGTCGGGAACACATGCCGACGTTCGGTGAATGCTTGCAGGCTCAACCGCGGTTCGAGTGGCGTGGCGCGTTTGTCGAAGACGCAGACCAGGTCATCTTCAAGCAACATCCGTGATTTCAGATCCGCATGCTGGCGGTGAAAGTGCGGGCCGAAACTGATCACCAGATCGAGGCTGCCGTCGCGCAACTCTTCGGCCGGAACGTCGGTTTCAAACTTGTGCATGTTGACCATCACCGGCAAATCGTCGAAGTCGAAGCGCTTCAACAGTCGCGGCAGAATCAGTTGTTCGAAGTATTCCGGTGCGCAAATGTTGAAAGTCACCGCCTGCCGGCTCGGGTCGAAGGCCGGGGCACCGGCGTGGCAGAGATTGATGCTTTCGATGATCTTCTGCACGTGGCCGTACATGCTGCAAGCCTTGTAGGTCGGGCGCATGCCGGTGCGGGTGTTGATGAACAGTTCGTCTTCGAAACTGGTGCGCAGTTTCTTCAGGCAATAACTGACGGTGGACTGGCTGACGAACAGGGTTTCCGAGACATCGGTGACACTGCTCTGCTCGTACACGGCGACGAATACCATCAAGTCCTGCATGTCGAGCTTGCGAAGCAAATTACTGTTCAGCATGAGTTCCGTCTCGCTGTGCCCCCTTGCGCAGAATTCGCGCAAACGTGTGCGTACGATCCTAACGGAACGATGGTGCCAGGAGAAACCCTTGTAGGACATTTCACGGACACATGTGGGACAGAAACTTTTAGCAACACGACGTTGCCAATCTCGTGCGCAAAAGATGGCCAGAGGCCTCTAGCCCGGGCGAGGCAAGTGGCGCGCGTAGTGGCGAGGGTCGAAGCGCATCACCATCAGCAGCATGATCACCATCATCGCCGTCAACGCCCACCACGCGCCTTCGAAATTGCCCAGCCGATCGCGAATCATCCCTGCCAACAGCGGCGAGAGGCCGGCGATCAGATAACCGATCCCCTGTACAAACGCGGTCAGGCCACCGGCACGCTGCGGCTCTTCGTAATGATCCAGCGCGACGATCAGGCTCATCGGAAACAGACCGCCAATCCCCAGGCCCAACAGACAGGGCCACAGCAGGGCCAAATATTGCGGGACGAGTATCAGCCCGCAGAAACCGCCGATGATCAGCGACAGCAGAACCGCCAATATCCCGCGTCGATCACGGCTGCGATTGGCGATCGCCGGCACTGCCAGGCCGGAAATGACCTCCATCGCTGTAAGAAAACCCAACAGCAGCCCGGCGTTCTGTTCACTCCAGCCTTTTTCCACGTAATACGGGGCAAGCCAGGCGAGGACGCAGGTGTAGGACGCCGTACCGAGGCCAAAGAACATCGCCAGCAACCAGGCGCGCGGGCGGGTGATGAAGGACTCCCGCCGGGTCCCCCTTGATATGGCTTGCGCGGGCTGCAAACACCAGACCAGCAACGCGACCAATGCCAACACCGCCCAGATGGCCAGCCCCACGCGCCAGCTGCCGGCCTGCACCATCACCAGTGGCGCGAACGAGGCGGCAATCGCCGCGCCGCCCATGATTGACGTGACGTAGACGCCCATGCATAACGCCACGTTGTCAGCAAAGCGCGATTTGATCAGCGCCGGCATCAATGCCTGAATCAGGGCTATGCCAATGCCGGCCAGCATCGCGCTGAAGATCAGCTCGATCGCCGAATCGATAAACAGCCGTGACACGCTCGCCAGCCCGATGATCAACAGCGACAGCAGCACCGTGCGTCGGTCGCCCAGGCGCTGGCCGATGCTCAGGCCGAAAAACATCGCCAGTCCCATGGCCATCACCGGCAGCATCGTCAGCAGAGAGGCAAGCGTGAAGCTCAACGGTATATCGCCACGGATCGCCGACAGCAGCGGCCCGATGGCTGCCATTGAGGGGCGCAGATTAAGTGCGACAAGGATGATCGCGAGCATCAGCCAAGCGGCGGGGCGGGTGTGATTCATCAGCAGGCCTTTGAGTCGGGAGGCTGATGATTAGGCGTCGCGTCGCGCGCATCGGCAAATCAGAAAACCCCGGGCCAGACCTAAAAACTCGATAACACCCCTGTCCCGATGTAGGAGTGAGCCTGCTCGCGAATGCGTTCCTCCAGACAAACATTCATTTGCTGACATTGCGCTTTCGCGAGCAGGCTCGCTCCCACAGAGGACATTGCGAAGTGCCTGAAACTGAATAAAACCTGAACCATTCTCAAATACTCGCAAACTTTCACGTTCGTACTCCGAGGCAACTAATCATTAGCATCTTTTTCACGAAAAATTGATCCATGGCTGCCTAAAGTTTGGCATGCCTCGGTGAATGAAATTTTCACACTTGACGAGGCTCTTCTTTCAGGAACAGTCACTCATCATGTTGAAGTTAAAAGCCGTGCGCCCGGAATGGGTGACGTTGTTTGCCAGCGCCTTTTTATTGCTCGGTTTCAATCTGGTGCTTTGGCAACATCTGTTCGAGATCACCGCCGCCGATGGCAAGGGCATCGCCATGCGCGTGGCGTTTGGCGTGATGATCTTTGCCGCGTTCAATATCGTGCTGACGTTATTCGCTTTCCGGCCACTGCTTAAACCACTGTTGACCCTGTTGTTTTTAGTCAGCGCCGGCGTGGCTTACTTCATGAGCCAATATGGCGTGATGATCGATGCCGGCATGTTGCGCAACTTTGCCGAGACCAACGTGACGGAAGTGCGTGATCTGCTCTCATTGAAGTTGTTTGCTTATATTCTTTTGCTGGGTGTCCTGCCTTGTTTGTTGTTGTGGAAAGTTCCGGTCAGTTATCGGCGCTGGCATCGCGAGTTGTTCAGCAAAGTTGTTGTCAATGTTGCCTCGGCGGCGGTGATCGGTATTGTCGCATTGGCCAACTATCAAGGCTTGTCGTCGCTGTTTCGCAATCACCACGAAATTCGCCTGATGCTGGTGCCGAGCAATTACATCGGCGCATCCATTGGTTATCTGCAAGAGCAAGTGGTCTCGGCACAGCAGCCGTTCATCAAGATCGGCGAAGATGCCCAGCGCAATCCCGACCTGCAGCTACAGCCACGCAAATCCCTCACGGTGCTGGTGGTGGGGGAGAGTGCGCGGGCGCAGAACTTCGGCATTCTCGGTTATGACCGCGACACCACCCCGCAACTGGACAAAGAGGCTGGCCTGATCGCTTTTACTGACGTGCATTCCTGCGGCACGGAAACCGCAGTTTCGGTACCGTGCATGTTCTCCAATATGGGTCGCAAGGATTACAACGCCAGCAAGGCCAAGAATGAAGAAGGCTTGCTCGATGTGCTCAAGCGTGCCGGCATCGATGTGATCTGGCGCGATAACCAGTCCGGCTGCAAAGGCACTTGCGACCGCGTCACGGTGCAGGATGTCAGCAAGTTGCAGGACCCTGCGTTATGCGCCAACAGCGAATGTCGCGATGAAATTCTCCTGCAAGGCCTGCAAAGTTTCATCGATCATCTGGACAAGGACACCGTGCTGGTTCTGCACCAGATGGGCAGTCATGGCCCGGACTACTTCAAGCGTTATCCCAAGGAGTACGAACACTTCACTCCGGTCTGTGAAAGTAACGCGCTGAACAATTGCAGCCGCGAAAGTATCGTCAACGGTTACGACAACACCTTGGTCTACACCGACCATGTGCTGGCGAGCCTGATCGATGTGCTGCGCAGCAATCAGGACAAAGTCGACACCGCCATGCTCTATCTGTCGGACCACGGCGAATCGCTGGGCGAGTACAACCTGTTTCTGCACGGCACGCCTTATATGCTGGCGCCCGAGCAACAGAAGCATGTAGCGATGCTGGCGTGGTTCTCTGACAGCTATCAGAAAGCCTACTCGGTCGACACCCATTGCCTGCAACTGAGCCGGGACAAACCGCTGAGCCAGGACAATCTGTTTCACTCGATGCTCGGCCTGCTGGAAGTGCGCAGCAGCGTGTATCAGCCGGCGCTGGACATGTTTGCCGGTTGTCGCGGCGCGGTGATCGACGGCGTGTTGGCCAAGCAGTGAAGTGTTTCCTGCCCGTCGCGCCAATGCGACGGGCCTTTCTGTTTCTGCTGTCAGACTATTCTTGCTGACAGGCAAGACATTTCCTTACAGCTCTTGCCCTTCAAAGGCGCGTAAATCGTCGGTGGCGATATATACTGCGCGCCATTCTTCAAGGGAGAGCCGTGTGGCTATCGATATTCACTGGATTCGCGACAACGAAAGCCTCGCGCAGTTTTGCGCCGAGTGGCAGCAGCTGCCGTTCGTTGCCCTCGACACCGAATTCATGCGGGTCGACACCTTCTACCCGATTGCCGGCCTGTTGCAGATCGGCGACGGCAAACGCGCCTACCTGATCGACCCGCTTACCATCAACGCCTGGCAACCGCTGGCCGCGTTGCTGGAGAACCCGGCGGTGCTGAAAGTCCTGCACGCCTGCAGCGAAGACCTCGAAGTGCTGTTGCGCCTGACCGGCAGCCTGCCGGCGCCGTTGTTCGACACGCAACTGGCCGCCGCTTACCTGAACCTCGGCTTCTCGATGGGCTATTCGCGTCTGGTGCAGGAAGTGCTCGGCATCGACCTGCCCAAGGGCGAAACCCGCTCCGACTGGTTGCAGCGCCCGCTGTCCGATACCCAGATCAGCTATGCCGCCGAAGACGCCGTGCATCTGGCTGAGGTGTTCGTCGAGTTGCGGCCCAAGCTGTCCGCCGACAAGTTCGCCTGGGTGCTGGAGGATGGCGCCGAACTGGTTGCCAACCTGCGCCGCGAGACCGATCCGTACGAGGTCTATCGCGAGGCGAAACTGGCGTGGAAGCTGTCCCGAGCGCAACTCGCCGTGCTGCGTGAACTGTGCGCCTGGCGCGAAAAAGAAGCCCGCGCCCGCGACCTGCCGCGCAACCGCATCGTCCGGGAACACTCGCTGTGGCCCCTGGCCCGCACGCAGCCGGATAACCTCGCGGCGCTGGGCAAGATCGAAGACATGCACCCGCGTACCGTACGTCAGGACGGGCAGTTTCTGCTTGATCTGATCAAGCGCTCTGGCAGTGTGGGGCCGGATCAATGGCCGCCGGCAGTGCCCGAGCCGTTGCCGATCGAAGCCGCTGCGTTGATCAAACAACTGCGCGCGCTGGGTCAGGCCGAGGCCGAACGCCTGGGTATTGCCCCGGAACTGATGCTGCGCAAGAAAACCCTCGAAGCCCTGGTCAAAAGCGGCTTCCCCGAGGGTCCTTACCAATTGCCCGATTCGCTGCGTGGCTGGCGCCGCGAATTGCTCGGCCAGAAGCTGCTCGACAGCCTGGCCACCGCCGGAGAACAGCCTTGAAACGTATTTGCTCCATCTACCAAAGCTCCAAGCGCAGCGGCATGTATCTCTACGTGCTCAAGAGCGATGCGCTCGAGCGCGTGCCGGATGCGCTGATGACGGCTTTCGGCAAAGCGAAGCATTCCTTCGATCTGGTGCTGTCGCCCGAGCGCAAGCTGGCCAGCGAAGACATCACCGTGGTTCTGGAAAACCTCGACAAGCAGGGCTATCACCTGCAGATGCCACCGGCCGAGGACGAGTACATCGAGCACTTGCCCGAAGAGTTGCTGCGACGCAACGACCCGGTCTGACCCGCGAGGCCCTGTCCTGGGCCTCGGTTAACCCTGGAACTGTTTTTACCGCGATGGCCGGCCCCAACCCGGCGGCTGTCTGCACGGTTTGCGAAAGGTTTGAAGATGCGCGTTCTGATTGCTGAACACGACCACGCGATATACGCCCGCCTGCTGCGTCAGGCACTGCCCGAGCTTGAAATCCTGACCAGCGGCGACTCCGCTGAACTGGCGCGGCAGGCCGCCGATTGCCCGGTGTGGCTGGGCCAGCCGGATCTGCTCGCGACCCTGCTGCGCCAGGGCCATCAACCGCAATGGCTGCAATCGACCTGGGCCGGCATCACGCCGCTGCTCGCCGACGGCCTGCGCCGCGATTATCGCCTGACCCGCGCCGTGGGGATTTTCGGTCAGGTCATGGCCGAATACGTGCTGACCTACATCCTCGGCCATGAACGCGAAGTGCTGGCGCGGCTGGTCAGCCAGGTCGAGCGCAAATGGGACAACCGCAGCGGCCAGAGTCTGGTCGGGCGCAAGGTGCTGATCGTCGGCACCGGTGACATCGGCCAGAGTGTCGCGCAATTTCTGCGGCCGTTCGGCGTCGAGCTGTACGGCATCGCCAGCAGCGCTCGCGCACAGGCGCCGTTTGTCGAAGTCGGCGCGCTGGCGGATCTGCCGCGACTGGTGGGCGAGGTGGACTACGTGGTCAATCTGCTGCCGAACACCGAACACACCCACGATATCTACGACGCGGCGCTGTTCAAGCAATTCAAACCGACCGGACTGTTCATCAACGCTGGACGCGGTGTGGCAGTGGTCGATGCTGATCTGGTTGAAGCTTTGAAGGAAGGGCATCTGGCCGGCGCGGTGATCGACGTCTGCCGTCAGGAACCATTGCCGCAACGCCATCCATTCTGGACCGCGTGGGGCTTGCTTCTGACCGGGCACAGCTCGGCACCGACCTCGCCGGCGCTGATGGTGGATTTGTTTGTGCAGAACCTGAAGGCGTATGAGGCGGGTGAAGCGTTGCGTGGCGAGGTAGATTTCACCCGCGGATATTGATCCAGCGCCGATCATCGTGGAGCGAGCCCGCTCGCGAAGAGGGCGTGTCAGTGGACAACAGCGTGTCTGACACAGCGCTTTCGCGAGCAGGCTCGCTCCCACACTGGTTTCAAAGGGTAGCCACCAGTTTGCTCAGTGGGCGGCGCTGGCGCTGACAAGCGGATTTACCGACAGTCGCCAGCGCTTGGCCCTTGCGTCCGCTGGCACTAGACTGGCGGCCTTTTCACAACCTTGATGTTGATGCTTGAGCCATGGCCGCCATAGTCGAACCGTTCTGGAAACGCAAAACCCTCGATCAGCTCGATCACGAGGAGTGGGAATCGCTGTGTGACGGCTGCGGTCTGTGCTGCCTGCAAAAGCTCGAGGATGAAGAAGACAACAGCGTCTATTACACGCGCATCGCCTGCAAACTGCTGGATCTGAAAACCTGTCAGTGCAGCGATTATCCGAACCGGATCAAGTTTGTCCCTGACTGCATCCAGCTCACGCCGGGTCAGGCGGAAGAGTTCAAATGGCTACCGCCGACCTGCGGTTATCGTCTGGTCAGCGAAGGCAAGGATCTGCCGTTATGGCATCACCTGGTGTGTGGCGACCGCGACGCGGTGCACCATGAGCGGATTTCCCAGTCCGGGCGCATGCTCGCCGAAGGCAGCGTGCCGGAGGATGACTGGGAAGATCATCTGATCTTTCGCGCGGGCTGAGGTGGTGGGTTGTTGAACCCGTAAAGATCAAAAGATCGCAGCCTTCGGCAGCTCCTACAATGGAAAACGTGATTCCGTGTAGGAGCTGCCGAAGGCTGCGATCTTTTGCTTTAAAGCCTCAGACGCCGGCTTTCGGCGAGGTCAGCGAATCGTTGCCGGTAACGGTTGCCGTTTCGGTGGCCACTTCGGCATTGGTCTTCAGCTTGCTCAGTTCTTCCCCGGCGCGTTCGATCTTCGCCCGCACGTTGCTCATGTCCTGACGGCCTTTTTCCAGCAGACTTTTCGCCGAGCAGTGCCCGGTAATGCCACGGGCCACGGCCATGCCGCCGAGCGCCACTTGAATCAGGCCGAACACGCCGCCACGGCGCAGGCCCTTGCCGACCATCAGCACGCCGCCGGTCAACGAGCCGACGCGCTCCCAGCCATGCACATTCTTGTGCGAAGGCGACTGGAACGGGGTGGATTCGATGCGTTCTACGCGTTTGAGCTCGCTCATGGTCTATCTCCAGGCAGGGTGCGATTGATAGATAAGCTGACTGCCATGGCGGTCAGCTTGTTCCATCGAATGTGCGACGCTTCAGCGGAATTTCGGCCCGGAGCGGGTGTTCAGGCCTTTGGCCATGCGGTCGTAGAGCACGACGTTGACCGTGGCGGCGAGGTTCATGCAGCCGGTGGTCGGGATGTACACGACGTCTTCGCACCAGTCGCGAATCTCCTTATCCAGCGAACCGTCTTCCGGGCCGAAGATGTACAGGGCGCGGTCGGGGTGGGTGTATTCCGGTAGCGGCCGGGCGCCATCGACCAGTTCCACCGCCACGGGTACGCAGTTGAGCGGAAGGATTTTTTTCAGGTCGTCGATGCCGATCAGCGGGATGTCGTAGTGCACGCGTTTGGTGTCGGTGACGAAGTCGGCGGCGCGTTCATAACGCTTGCCGGTGTAGAACACCGACGCCACGCCGTAACAGCCTGCGGCGCGCATCACCGAACCGACGTTCTCCGGTGATTTGGGGTTATACAAACCAATGCAGCTGTACCGTTTGTCTGCCACGAGCGGGGTGCCTTCGGGAAAAAGAGGGCGATTATACGGGGATTGGGGGAGGGCGGGCAGATTCAAGACTTGTGGTGTCTGGCCGGCCGCTTTCGCGAGCAGGCTCGCTCCCACAGGGGAACGCGTTTCAACTGTGGGAGCGAGCCTGCTCGCGAAAGGGCCAGCTCAGGCGATGAAGATCTTCAATCTTCTTTTTTCATCAGGCCAGCCAGGGCCGCAAACGGGTTATGCGTGGCCTTGGCGATTTTTGGTGTGCTCAGCGAGCCGTCGCCGAAATACTGCTGATCGGTGTAACGCGAATGTTCGTTGTCGTGGCAATACAGGCACAACAGCTCCCAGTTGGAGCCGTCCTGCGGGTTGTTGTCGTGGTTGTGGTCGCGGTGGTGCACGGTCAGTTCGCTCAGGCGCTTGCCGGAAAACTCGCGGGCGCAGCGGCCGCAGACGTGCGGGTACATTTTCAGGGCCTTGTCGCGGTAGCCCATTTCCTTGTCGCGCTGGTTGTCGGCGAGGATGCGGTCCAGCTTCGACGTGTTGGTGGGGGTGGACGAACTCATGGGTTCACCTTTGCAGAAAGACTGATGACGGTTATGCGCAGAGTTTAGCTCAGCCCTTGAGCTTCTCGGCAATCCAGATCGTGTGGCGGGTGCCCTTGTTGCCGTGGGCGAAGACCTGGACTTCTTCGGCCTTGAAGCCGGCCTTCTTCAATTTGTCGGAAAACTGCCGGTCGGCGCTGGCCGACCACACCGCGAGCACGCCTTTGGGGCGCAGGGCCTTGGCGCAGGCATTCAGACCAGCGGCGGAGTACAGCCAGCTGTTGGCCTTCTGAGTCAGGCCTTCGGGGCCGTTGTCGACGTCGAGCATGATCGCGTCGAAACCGTTCGGCTCGCTTTGCAGCACCTTGGCCACGTCTTCCATGCGGATCACCGTGCGCGGATCGAGCAATGGCCGACCGGACTTCTCCCCGAGCGGGCCGCGATTCCACTCGACTACGCCGGGCACCAGCTCAGCGACCACCACTTCGGCGGATTTGCCCAAGTGCTTGAGTGCCGAGGCGAGGGTGAAACCCATGCCCAGGCCGCCAATCAACACCCGCGAATTCGGCCGGCCGGCGACCTTGCGGCAGGGGATCTCGGCCAGTGCGTCCTCGGAACCGTGCATGCGCGTGTTCATCAACTGCCCGCCGTCGCCGCCCTGGATCTTGATGACGAAGTCCTCGCCATACTCGAACAGGCACAAGGCACCGCCGTTTTCAGGGATCGGGGTGGTGTCGAGCAGAACGAAACGTTTCATGGAAATCTCTACAAGGGGGAAGGCAAGCAGGCGCGTTGGGAGTAGCCTGAGCACAGACTAGAGGCCAAACGGAGCCCTTGATGAAGCGCACCATTCTAACGGTCATTACACTGGCCGCGCTCGCGATTACTGCAGTGCAGGCCCAGCAGAGCGTTCCGGTCAGCCCGACGCCGCAACCCGGTTCGCCTGGCACCGCGACGCCGACACCGTATCCGCAGATCACGCCGATCACCCTGCCCAAGTCGGGCGCCGGCAGCGGCAGCCCGCCGCTGGTGCCGATCGAAATGCCCAGCCCGCCGAGCAAGGATCAACCGGTGCCGGGCATCGAGCCGAACGGCAACAAGGTCAAGTCCCCCGGTGGTTAAACCTGTTGTGCGGCGAGTTGGCCGTCGGCCATGCGCAGGCGTTTGGACAGCGAGACGGCGAGGGCGCGGATGATTTTTGCGGCGATTTTCGGTGCGTCGTTGAGCATTTTCTCCAGCGAGTCCTTGCCCAGGTTGAGCAACTGACAATTGCTCGCCGCGATGCATGTGGCCGAACGGCGTTCGCCATCAAGCACGGCCATTTCACCGAAGGCCCGGCCGCTGCGCAGGGTGGCCATGGTGATCACCTGGCCGTCAGCGCCGGTTTTCTGCACAGCGACCTGGCCGGTGTGGATGATGCACATGAAACTGCCGGCATCACCCTCGCGAAAAATCGCCTCGCCCTCAGCTACGGTGCTGATGCTGAAGTAACCGGAAGCGGCCGCAAAGTCGGCCAGTTGCAATTGATCGAACAGGCCACAGTCCATCAGCCAGTCGCGGATTTCGTTGTTCAGAAAGGTCGGTTCGGACATGTCGATGCGGTCTTTTTGTTATCACATTTCAAGGCTATACACGGATCCCGTAGGAATGGGCTTTTGTGGCGAGGGGATTTATCCCCGCTCGGCTGCGCAGCAGTCGCAAATCCTGCCAACTCGGTGCTTCAGGAATACTGAGTTTGCAGGTTTTGGGGCCGCTTCGCAGCCCAACGGGGATAAATCCCCTCGCCACAAGGGTCTGCAGTTAAGACCCAAGCCACCCACAGAGTTCCTCAGGCAATCTGCAAAACCTTGAACACAAATGCATATTCGAGCGCTACGTCACGTAATCCCTGATAGCGCCCGCTCATGCCGCCATGCCCGGCGCCCAGTTCGGTCTTGAGCAGCAGCACGTTGTCGTCGGTCTTGGTTGCGCGCAATTTCGCCACCCACTTGGCCGCTTCCCAATACTGCACACGGCTGTCGTTGTAACCGGCAATCACCAGCAGTGGCGGATAAGCCTGCGCGGTGACGTTTTCGTACGGCGCGTAAGCCTTGATCCGATCATAGACGTCCGGTTCTTCCGGGTTGCCCCATTCGTCGTATTCGGTGACGGTCAGGGGCAGCTCGGGGTCGAGCATGGTGTTGAGTACGTCGACGAACGGCACTTCGGCAATCGCCACGCCGAACAGGTCCGGGCGCTGGTTGAGCACCGCGCCGATCAGCAAACCACCGGCGCTGCCGCCACTGATCGCCAGTTTCTCCGCCGTGGTGATGCCGTTGAGGATCAGAAACTCGGCGCAGGCGATAAAGTCGCTGAAGGTGTTGTGTTTGTGTTCCTGCTTGCCGGCGCGATACCAGGCTTCGCCCAATTCACCACCACCGCGTACGTGAGCGATGGCGAATGCCATGCCGCGATCGAGCAGGCTCAGTCGTGCGTGGGAAAACCATGGATCGAGGCTGGAACCGTAGGCGCCGTAACCGTACAGATACAGCGGCACCGGTTTACCGACCATCTCGCGCTTCATCACCAGACTGATCGGCACCTGCGTGCCGTCGGGGGCGGTGGCCCATAGACGCTGGCTGACATAGGCGTCGGCATCAAATTGGCCGAGTACCGGAGTTTCCTTGAGCACCGTTTGCTCGCCGCTGGCGAGGATCAACTGGCGCACCTGGGCCGGGCGATTCAACGCTTCGTAGCGCAAGCGAATGCGATCGCTCTCGAATTCCAGGCTGTTTTGCACATGCAGACTGTAGGCCGCATCGGGCAACTGCACGCGATACGACGCCTGGCCCTGCGGGTGAACCTCGATGATCGGCAGGCCACCTTCGCGCAGGCTCAAGGTCATCGCCTCTTCGTTGAGGCTGACGCCGTCGAGCATCACTTCTTCGTTGTGCGGGATAAGGTTCTGCCAGTCGGCTTCGCTCGGCGGCACGCCAGTGTCCGGGGCCTGATACAGGGCGAAGTTGATGCCGTCGCGGTTGGTGCGGATAAACCAGGTCCAGACGCCATCGAGCAGGCCGTGGTCGACGTCGTATTCGTGATCTTCGACCCGTGGCGCCAGGCAGCTGAATGGCAGATGTGGCTGATTGGCGTCCAGCGCCCAGACTTCACTGGTGGTCTTGCTGCCCAGCGACAGCAGCAATTGCTGTTCGGAGCTGGCGCGGTAGCAATGGAGGAAGAACCGCCCGTCCGGCTCGTGAAAAACCTCTTCGGCGGCAGTGCCATCGAGGCGATAGCGGAACAGTTTATGCGGGCGATGGGTGTCGTCGAGTACACCGAAAAACAGGGTCAGGCTGTCGTTGGCCCAGGTCATGCTGCCGTCGCAGTCCTCGAATTCCAGTTCGCTGACCCTGTCGTTGGACAGCTCCTTGACGAACAGCGTGTAGACCTCGTCGCCGGAAGCATCGACGCTGTAGGCCAGGCGCTGGTGATCGGGGCTGATGCTGAAAGCACCGAGCGAGAAGAAGCCGCCATTGGCCAGCGCATTCGGATCGAGCAGCAATTGTTCGCGGCTTTCGTCGAGGGTCAGGCTGTCGTCGGCAGAACGCGGGCAGCGGTAGTGCCGGGCGTATTCGTCACCGGCGGTGGTGCGCGTGTAATACAGATACGGGCCCCAAGGCGAGGGCAGGGACAGATCAGTCTCGAGAATCCGCCCCTTGATCTCATTGAACAGGCTTTCGCGCAGTTCGGCCTGATCGGCGGTTTGCGCTTCCTGATAAGCGTTTTCAGCCTTGAGGTAGTCGAGCACCGCTTCGGTGTCGCGCTCCTGCAGCCAGGCATACGGGTCGGCGCCGGGCGCCCGGTGGGCAATCGGGGCAGTCATGACATTGGCGGATTCGGGCATGGAAGGCTCTCGGACAATATTCGGAATTGGGTTGTTCGCAGGTCTTGAAAGCGCCGCAGCCCTTGTGGGAGCGAGCCTGCTCGCGAAAGCGGTGTGTCAGGCAACGCTGTTGCAACTGACAGTCCGTATTCGCGAGCAGGCTCGCTCCCACAGGGGCGGCTGCTGGCCGTCTGGTATTGGGACAAGCCGCATGGGCGAAAAGTCGTTACTATAAGCGCCTATTTGCCTGCCTTGCCATGGACACCATGACCGAGAACGACTATCTGATCGCCTGGGGCCTTTACGCCTTTGCCGCCGTGGGCTGCCTGCTGGTATGGATGCGCCTGACCACCTGGATGTGGCGCTGGCTGCGCGAGCCGCTGCGTGTGCTGATGGCGGTGTTGCTGTTCAGCCCGACCATCGTCGATCCGGTGAAAGCCAAAGTTGCACCGGCCATCGCCATCACCGCCCTGGACATGCTGTTCAAGGTCGGCAACAACGCCTGGCGCGCGGTTTCCGATCTGTTCATGTACGGCATGATCGCCTTCGGGGTGTATCTGGTTTTTGTCTTGATCCGCCTGCCGATCGAGCGTGCCTCGACAGCGCGGCGTGAACGCGCCGAGGCCGCCAAGGCCGCGGCCCGTGCCGAAGAGCGCGACGATGATCAACCGTTCGGTGGCGCCGGTGACGACCGCTACGGCCGCCCGCCAGTACCGAACAATCCGCAGCGCATGCGGGTCGAGCCGCGTCTGTAACCCGAGAGTCCGCACATGTGTGAATTACTGGGCATGAGTGCCAACGTGCCGACCGACATCGTGTTCAGCTTCACCGGCCTGATGCAGCGCGGCGGCCGCACCGGCCCGCACCGCGACGGCTGGGGCATCGCCTTCTACGAGGGGCGCGGCTTGCGTCTGTTTCAGGACCCGGCGGCGAGCAGCGAGTCGGAAGTGGCCAACCTGGTGCAGCGCTATCCGATCAAGAGCGAAGTGGTCATCGGCCACATCCGCCAGGCCAACGTCGGCAAGGTCTGCCTGTCCAACACCCACCCGTTCGTCCGCGAATTGTGGGGGCGCAACTGGTGCTTCGCGCACAACGGCCAGCTCGCCGATTTCACTGCGATCAAGAGTTTCTACCGCCCGGTCGGCGATACCGACAGCGAAGCGGCATTCTGCGACCTGCTCAACCGGGTACGCGCAGCCTTCCCCGAGCCGGTCGATATCGAAGTGCTGCTGCCGGATCTGGTCGCCGCGTGCGCTGAATATCGCAGTAAGGGCGTGTTCAATTGCCTGCTCAGCGACGGCGACTGGCTGTTCTGTTACTGCTCGACCAAACTGGCTCAGATCACCCGCCGCGCACCGTTCGGCCCGGCGCGGCTCAAGGATGTCGATGTGATTGTCGACTTCCAGGCCGAAACCACGCCCAACGATGTGGTCACGGTGATTGCCACCGAGCCTCTGACCGAAAACGAAACCTGGACCCGCTACGAACCGGGCCAATGGAGCCTGTGGCGACGCGGCGAATGCGTCAGCCAGGGCAAGACCGAATAAGGATTTGCATCCATGTTGCTCAGTTATCTACGGCTGGTGTTGTTTGCGGCGGGTCTGTTGATCGGTGTCCAGGTGCCGGGGTTCATCAACGATTACGCCCAGCGTGTCGAAGCGCATCTGATCGAAGCGCAGACCGGCCTGCGTGGCTTTCAGGGTACGGCTGATCAGTTTTTCAAAGGCGACATGCAGGCGCTGGTCGCGCATTACCGGGCCAGCGAAGACCCGATTTTTCGCAGCGATGCCGACAGCCTGAACACCTTGCTCACCCGCCAGGTCGCGCTGGACAAGCAATTCCAGGCGATGCAAGGGCCGTGGTATGTGCGCTTCCTGCAAGTGGTCCTGGCCGCCGATCCGGATATTCGCAAGGAAACCTGGAACGGTTACAGCTATCAGATCCTGCTGACGCCCGAGGCGATGATCTGGGGCATGAGCGGCGCATTGCTGCTGTCGTTCGGCATCGAATGCCTGTTCCGCCTGATCGACTGGGTCGTTCTCGGCGGCCGCCGCCTGCGCCAGAGCCGACCGATCGAAGATCGCGACGTGCGCGGTTTGTAAGACCTGCTCAATCCGCTGGCAAGAGAGGCTTTATGGCATGGGGATTCTTTGGTGAGTGGGTCCTGTGGTGAATGGGCTATGGGGGGAGTGGGTTCTGTGGCGAATGAGTTCCGTGGCGAGGGGATTCTGTGGCGAGGGGATTTATCCCCGTTGGGCTGCGCAGCAGCCCCAAAACCTGCACTGAAAGACCGCGTTGGCCGCAATCACGACTGCTGCGCAGCCCGACGGGGATAAATCCCCTCGCCACTAATCATTCAGTGAGGGTGATGCAGTCCTTGCCCACCTTTTGCGCATATCCCGCCAAGACCTGCTGACACAACGTCACAATCTCCTCGACCCACTCAACCCCGACCCGCCACGACACCACCACCGGCAAATCCCCTGGTCGCTGCTCGATGTCGAGCAAGATCAATTCGCCGCGCGCCAGTTCTTCGGCCACCAGCACCGGCGGCAGCGCGCCGATACCAAAGCCGTCACGCAACAAACGGGTAATCGCCGACACCGAATTCACGCAATTCAACCGTGGCGCCAGCACGCCGTTGGCCTGCATCAGGGCGACGATATCCTGATGCGGTCGCGAGTTTTTCGAGTAAGTGATGATCCGCTCCTGCGCCAGTTCGGCGAGGTCGGCGTAGTTGCGGTTGTAGATCGAATTGCTGGCGACGATCCAGCCCAGCGGATGACTGGCCAACTCCAGGCTGCGCACGCTTTCGTGGCGGATCAGATCGGTTTGCAACACCAGATCGAGAAAACCTTTTTGCAGCTGATCGCAGAGGTTCAGCGCGGTATCTGCGACCAACTCGATCTCCACCCGTGGATACAGATCGGTCATCTGTGCCACCAGCGGGCTCAGCCACGTATGAATCACCGTGTCCATCACGCCGATCCGCACCCGCCCGACCTTGCTCGAACGGGTCTCGATCGATTGTTTCAGCGCCGCCATGGTGTCGAGCATCTGCTCGGCATAGTCGAGTACTTTCAAGCCTTCCGGGGTCAGGCTGACGCCGCGTGAATCGCGCAGAAACAGCTTCACGCCCAGTTCGCCTTCGAGCACAGCAATGCGGCTGGAAATGGACGCCTGGGTGGTGAACAGCTTGTCAGCGGTCAGGCGAAAACTCTTCAGGCGCGCGACCCAGACAAAGGTCTCGAGAAACTTCAGATTCATGGACAAGGCTCGGCTGACAAATTTTTCTTATGCCTAAGGCGGGTTTTTATTCGTTGGACGGCGCAGGGCAGGGCGACGAAAAATCGGCGCATCCGGTTCCCACGATAGGCGTCGTCGGAGCTTCGAACAAGACCAATAAAAGCCCTGCGGAGATTTGCCATGAGTGCTCCCGACACCCTCCCGTTATCCAAGCCTGCGGCGCGCCCCGGGCCGTTCGACTGGTACCGCAACATCAACCAGCAGGAGCGCCGCACGTTCTGGAGCTGCAAGATCGGTTACGGTCTGGACGGCATGGACACGCAGATGCTCAGCTTCGTTGTGCCGACGCTGATTGCGATGTGGGGCATCACCACTGGCGAAGCGGGGCTGATTCACACCAGCACCCTCATTGCCTCGGCCATCGGCGGTTGGGTCGCCGGGATTCTCTCCGACCGCATCGGCCGCGTGCGCACCCTGCAACTGACGGTGCTGTGGTTTGCCTTCTTCACCTTCCTCTGCGGCTTCGCGCAAAACTACGAACAATTACTGATCGCGCGCACCCTGATGGGCTTCGGTTTCGGCGGTGAATGGACCGCCGGCGCGGTGCTGATCGGTGAAGTGATCCGCGCCAAGGACCGCGGCAAAGCGGTGGGCATGGTGCAATCCGGCTGGGCGCTGGGCTGGGGCCTGACGGCGATTCTGTACGCGTTGCTGTTCTCCGTGTTGCCAGCGGAAGATGCCTGGCGCGCGCTGTTCATCCTTGGCATCGTGCCGGCGATATTCGTGATTTTCGTCCGTCGCCTCGTGAAAGATCCTGAGATCTATCGCGAAGCCAAAGCCGCGCAAACCCCGCAGAACCCGGCGAAGTTCTACGAGATCTTTGCCCCTGGCATGCTCTTCACCACGTTTCGCGCGTCGTTGCTGACCACCGGTGCGCTGGGCGGTTATTACGCGATCACCTCCTGGCTGCCGACCTTCCTCAAGAATGAACGCGGGTTGAGCGTGCTCGGCACCGGTGGTTATCTTGCGATGGTAATCGTCGGTTCCTACGTCGGCTATGTGATCAGCGCTTATCTGACCGACCTGCTCGGACGGAAAAAGAATTTCATCTTGTTCGCGGTCGGCTCATTCACCATCGTTCTGCTCTACACGCAGATGCCGGTCAGTAACGGCGTGATGCTGTGGCTGGGCTTTCCGCTGGGCTTCTTCGCCTCGGGGATTTTCAGCGGCATGGGCGCGTTTCTCACCGAATTGTTCCCCACACGGATTCGCGGCTCGGGCCAGGGTTTCTGCTACAACATCGGCCGCGCACTGGCGGCGTTGTTCCCGCTGTTGATCGGCCTGCTCAGCCAGAAAGTGCCGCTGAGCATGGGCATCGGCGCCTTCGCGGCGGTTTCTTACGGCGTGGTGATTCTCGCGGCGCTGAGCCTGCCGGAAACCCGTGGCAAGCAACTCGACGCGCAGTAACTGATACCCTGCGCAGAAGTCTCCTACAGATAAAAAGACCAGCAGCTACAGGAGTGTTCACCGTGAGCCGCCTGCTATTGAATTGCGACATTGGCGAGAGCTTCGGCAGCTGGACCATGGGTCTGGACGCCGAAGTCATGCCCTTCATCGATTGCGCCAACGTTGCCTGTGGTTTCCATGCCGGCGACCCGAGCATCATGCGCAAAACCGTGGCGCTGGCCCTCGAACACGGCGTGCAGATTGGCGCGCACCCGGCCTATCAGGATCTGGTCGGATTCGGCCGGCGCTCCATGGCGTATTCCGCGCAAGAGCTGCAGGACATCCTGCATTACCAGATCGGCGCCCTCGACGGCATCTGCAAGGCGCAAGGCGGGCGGGTCAGCTACGTCAAACCCCACGGTGCGATGTACAACGACATGATGGCCAACCCGGCGCAGTTGCGCGCAGTGGTGCAGGCCGTCGCCGCGTATGACCGCAGCCTGCCGCTGATGCTGATGGCGACCCGAGACAACGCTGGCGCGCAGCAGATCGGCGATGAATACGGCGTATCCCTGTGGTTCGAAGCTTTTGCCGACCGCGCCTATGACAGTGGCGGCCGGCTGGTCTCACGGCAACTGCCGGGCGCCGTGCATCACGATGCCGAAAAAATCGTCGGGCAAGCACTGACCATCGCCCGTGGCCGGGAACTCACCGCCAGCGACGGCAGCGCCTTGATCCTGCGCGCCAATACCTTGTGCGTCCACGGCGACAACGCCAGTTCCGTCGCCGCCGTGCAGCGCATTCGCCAGGCCTTGCAGCAGTCGAGTGCGTCATGAATCCACGGGTTGAAGTGGTGGCGCTGGATTGCCTGATGCTGCGTCTGTTCGATGAAATTGCCGAAGCCAACATGCCGTGGATGCTCGCCGCCAGCGAGCGCTTGCGCGCGGCATTCGGCGCGCAGCTGATCGATCTGGTGCCGTCCTATACGACGCTGATGGTGCATTACGATCTGACGCTGTTGAGTCCGGCGCAGGCGCGCGAATTGATCGCCGAGGCGTTGGTCGACCTGTCGCCAAATGCGCGAAGCGCTGGGCAGTGTCATGTCTTGCCGGTCTGGTATGACTTGAGTGTCGGCCCGGAACTGAGCCTGTTGGCCGAACGCAGCGGGCTGGCGGTGAAGGAGGTGATTCGTCGCCACAGCGCACGGGAATATCAGGTGTTCGCCCTTGGCTTTGCGCCGGGTTTTGCCTTCATGGGCCTGGTCGAAGAAATGCTCGCCGCGCCACGCTTGAGCACACCGCGCAAGAAAGTCGCCGCCGGCAGCGTCGGTATCGCCGAGCGGCAGACCGCAGCGTATCCGGTGGTCTCACCCGGTGGCTGGAACCTGATCGGGCGCACCCCGGCAAAACTCTTCGATCGCCATCGCGACGGCTACAGCCTGATGCAACCCGGCGACACGGTGCGCTTCGAAGCGGTCGACCACGCCGAATTCATTCGTCTGGGCGGCGATGACACACCACTGGAGGCGCCGGCATGAGTCGATTGATGATCGAAGCCAGCACGCCGCTGTGCCTGTTGCAGGACGCCGGGCGGTTTGGCGTGCGACATCTGGGCGTGACCCAGGGCGGCGCGGCGGACTGGTGTTCGATGAGCTGGGCCAATTGGCTGTTGGGTAATGAACTGGATGCGGCGGTGGTTGAAATCACCCTCGGCGGTTTTGCTGTGGTGGCTGAAGAGGATTGCCTGCTGGCGCTGGCGGGAGCGGACCTCGGCGCGCAGATCGACGGCCAACCGCTGGCGCCGTGGCGCAGCTTCCGGTTGGCGAAAGGGCAGACATTGCGCTTCACCCAGCCGTTGCTCGGCGCCCGGGCTTATTTGGCCGCACCCGGTGGTTTCACTGCGCCGAAGGTATTGGGCAGCAGTGCCACGGTGCTGCGCGAAGAATTGGGCGGGCTTGATGGCATGGGCTTTCCGCTCGCCAAAGGGGCGGTGCTCGGTTACAGCGGCGAAGCGTTGGCAGTACGGGAAATGCCTTCGGCGCTGCGGCCGGATTTCAAAACGCATGCGCCTTTGGACTTGGTGCTCGGCGCACAGATCGGCCAGTTCAGCGGGCAGAGCCTGTTCGATGTCTTCAACAGCGCCTGGACCATCGACAGTCGCGCCGACCGCATGGGCATCCGCCTGCTCGGCGCGGCGTTGCAATATCAGGGCGCGCCGATGATCTCCGAGGGCATTCCCTTGGGCGCTGTGCAGGTACCGCCGGACGGACAGCCGATTGTGTTGCTCAACGATCGCCAGACCATTGGCGGCTATCCGCGCCTGGGTGCGTTCACACCGCTGGCGCTGGCGCGATTGGCGCAGTGCCTGCCGGGAGCGAAGGTGAGGTTAAGGCCGGTGGTGCAGGACGTCGCGCACCGCGAGCATGTCGAGTATTTGCAGCGCTTTGAAGATCGCTAAAAGCTTCGCGAGCAGGCTCGCTCCCACAACTAAAAGCATTCCAAGGTGGGAGCGAGCCTGCTCGCGAAGGCGTTCGTCGGGTTAACGATTATTTGGAAAGAAACCGCATCCCTTCTTCAAGCCCGCGCAGCGTTAGCGGATACATCTGATCCTCGATCAGATCGCGGACGATGTTGGTCGACGAGGTATAGCCCCACGTGTCCTTCGGATACGGATTGATCCAGATGAGCTTCTTGTATTTCTCCATGAAGCGCTGCATCCACACGTAACCCGGCTCTTCGTTCCAGTGCTCGACACTGCCGCCAGCCTGGGTGATTTCGTAGGGCGCCATGGCGGCGTCGCCGATGAAGATCACTTTGTAGTCGGCGCCGTACTTGTGCAGCAGATCCTGGGTCGAAGTGCGTTCGGAAGTGCGGCGCATGTTGTTCTTCCACACTGATTCATAAATGAAGTTGTGAAAGTAGAAGTACTCCAAGTGCTTGAACTCGGTCTTGCAGGCCGAGAACAATTCCTCACAGATCTTCACGTGCGCGTCCATCGAGCCGCCGATGTCGAACAACAGCAACAGCTTCACCGTGTTGCGCCGTTCCGGGCGCATCTGGATATTCAGCAGGCCGGCGTCCTTGGCGGTGTGGTCGATGGTGCCGTCGATGTCGAGTTCTTCTGCGGCACCTTGGCGGGCGAACTTGCGCAAACGACGCAGGGCGACCTTGATGTTGCGCGTGCCCAGTTCCACCGAATCGTCGAGGTTCTTGTACTCGCGCTGATCCCAGACCTTGACCGCTTTGCCCTGACGCTTGCCGGCGTCGCCAACCCGGATGCCTTCAGGGTTGAAACCGCCGGAGCCGAACGGGCTGGTGCCGCCGGTGCCAATCCACTTGTTGCCGCCGGCGTGGCGTTCTTTCTGTTCTTCCAGACGCTTCTTGAATTCCTCGATGAGTTTGTCCAGCCCGCCAAGGGACTGGATCTGCGCGCGTTCTTCGTCGCTCAGCGAGCGCTCGAATTCCTTGCGTAGCCAGTCCTCGGGAATCAGCGCCTGCAAGTGGTCGTCGAGTTTCTCCAGGCCATTGAAGTAGGCGCCAAACGCGCGGTCGAACTTGTCGAAATGGCGTTCGTCCTTCACCAGAATCGCCCGCGACAAGTAATAGAACTCGTCCATGTCGGCGAAGGTCACGCGCTGTTTCAGCGCGTTGATCAGGTCGAGCAGCTCGCGCACCGATACCGGTACCTTGGCTGCACGCATTTCGTTGAACAGGTTGAGCAACATGGCAGCGGCCTCTTAGCGGGTGCCGCGCCGGCTCATGAACGCCAGGCGCTCAAGCAGTTGCACGTCCTGTTCGTTCTTCACCAGTGCACCTGCCAGTGGCGGGATGGCTTTGGTCGGATCGCGCTCGCGCAGCACCGCTTCGCCGATGTTGTCGGCCATCAGCAGTTTCAGCCAGTCGACCAGTTCCGAGGTTGAAGGCTTTTTCTTCAGGCCCGGTACCTTGCGCACGTCGAAGAACACGTCGAGCGCTTCGCTGACCAAGTCCTTCTTGATGTCCGGGTAATGCACATCGACGATTTTCTGCAGGGTAGTGCGGTCGGGGAAAGCGATGTAGTGGAAGAAGCAGCGGCGCAGGAAGGCGTCCGGCAGCTCTTTCTCGTTGTTGGAAGTAATGATGATGATCGGGCGTTTCTTGGCCTTGATGGTCTCGTCGATCTCGTAAACGTAGAACTCCATCTTGTCGAGTTCTTGCAACAGGTCGTTGGGGAATTCGATGTCGGCCTTGTCGATTTCGTCGATCAGCAGAATCACCCGCTCCTCGGACTCGAAGGCTTCCCAGAGCTTGCCTTTCTTCAAGTAGTTACGCACGTCGTGGACTTTTTCATTGCCCAGCTGCGAGTCGCGCAAACGGCTGACCGCGTCGTACTCGTACAGACCCTGATGGGCCTTGGTGGTGGATTTGATGTGCCAGGTGATCAGCTTGGCACCGAACGACTCGGCCAGTTGCTCGGCGAGCATGGTCTTGCCGGTGCCCGGCTCACCCTTGACCAGCAGCGGCCGTTCCAGAGTGATGGCGGCATTGACCGCCAGCTTCAGGTCATCGGTGGCGACGTAGGCCTGGGTGCCTTCGAACTTCATCTGCAAATCCTCGAACGGTAACGCTGACCTTACGGGCAGGGCGGGGCGAAATAATCGGATACCCGACTATAACGCGCACGCCGGTCGACTGTGAACGCAGACGGCTTATTCAGTCTCTGAATGGAGCGTCACATGTTGACTCAGTCTCGGCGGATGGCCAGTATTCCGGTATCGCCGATTTGGCGATAGCTTTCGATCCATGTCTACTAAATACCGATTTCGCGATAAATACCGCATACAGCTGCGTGAGAAAGATCACCCACCGCCCCATGTCCACCTGACCGGTGGCGGCGTTGACGTGATGCTCAGCCTGGAAACGATTGAAGTCTTGATGGGCAAGGCACCGCCGCTGATCGTTAAAGAAGCGTTGGCTTGGGTGGGTGCACATCATGCGCAACTACTGGAGGACTGGAAACGATGTTACCCATGAAACGGCCGCGTCTGCGATCTGCGCACGTTCTGTCGGATTTCAGGTTGGCACTGACATTTATCAATGGTCAGGAACTGACAGTTGATTTGGGGATGGATATTCATACTTATCCAGGTCTGCGGACACTGCTTGATCGCGAAGTCTTTGCGACTGCCGCAGTCGGAGACGAGGGTTGGATCGTTGAATGGATTGAACCCGACGTACAGATCGGTGCAGACACCTTGTATATGGATGCGCTAGCGCAAAATGCCCAGGATGAGAACACGCGCATTTTTATCGATTGGCGCGCCCGTACCGGACTTTCTCTCAATGATGCGGCCGAAGCGCTCGGTGTGAGCGCTCGCAGCATCAGCCGTTACAGCAATGGGCGTGAAGCAGTGCCACGTTCTTTGGCGTTGGCCTGTCTGGGCTGGGATTCGCTGCAACAGCGTTCATCGATAGCGGCCGAAGACACAGGTCGATATGTCGTCAACCGCAAAACTTAATCCTCATCCGGCTTCGGCCGTTCGTACCGCGCATTGAATGCCTGGATGAAGCCATTGCGCAAAATCTGCAAAAACGCTTCGAAGGCGTTGACGTTCTGCTGGTGAACATTGCCGCTGAGTTCAACACGGGTGGCGAACTGGTTTTTGTTCTGGTTCTTCAGCACGGTCTCGGTGCCGCCGACCAGTGCTTCCCAGATTGAGCGGAACAGGCCTTTGTTCTTGTTTTCGACGTCTTGCTGCCAGTTGAATACGTCGACGTCGCGCAGCAGGGGTTTGATGTAGCCGGTGAGTCGGGCTTTCTCTGCCTTGGCTTCGATAACCACATCGCCGTGGCCGGCGTTGAAGTCGAATTTGCCGTAGGCGGCGGCGAAGTCGTTCATGCGTTTGAGCTCGATGTCACGGGCGCGCAGGCGGAATTCGAAGTCTTCGAAGTTGCTCAATGGATCGAAGGTGGCGGTGGTTTCCAATGGCGCGTGGCCCAGCAGCAACGCCTTGCCTTCAAAGCGCGCGTCGCGCTTGCCTTCCTTGTCGACCACATTGGTCAGGTTATAGATGCTGGCGTTGACGTTGCTGGCGTTCATGTTCACCGGCGGCTTGGAATTGAAGTTGCGGAACGTGATACGGCCATCGTTGATCTGCACTTCATCGAGGGTGATCGGCAGCAGCTTGCCCAACTGCTCACGCCAGTCGGTGCCCTGACCGGTCTGCGAGTTCTGCTTGTTGGGGCCACCGTCGACGAAGTTGATTTCGGGATTGAGGAATTGCACCTGCGCGACCACGGCATGGTCGTACCACAGCGAATGCCAGCTTACCGACAGGTCGATCAACGGCGCATCGACGAACGGCACCGGTACTTTGCCGTCGACCTTGACGATCTTCAGGCCGTTGATTTTATAGGCGCCACGCCACAGCGCGAGATCAACATCGGTGATCTGGCCACGGTAATCACCCATGTCCGCGAGTTTGTCATTGAGGTAGTCGCGTACCAGATAGGGCAGGGCGAAATGCAGGGCGACCAGCAGCACCACGACACCCGTCAGGGTCCAGAGCGGCCAGCTGTAACGACGTTTCATGCCATTGTTCCTTCAAGAGTGTGGCTTGACGATTCAAAGCGATTGACTCCGCGCGTTTGCAGACGTTCGACCCGACTGGACTGTGATCGGCAACGGGCTTACCTTGGAAGGCTGAATTCAACGCTGCATAAGGACCCAGCCATGAGCCGTATTTACGCTGACAACGCCCATTCCATCGGTAATACGCCGCTGGTCCAGATCAACCGCATCGCGCCGCGCGGGGTCACGATCCTGGCCAAGATCGAGGGGCGCAACCCCGGTTACTCGGTCAAATGCCGAATCGGCGCCAACATGATCTGGGACGCCGAAAGCAGCGGCAGACTCAAGCCGGGCATGACCATTGTCGAGCCGACTTCCGGTAATACCGGTATCGGTCTGGCCTTCGTTGCCGCTGCGCGTGGCTATAAGTTGATGCTGACCATGCCGGCGTCGATGAGCATCGAGCGCCGCAAGGTTCTGAAAGCCTTGGGCGCGGAACTGGTGTTGACCGAGCCGGCCAAGGGCATGAAGGGCGCCATCGAGAAAGCTGCGGAAATCGTCGCCAGCGATGCCGACAAATACTTCATGCCGGCGCAGTTCGATAACCCGGCCAACCCGGCAATTCATGAGAAGACCACCGGCCCGGAAATCTGGAACGACACCGACGGCGCCGTGGATGTGCTGGTGGCTGGCGTAGGTACCGGTGGAACCATTACCGGTGTCTCGCGGTATATCAAGAACACCGCCGGGAAACCGATTCTGTCGGTGGCCGTCGAGCCGGCGTCTTCGCCAGTGATTACGCAAGCGTTGGCCGGTGCCGAGATCAAGCCGAGCCCGCACAAGATTCAGGGCATTGGCGCCGGTTTTGTGCCGAAGAATCTTGATCTGTCGATGGTCGATCGCGTCGAACAGGTGACCGATGAAGAATCCAAGGCCATGGCTTTGCGCCTGATGCAGGAAGAGGGGATTTTGTGCGGGATTTCCTGCGGTGCTGCCATGGCGGTGGCGGTGCGTCTGGCGGAGAAACCAGAGATGCAGGGCAAAACCATCGTCGTGGTGCTGCCGGATTCGGGCGAGCGTTATCTGTCGAGCATGTTGTTCAGTGACCTGTTCACGGAGCAGGAGAACCAGCAGTAAGCCTGTTGATTCATGTCAGCCAAGGTTCAGGCGCCGCATGTTAATAAAGGCTTTGTTGCGTAATGCTTAACACTGAATCTTGTGGCAGGCGGGTTTTTCCCGGAGCCGGTAGTGTTTATCATGGCCGGCTGCCATGCCGGGAAAAGGGCATTGCGCAGCGTTGTCTTTATTCAAGGAGTTGTTGATGACCGTTTCGTTTGCCGCCAAGGCGTTTGTGCTGTTGCTGTTCCTGGGCAGCACGCTCTATGTGCATTTGCGCGGCAAGGCGCGTTTGCCGGTACTGCGTCAGTTCGTCAACCATTCGGCGCTGTTCGCCCCATATAACGCTTTGATGTACCTGTTCTCCGCAGTGCCTTCCAGACCGTATCTGGATCGCAGCAAGTTTCCGGAACTGGATGTGCTGCGCGACAACTGGGAGACCATCCGCGACGAAGCCATGCATCTGTTTGACGAGGGCTACATTCGCGCCGCCGAGAAGAACAACGACGCCGGTTTCGGTTCCTTTTTCAAGAAAGGCTGGAAGCGTTTCTATCTGAAGTGGTACGACAAACCGCTGCCATCGGCCGAAGCGCTGTGCCCGAAAACCGTGGCTCTGGTCAGTGCCATACCTAACGTCAAGGGTGCGATGTTTGCACTGCTGCCGGGCGGCAGTCATCTCAACCCGCACCGTGACCCGTTCGCCGGCTCCCTGCGTTATCACCTCGGCCTGTCGACACCCAACTCCGACGATTGCCGGATCTTCGTCGACGGCCAGATTTACGCCTGGCGCGACGGCGATGATGTGATGTTCGACGAGACCTATGTGCACTGGGTCAAGAATGAAACTGATCAGACTCGCGTCATTCTGTTCTGCGATGTCGAGCGTCCGCTGAGCAACCGCGTGATGACCCGCATCAATCGCTTCATTAGTGGCTGGCTCGGCCGCGCCACCGCGCCGCAGAATCTCGACGACGAACGCGTTGGCGGCATCAACCAGGCTTATGCCTGGAGCAAGAACTTCAGCGACCGTTTCAGCGGCGTGGTCAAGCAGTGGAAGCGCCGGCATCCCAAGGCCTACCGCGTAATGCGCCCGGTGCTGGCGGTGCTGGTGCTCACCTTGCTGGGGTATTGGTTGTTTGGTTGAGGCTGGCTCAGAAATAAAAAACCGCTCCTCAGGAGCGGTTTTTTCACAATCGGCCAGCGGCCAGCACCGAGGGCTCATCTTCGATACCGGTGATCAGCAGTTGCAACAGACGCCGTTGATTAGCGGTCAATTCATGATCAGCCAGTCTTTTGGTTTTCAGCGATCTGACCAATGCTTCGGGAGGTCTATGCTTCGCTTTTTTCATGTTGCCCCCCGGTTTGATCAGTAATTGATTGGCTTTCACAGTACTGGATTCTCCAAGGTTTTGACAAGGCGGCCTTCGATGTCGTAGCTGAAACCCAGCTTCTGATAAACGGGTATCGCACCGTCCAGCGGCTCTTGTATTTCGATAACATCGCAGCCAACGAAGTCCGCGTATTGCTCAATTACCATGATCGCTAGTAGTCCTATCCGATTTTTCAAAGGATGTGTTCCGCCAGGGCGCCCTTCCAATCTCACAACTCGTAATCTGCGTCGACTATTGTTCGGGTTTGCAAAACACAGGCCGCAGAGCTGCCCGTCGAACCAGATAGAGATGTCCAATGCGCGTGGTTCACGTGATTTCCAGGCGATGACTTCATGCCAGAAAAAGCAGGGTTCTTCCCATGTTTCAAAAGCATTCAGCGCATGCCTGTTTATCGGTTCGAACCGAATGAGAGATAAATCCATAATCGAAGCGTCGGCCGCCTTAAGTTGGCCCTGTAAGCCGGCAATCTGCGAAGCGGCCCGCTTCCTCGCCTCTGACCGATAAACCTGATACCGCAAATACGTCCGTTCCCTTGGCATATGATCTCTTGCATTCCATGTCTCCTGACAATCCATTGCCGCCGCCAATCACCCTAATCATCCCGCCCCAAGCTGTCGCTACCGGCCCTTTGCCCAAGTCATTGCAATCTGTGTCCCGGGCTGGTTATAGTCAGCCCGCCCGAGCCGCTGTGCTCGCGCTTTCATTTCTCCAATAAAGATCAGCATCCATGCCTGCATCCCTCATCAACGCGGTAGTCGATTCAGCGGTCAACGCTGGCGTCGTGCCGTGCGGGAATCAGCAGCCTGTGCAGATCAGTCATTACCCTCCACCTGTCAGTAGCACGCCGGTGTGCGCAGTCGTATCGCCGCCGGGCGTTGGCGTTCGGGGCTGATCGGCAGTTTCTGCTGCCCCCGCGCCCGCCAGAACAACCTACTGAATTTCAGCTTCGGCTGAGTTGGCTTCTTGCCTGACTACAGGTGGTATTCATGTTTGTCCTTTCGAAACAATCCGCGCTCGCGGCGGCGTCCACGAGCCTGTTCGTTCTGCTATGGAGCAGCGGGGCGATTTTCTCCAAGTGGGGCCTCGCCCATGCTTCGCCCTTTGCCTTTCTGCTGATTCGCTTCGCCATCGCCCTGTGCGGGCTGGTCTTGCTGGCGCCGCTGCTGAGATTGAAGCTGCCCAAGGGTGGCAAGCCGATGCTGTTCGCGATCGCCACGGGACTGGTGTTGCTCGGGGCCTATCAGATCTTTTATCTGCTGGCGCTGGATTGCAAAGTCACGCCGGGGGTAATGGCGACGATCATGGGCGTTCAGCCGATCCTTACCGTGGTCTTGATGGAACGGCAGCGTTCGACGAGCCGCCTGTTCGGCCTGGCGCTGGGTCTGGCCGGGCTGATCATGGTGGTTTACCAGGGCATCGGTCTGGCCGGAATGTCCTGGGCCGGCATGCTGTTCGGTTTGCTGGCGCTGGCGAGCATGACGCTCGGCTCGATCATGCAAAAACGCATCACCGACAATCCGCTCGGCACGCTGCCAGTGCAGTACCTGGCCGGCCTGTTGCTGTGCGCGGTGTTCGTACCGTTTCAGCCGTTTCACTTCGAGCACAGCGCGGGCTTCATCGTCCCGGTGTTATGGATGGGCCTGGTGGTTTCAGTGCTGGCGACGCTGTTGCTGTATCGACTGATCGCGCGGGGCAATCTGGTGAATGTCACCAGCCTGTTCTATCTGGTGACGGCGGTGACGGCGGTGACGGCGGTGATGGATTACCTGATTTTCGGTAATCGTCTGGCGGCGTTGAGCGTGTTGGGAATGCTGCTGATTATTGTCGGGTTGGTGTTTGTGTTCCGAAAAAGCAGTTAGCAGAAAACAGGCGGTGGTTGATCCATCGCCTTCGCGAGCAGGCTCGCTCCCACATTGGAATGTATTCTTCTGTGGGAGCGAGCCTGCTCGCGAAATATCTGCGGCAGAAAATCTAACGGACTGACACCTTTGCAGGCTTCACCACCGCCGGCTTCAACACCAGCCACAACGCCGCCGCAATCAGCACCCCGCCATAAATGTGCGCCATCGACAACGGCTCATCCAGCAACAACGCCCCCCACAACACGCCGAACGGCGGGATCATGAAGGTCACGGTCATCGATTTCACCGGGCCGATCGAGCTGAGCAGGCGGAAATAGATGATGTAGGCAAACGCCGTGCAACCCAGACCCAGGCCGAGCAGCGACAGCCAGACCTGCCAGCCGCCCCAACTCACCGGCGGCGCAGTGAAGGCGCTGTAGGCGAACAACGGCAGCAAAAACAACGTCGCCCCGAGCATGCTGCCCAGTGCCGACAAACGGCTGTCCAGCCCACCGGCCTGATCCAGCCAGCGCCGTGCAAGGAATCCGGCAAAGCCGTAACAAGTGGTCGCCAGCAGGCAGGCGACCGCGCCCATCAGCAGTTGCAGATCGAAGGCCACGGGACCGGCGCGCGTCAGCACACCGACGCCGAACAGACCGAGGAACACGCCGCTGAGCTTGGCCGCCGTGAGCTTTTCGCTGAAGAACAAACCGCCAATCAACACGCCCATCAGCGGCGTCGTGGCGTTGAAGATCGCCGAATAGCCGGCCGGCAATACCTGGGCGGCAACCGAATACAGTGTCGCCGGAATCCCCGAGTTGATTACGCCCAGCAGCATCACGGTCTTCAGCTTGCCCTTGAAATCCCAGCTGATGCGCATCAGCCCAAGGATCACCAGCAGCCCGGCAGCCGCGATCGACACCCGAAAGAAGCCGGTCGGGATCGTGCCGATCACCGGGGCAATGATGCGCATGAACAGAAAACTCGCGCCCCAGATAGCGGCCAGCGACAACATGCGGAAAATATCGACAGGGCTCACGGCGGGCTCCTTCCTTGATCGGGACGAGAGTGTTGCCGAGCGTCCGGATCATGGCAACCGCTATTCGGGCTTTTAATTCTGCTTGCCATGCATCGGCACGAGAAACCTCGTCAACGGTCGCCCCGGTATCGGTTTTGGCAGAAATTGCGCTTTTCCTGCGGACGGTTCCGTGACTAAGCTCAAACGAATCGATTTCCCGCCGAGGTTTCATTTATGTCGCAGCAATGGCCAGCCACCGAGATCGCCCGGATGATCCTCGCCGGCTTCGACGATTACCGCGAACATTTTCGCCGCATCACCGATGGTGCGCGGGAGCGCTTCGAACAGGCGCGCTGGCAAGAAGCCCAGGCCGCCTCGGCGGCGCGGATCAGTTTGTACGAAGAAAAGGTTGGCGAAACCGTCGCTCGCCTGCGCGAGTATTTCGACGAAGAGACCCTGATGAACGTCAGCTGCTGGCCGCTGGTGAAAAGCGCCTATATCAGTGTGATCGACCTGCGCTTCGACGATGAGCTGTCCGAAACCTGGTACAACTCGATTTTCTGCGGGCTGTTCAGCCACGACCTGATCAGCGACGGCTGCATGTTCATCCACACCACGCGCCCGAGCCTGCGCCGTGCCCGCGCCGCGCAAACCCGCACGTACAAGCCGCAGGGCCAGTTGTCCGCGATGCTCGCCAGTATCTTTTCCGACTACCGCTTCAGCGAGGATTACGCCGATTTGCCTGGCGACCTGCTGCGGCTCGAAGCGCAATTGCGCGAGAACCTGCCGAACTGGGTGTGCAAGGACCCGGAGCTAAGCGTCGAGCTGTTTTCCTCGGTGCTTTACCGCAACAAGGGCGCGTATCTGGTCGGACGCATTTACACCCGCGACGAGCAATGGCCGCTGGTGATTCCGCTGTTGCACCGCGAAGGTCGGGGCATTCAGATCGATGCGTTGATCACCGACGAAGCCGATGTGTCGATCATCTTCTCGTTTACTCGCTCGTATTTCATGGTCGATGTACCGGTGCCGGCGGAGTTCATCGGTTTTCTGCGACGCATTCTGCCGGGCAAGCACATCGCCGAGCTGTACACCTCGATCGGCTTCTACAAGCACGGCAAGTCGGAGTTTTACCGCGCGCTGATCAATCACCTGGCCAACACTGACGACCAGTTCATCATGGCCCCGGGCGTGCGCGGCATGGTCATGAGCGTGTTCACCCTGCCGGGTTTCAACACCGTATTCAAAATCATCAAGGACCGTTTCTCACCGTCGAAAAACGTCGATCGCGCCACGGTGATCGAAAAGTATCGTCTGGTGAAAAGCGTCGATCGGGTCGGGCGTATGGCCGATACCCAGGAATTTGCCGACTTTCGTTTTCCGCTGAGCAAGTTCGATCCGGCGTGCCTCGAAGAACTGCTAGAGGTCGCGCCATCCACGGTTTCGGTCGAAGGCGAAACCGTGCTGATCCGCCACTGCTGGACCGAGCGGCGGATGACTCCGCTCAACCTGTATCTGGAAAACGCCAACGACGCGCAAGTGCGCGAAGCGCTGGAAGATTACGGTCTGGCGATCAAGCAATTGGCGGCGGCGAATATTTTTCCCGGCGACATGCTGCTGAAAAACTTCGGCGTCACCCGTCACGGGCGCGTGGTGTTTTACGATTACGACGAAATCTGCTTCCTGACCGAAGCCAACTTCCGCCAAATCCCGCAACCGCGCACGCCGGAGGATGAAATGGCCTCCGAGCCGTGGTACTCGATCGGACCGCTGGACGTGTTTCCCGAGGAGTTTCCGCCGTTCCTGTTTGCCGATTCGGGCCAGCGGAAATTGTTCGATCAATTGCACGGCGAGTTGTACAACGCCGATTACTGGAAGGGCTTGCAGGAGGCGATTCGGGCGGGGAAGGTTATCGACGTCTTCCCATACCGGCGCAAAGGCCTCGACAACGAGTAGCTCTTTCAAAAGCCCCTCACCCCAGCCCTCTCCCAGAGGGAGAGGGAGCTGACCGAGGTGTCTTGGGTCAAACGCCGACCTGAAAGAGCTCGGCGATTATGGATTCGGCAAAGCTCTTTCAGGTCGATGTACCTTTGAAGCATCCCCCAATCGATCCCCTCTCCCTTTGGGAGAGGGCTAGGGTGAGGGTCGTAATCCCCCTGACACGCCACAACCCCCCCAAATCTGCGACAATCCGCCCCCTGCATAAATAGACGACCGAATTGCCTACCCGATGACCGACGAATCGCCCTCCATCGACAAACTGCTGAAAAACCTCGATCACGCCATGCTCGCCGACCGTCACCGGCTGCGGCGGCAGTTGCTTGAGCTGCGCAAGAAACCCGACGAAGCCAAACTGGCCCAGTGGGTGGCGCGGATGCAGGCGTCCTGTGATCAGGTACTGGCGCGTCGCGCGAGCCTGCCGGTGATTCGTTACGACGACAGTTTGCCGATCGCGGCCAAGCGCGACGAGATCAAAAAGGCCCTGGAGCAACATCAGGTGCTGATCATCGCCGGCGAAACCGGTTCGGGCAAAACCACCCAGTTGCCGAAGATCTGTCTGGAAATCGGGCGCGGCCAGCACGGTCTGATCGGCCATACCCAGCCGCGTCGGATCGCCGCGCGCAGTGTCGCCAGCCGTGTCGCCGAAGAGCTCGGCACGCCGCTCGGTGCGCTGGTCGGCTATCAGGTGCGCTTCGAGGATCAGAGCGATGCCAACACCCTGATCAAGCTGATGACCGACGGCATTCTGCTGGCGGAAACCCAGAACGATCGTTATCTGGAACGCTATGACACGATCATCGTCGACGAAGCACACGAACGCAGCCTCAACATCGATTTCCTCCTCGGCTACCTGAAAACCCTGCTGCCACGCCGTCCCGACCTCAAGGTCATCATCACGTCGGCGACCATCGATCTGGAGCGCTTCTCCAAGCACTTCGATGACGCGCCGATCGTCGAAGTGTCGGGTCGTACTTTCCCGGTGGAAACTTGGTACCGGCCGCTGACCCTGGAGCAGGACGAAGAGGGCAACCGGGTCGAGGACGACCTGACCGTCGATCAGGCGATTCTCGCCACTCTCGACGAAATCGCCGCCTACGAGCGCAGCGAACGACGCAGCCCCGGCGATGTGCTGGTGTTCCTGCCCGGCGAGCGCGAGATTCGCGACGCCGCCGACATGTTGCGCAAGGCCCAGCTCAAACACACCGAAATCCTGCCGCTGTACGCGCGCCTGTCGCCGGCTGAACAGCAGCGGATTTTCCAGTCGCATCCGGGCCGCCGCGTGGTGCTGGCGACCAACGTCGCCGAGACCTCGCTGACCGTGCCGGGCATTCGCTATGTGATTGACAGCGGCACCGCGCGCATCAGTCGTTACAGCTACCGCGCCAAGGTCCAGCGCTTGCCGATCGAAGCGATTTCCCAGGCCAGCGCCAATCAGCGTAAAGGTCGTTGCGGCCGGGTCGAGCCGGGTATCTGCGTGCGTTTGTACAGCGAAGAGGACTTCCTTGGGCGGCCGGAATTTACCGATCCGGAAATTCTGCGCACCAACCTCGCCGCCGTGATCCTGCAGATGCTCCATCTGCGCCTCGGCGAAATCACCGCGTTCCCGTTTATCGAGCCGCCGGACGGCAAGGCGATCAGCGACGGTTTCAACCTGCTGCAAGAGCTGTCGGCGGTGGATCGCAACAGTCAGCTGACACCGCTCGGTCGCCAGTTGGCGCGCTTGCCGGTCGACCCGCGCATGGGCCGCATGCTGCTGGAAGCGGCCAAGCTCGGCAGTCTGCAGGAAGTGCTGATCGTCGCCAGTGCGATGTCGATTCAGGACCCGCGCGAACGTCCACCGGAGCGTCAGCAAGCGGCGGATCAGGCCCATGCGCAATGGAAGGATCCGGATTCGGACTTCGCCGGGCTGGTCAATCTGTGGCGTGGTTTTGAAGAACAGCGCCAGGCGCTCACGGCCAATCCGCTGCGCAATTGGTGCCGGAAGAATTTCCTCAATTACCTGCGCCTGCGCGAGTGGCGTGATTCTCATCGTCAGTTGAGCCTGATCTGCCGCGACATGCAGTTGAGCCTGAACAAGGAGCCGGCGGATTATCCGAAGCTGCACAAAGCGGTGCTGGTCGGCTTGCTCAGCCAGATTGGCCAAAAAACCGAAGACGGCGATTACCTCGGCGCGCGGCAGCGGCGCTTCTGGATTCACCCGTCGTCGGGCATCGGCAAGAAGCGCCCGCAGTGGCTGATGACCGCCGAACTGGTGGAAACCACCAAGCTTTACGCGCGCATGGTCGCCAAGATCGATGCCGACTGGATCGAGCCGCTGGCCGGGCACCTGATCAAGAAGAATCACTTCGAGCCGCATTGGGAGAAGAAGCGCGGCCAGGTCGTAGCCTATGAGCAGATCACCCTGTTCGGCCTGATCGTCGTCGGTCGTCGCCCGGTGCATTACGGCCCGGTCGATCCGGTGGTATCTCGTGAGCTGTTTATCCGCGAAGGTCTGGTGCGCGGTGAGATTCAGTCGCGGGCCAAATGCCTGAGCGCCAATCAGAAACTGCTCGAGCAGCTCGACGAACTGGAGGCCAAGGCGCGCCGGCGCGACATTCTCGCCGACGAAGAAACCCTCTACGCCTTCTACGATGCGCGTCTGCCGGCGGAGATCCATCAGACCGCGACCTTCGACAGTTGGTACAAGGTCAACAGCCAGAAAGATCCGCAGTTGCTGATCATGCGCGAAGAAGACGTATTGGCCCGCGAGGCCAGCGAAGTCACCGCCCGTGATTACCCGGATACGTTGCACATTGGCGATCTGGAGCTGGCGCTGACTTATCATTTCGAACCCAATCACCCGCGCGACGGCGTGACCTTGCGCGTGCCGGCGCCGCTGCTGCCGATGTTGCCGCCGGAGCGTCTGGAATGGCTGGTGCCGGGCTTGATCGAGGCCAAGTGCATAGCCCTGGTGCGCAACCTGCCGAAAGCCCTGCGCAAGAACTTCGTGCCGGTGCCGGACTTCATCAAGGCCGCGTTGCAGCGCATGACTTTCGCCGAAGGTTCGCTGCCGCAAGCGCTCGGTCGCGAGCTGCTGCGCATGACCGGCGCGCGGGTCAGCGATGACGCGTGGGCGGAAGCGGCGCAGCAGGTTGAAAGCCATCTGCGCATGAACCTGGAAATCGTCGACGGCGAGGGCAAGTTTCTTGGCGAAGGCCGCGATCTGGCTGAGTTGACTGCACGTTTCGCCGAAGCCAGCCAGGCCGCGCTGGCGGTGCCGCAGAGTGCGAAAAGTCAGCAGCCGGTCGAGGCAAAAGTTTTCGCGCCGGTGGCGGAAAAGACCCAGCAGAAGATCGCCGGGTTGTCGATGACGGTGTACCCGGCGCTGGTGGAAGAGGGCGGCACGGTCAAGGAAGGGCGCTTCTCGACCCCGGCCGAAGCCGAGTTCCAGCACCGGCGCGCCTTGCAGCGTTTGCTCATGCAGCAATTGGCCGAGCCGGCGAAATTCCTCCGGGGCAAGTTGCCCGGGCAGACTGAACTGGGTCTGCTGTATCGCGAACTGGGCCGGGTCGATGCGCTGGTTGAAGACATTCTGTTGGCCAGCCTCGACAGCTGCATTCTCGAAGGCGAAGACCCGTTGCCCCGTGATGGCGCCGGATTGGCGGCACTGGCCGAGCGCAAGCGCGGCAACTGGACCGAGCACGCCGAGCGCGTCGCGCGGCTGACGCTGGAAATCCTCAAGATCTGGCACGGTCTGCAAAAACGCTTCAAGGGCAAGATCGATCTGGCGCAAGCGGTGGCACTCAACGACATCAAGCAGCAGATCGGCAATCTGGTCTATCCGGGTTTCGTCCGCGAAACGCCGATGCAGTGGCTCAAGGAGTTGCCGCGTTACCTGAAAGCGGTCGAGCAACGTTTCGAGAAACTCGGTGCGCAGGTGCAGAAGGATCGGGTCTGGAGCGGCGAACTCGCTGGCCTGTGGGCGCAATACCAGACCCGCGCGGCCAAGCATGCGCAGGAAGGCAAGCGTGATCCGCAGCTGGAGTTGTACCGCTGGTGGCTGGAGGAATACCGCGTGTCGTTGTTCGCGCAACAGTTGGGCACCAAAGTGCCGATCTCCGACAAGCGCCTGAGCAAACAGTGGAGCCAGGTCGAGCCCTGACCTGCAGCCATACACAATCCCCCTGTGGAAGCGGTCTTTGTGGCGAGGGGATTTATCCCCGTTGGGTGGCGAAGCCGCCCCAAAACCTGCGACCTCGGTTCATCAAATACCGAGCGTGGTGGGCTGGCGCCTGCTTCGCAGTCGAACGGGGATAAATTCCCTCGCCACGGAGTTGAGTTCATGTGGTGAACGGCAGTTGTGCTTGAGAACGGCGCCAAAACCTCGGGTTTATGGCAAACTTCGCCACCATAACCCGCCGTTTCGCGACCCAGAGCCTTCGGCCGTGTCGCGCTGCGGAATAAAACGATGCCAGGTTTGCGTCCCCCGGATGGGAATAGACCCTTTGCGTGTTGGTACGACGGTTCCAGCACTTTCTGCCTGAACAGATTAGAGAAACGACCATGCATAACGTCGTCATCAGCGGCACCGGCCTGTACACACCGGCCAACAGCATCTCCAACGAAGAGCTGGTGCAGTCTTTCAATACTTACGTCGCCCAGTTCAACGCCGATAACGCCGAGGCCATTGCCAGCGGTGAAGTCCAGGCCCTGACCGAATCCAGCGCCGCGTTCATCGAAAAGGCCTCGGGCATCAAGAGCCGCTTTGTCATGGACAAGGACGGCATCCTCGATCCGCAACGCATGGCCCCGCGCCTGCCCGAGCGTTCCAACGATGAATGGTCGGTGCTCTGCCAGATGGCCGTTGGCGCTGCCGAACAAGCCCTGCAACGAGCCGGCAAAACCGCCGCCGACATCGACGGCGTGATCGTCGCCTGCTCCAACCTGCAACGCGCTTACCCGGCCATCGCCATCGAAGTCCAGGAAGCGCTGGGCATTGAAGGTTTCGGTTTCGACATGAACGTGGCGTGTTCTTCCGCCACCTTCGGCATCCAGGCCGCCGCCAACAGCGTGCAACTGGGCCAGGCGCGGGCGATCCTGATGGTCAACCCGGAGGTCTGCACCGGGCACCTGAACTTCCGTGATCGCGACAGCCATTTCATCTTCGGCGATGCCGCGACTGCGGTGATCATCGAACGCGCGGATCTGGCGACCTCCGCGTACCAGTTCGACGTGGTCAGCACCAAATTGCTGACCAAGTTCTCCAACAACATCCGCAACAACTTCGGTTTCCTCAACCGTGCGGCAGAAGAGGGCATTGGTGCCCGCGACAAGCTGTTCGTCCAGGAAGGCCGCAAGGTGTTCAAGGATGTCTGCCCGATGGTCGCCGAACTGATTGGCGAGCACCTGGAAGAGAACCAGCTCAACGTTGGCGACGTGAAGCGTTTCTGGCTGCACCAGGCCAATCTGAGCATGAACCACCTGATCGTGCGCAAGCTGCTCGGCCGCGAAGCTACCGAAGAAGAAGCCCCGGTGATTCTCGACAGCTACGCCAACACCAGCTCGGCCGGTTCGGTCATTGCCTTCCACAAATATCAGGATGATCTGGCCTCGGGTTCGCTGGCGGTGCTCAGCTCCTTCGGTGCCGGTTACTCGATTGGTAGCGTGTTGCTGCGCAAGCGCTGAAACAGGTTAATTTCCCCTTAATCGCGTCGATCTTTCCTACATCCGAAGCGATTGAAACGCTGTAATTTTTCGGACGTCGCGGCAGGTCAACACCTGCCGCGTTCATTTTCGAAGTCCGGACAAGGGGATTGATGGATGGCGGCTGACGACACCCAACTGCTCACGCGCCTGCTGGCGGGGGAGCAAAACGCTTTCAAGGAACTGGTCACCACCTATCAGAGCGCCATGCGCGCGGTGGCTTACGCGATTGTCGGCCAGCGTCATGTCGAGGAAGTGGTGCAGGATGCCTGGCTGTCGGTGGTGCGCCATCTGGCCAGCTTCGAAGGCCGTTCCAGCCTCAAGACCTGGTTGCTGACCATCACCGCCAATTCGGCGAAGAATCGCTACAAGCACAATCGCCGGGAAGTCCTGCTCGATGACCTGCCATCGCCCCACGGCACCATCGGTGACGATCGATTTTCCTCGAGCGACGGTCATTGGCTGGTCGCGCCGTTTGCCTGGCATCAGGACACCCCAGAGGCGCTGCTCACCGAAAACGAACTGCGCGAATGCCTCGAACACACGTTGCTGAGTCTGTCCGAGTTGCAGAGCAGTGTCCTGCTGTTGCGCGAACGCCAGGGTCTGGAGCTGGAAGAGATCTGTAATCTTCTGGAGATCTCGCTCTCCAATGTCCGCGTGCTGCTGCACCGGGCGCGCTTGAAGGTCTTCGCGACCGTGGAACATTTTGAGGAGACAGGAGAATGTTGACCTGCAAGGAGCAAGTGGCACGATCCAGCGATTATCTCGATGGCCAACTGAGCTTTCGCGAGACGCTGATGGTGCGTCATCACCTGTTGTTCTGCCCCAACTGCCGGCGCTTCATGCGGCAGATGCGTGTGATGCAGGCAACCCTGAAGGCGCTGCCGGAAAAACCGGAAGAGAACGTCGATGCTTTGGCTGAACGTCTGGCCGAGCAACGACGAAAAGACAACCCCCTGTAGGAGCTGTCGAGTGAAACGAGGCTGCGATCTTTTGATCTTGTTTTCAGGATCAAGATCAAAAGATCGCAGCCTTCGGCAGCTCCTACAGGGGGTTTTTGCATCCTGCAGAAATAACCCGGTGCGGGTGAAACGAACGGATGATGGGGATCGTCCCGCCCGCACCGGGCTATTACTTTCTTAGAACTTCGCTTCAGCATCCAGCTGCAGGGTGTTGGCATCTGCATCGCGCTGGCTGCGACTGGCGAAGTCGGCCTTGGTCAGGAAGTACGTGGCGCCGACGGCGAAGTTCTTGTCGATGTCGTAACCGACCTTGAACTTGTGCCCGCGCGAACCGGTGGTGCCGTTGGCAAAGTCGGAGTCGGTGAAGGCGCCGACCACGGCGTTGCGCTGCACGTCGCGATAGTTGTAGTCGAGGTTGAAGCCGAAGACTTTCGACTTGGCGCCGAGCAACCATGCGGTGTCCTGATCGGTCACGGCATCGTTGTTCTTCACGTACTGGCCGTAGAACGACAGCGGCATTGGCAGGCCGCCGATGTCGATCTGGCTGAACCCTTCATACAGACGGAATTCGTTGTTCGCCGAGTTGCCGTTGACTGCCAGCGCGCACGGCGTCGAGGTGCCGGTGCAGCGGCTGTCATCGTCATTCTGGTAAGCGTAAACGCTGCCGCCGACGGTCATCTTCAGGTTGTCAGTGATGTTGAAGCGGCTGCCCAACTGGCCAGCGGTCAGGCGCAGGTCGTGGCGGAATTGCACGCCGTCGCCGTCAACGTTGTCCTTGAGGTTGTAGTTACCCAGGCTGCCGAACAGTTCGGCGCTGCCGCCCAGTGGGTATTTGTAGGTAACGGCCAGACCTTCCGGGTTGATGTCGCTGTCCCAGATCACGTCGCCCATGCTTACCCATGGTTGCAGCATCTTGCCGCCGATCACGTGCAGGTTCTTGATCTGATCCGGGTGATAGTCGATGTAGCCGAGGTCGAGCCAGATCTGCTTCTTGTCGAAGTAGTTGTCCTGATCCTGGTTGGTCGAGCGCGCGTCGTCACCGCCGCCGGTGGCGATACGGATGCCGGTGTCGACTTGCGGGTTGATCTCGGTATAGGCGCCCAGACGCGCACGGATGCGCTGGCGGTCCTTGTCGCGGCCGCCGTTGTTCGGCTCGCCGTCGATCTTGATGGTTTCCTGGCGGATACGTACGTCGCCCTTGAACTGGGTCTTCGCCGCCCACGCCAGTTTCTGGTCAAACAGGCTCTGTTCGTTGGTCTTCTTCGCGACCGCCGCCACTTGTTCGTTGGTTTCCTGCTGCGCCTGTTGGGCGATTTGCTGAGCCTTCTGATCCTTGGCCAGTTCTGTTTGCAGCTCGATGTACTGCGCCTGGGAAATCGACCCGTTGGCCTTGAGCATGTCGAGCAGTTTGGCGTCGACTGCAGCACTGGCCGGAACGCTCATGGCCAGCAACAAGCCGCCGCACAGGGCCGCTGCAGTTTTCGTGGAAGCAAGACGCATAGCAATCTCCGAAGATGAAGGGGATGGCTGAACCATCCTGGGCACAACCGGCCTGAAGGCCGGAAAACTGTGTCCGGGTTAGAACCCGGCGCTCTAAAAACAGGCGCCAGTATCGCGATGGTTTATGACAGGGCGGTGGCACAGTGATGGCAGGTTGATGACGATGCGGATCAGCCGTGAACTATCGAGTTAGAGCGCTGTCGGCCGATTGAGCGTGTGCAACCGGGTCGCGATCAGCGATACTCGCCGGGCTTTGTCGCCAAGCTGTGGAGTGCCAGTGAATGCCGTTGCAACGCCTGCAAGACCTGTCAGAAATCGCCCCGGCAAGCTGGGATGCGCTGGTGCCGGACAACCAGCCGTTCCTGCGCCACGCATTCCTCAGTGCGCTGGAAGACAGCGGCAGTGTCGGCCCGCACTCGGGCTGGCAGCCCGAACATTTACTGCACATCGAAGATGATCGACTGATCGCCGCACTGCCCAGTTATCGCAAGTGGCATTCGTACGGCGAGTACGTCTTCGATCACGGCTGGGCCGACGCCTGCGCCCGCGCCGGCATCGATTACTACCCCAAACTCCTGACCGCCGTGCCGTTCAGTCCGGTCAGCGGCCCGCGCTTGCTGGCGGCAACAGTGGAGGACGGTTTCGAACTGCTGAAAAGCCTGCCGGGCTATTTGCAGATCGAAGAACTGTCCAGCGCGCATATCAACTTCACCGATCCGTTTACCGATGCGGCGATGGCCGAGCAACCGGGCTGGCTGCAGCGCATCGGCTGTCAATATCACTGGCAGAACCGTGAATACCGCGACTTTCAGGACTTCCTCGACGCCCTCAGCTCACGCAAGCGCAAGCAGATGCGCAAGGAGCGCGAGCAGGTGGCGGGGCAGGGCTTCGAGTTTGAATGGCTGGAGGGGCGTGAGCTGGACGAGGCACAGTGGGATTTTGTTTACGCCTGCTATGCCAACACCTACGCGGTGCGGCGTCAGGCGCCGTACCTGACGCGCGAGTTCTTCAGCCTGCTGGCCGAACGCATGCCCGAAGCGATTCGCGTGGTCCTGGCCAAACAGGGCTCACGGCCCGTGGCGATGGCGTTCAGTCTGGTTGGTGGCGACAGTTTCTACGGGCGGTATTGGGGTTGCCTGGCCGAGTTTGATCGGCTGCATTTCGAGACGTGTTTTTATCAGGGCATGGATTACGCGATTGCCCAAGGCATCCAGCGTTTCGATGCCGGGGCACAGGGCGAGCATAAGTTGATTCGCGGCTTTGAACCGGTGATCACCCATTCCTGGCACTACCTGCGCCATCCAGGTTTGAAAGCGGCGGTGAGGGATTTCCTCAAGCAGGAGCGCGCCGGGGTTCTGGCCTATGCCGAAGAGGCCCGGACAGCGTTGCCTTATCGCCAGACCTGACCATGATCGTTCCCACGCTCTGCGTGGGAATGCAGGCCGTGACGCTCCGCGTCACTGGACGCGGAGCGTCCCTTGAGGCATTCCCACGCGGAGCGTGGGAACGATCATATCGCGCGATCAGTCGATGCCGACAAAGCCTCCGGTCTGGTGCGCCCACAACCGTGCATACAAACCACGATGGGCGAGCAGTTCGGCGTGGGTGCCGCTCTCGGCGATCTTGCCGTTTTCCAGCACCACCAGACGGTCCATGCGCGCGATGGTCGAGAGACGGTGGGCGATGGCGATCACGGTTTTGCCCTGCATCAAGGTCTCGAGGCTTTCCTGAATCGCCGCTTCGACTTCCGAATCCAGTGCCGAGGTGGCTTCGTCCATGATCAGGATCGGCGCGTCCTTGAGCAGCACCCGCGCAATCGCGATGCGCTGGCGCTGACCGCCCGAGAGTTTCACCCCGCGCTCGCCGACATGCGCGTCGAAACCGCTGCGGCCTTCAGCGTCGGACAGCAGTGGAATGAACTCATCGGCGCGAGCCTTGTGCACCGCCTCCCACAGTTCGGCGTCGGTGGCGTCGGGTTTGCCGTAGAGCAAGTTGTCGCGGATCGAGCGGTGCAACAGGGAGGTGTCCTGAGTGATCATGCCGATCCGCGCGCGCAGGCTTTCCTGGCCGACTTCGGCGATGTTCTGCCCGTCGATCAGGATGCGCCCGCCCTCGACGTCGTACAGGCGCAGCAACAGGTTGACCAAGGTTGATTTGCCGGCGCCGGATGGGCCGATCAAGCCGATTTTCTCCCCCGGTTTTATCGTCAGATTGAGGTCGCCGATGATGCCTCTCTTCTTGCCGTAGTGAAAATCCACGTGCTCGAAACGCACTTCGCCCGAGGCCACGGCCAGCGGTTTGGCCTGCTCGCGGTCGGTGACGCTGACCGGTTGCGAGATGGTGCGCAGACCGTCCTGGACCATGCCGATGTTTTCGAAAATGCCGGTGACTACCCACATGATCCAGCCGGACATGTTGACGATACGAATCACCAGGCCGGTGGCCAGGGCAATCGCGCCGACGGTGATAAGCGACTGCGTCCACAGCCACAATGCCAGCGCCGTGGTGCCGACGATCAGCAGGCCGTTCATGGTAGTAATCGCCACGTCCATGCTGGTCACCACGCGACCGGCCATTTGTGCTTTGACGGTCTGTTCTTCGATGGCTTCCTTGGCGTAGTGCTGTTCGAAGTTGGTGTGGGCGAACAGTTTCAGCGTGGCGATGTTGGTGTAGCCATCGACGATGCGCCCCATCAGTTTCGAGCGCGCGTCAGAGGCTTCCACGGAGCGCTCCTTCACCCGTGGCACGAAGTAATACAGCGCGCCGATGTAAGCGACGATCCAGGTCAGCAAAGGGATCATCAGGCGCCAGTCGGCCTCGGCGAACAGCACCAGCGAGCTGATCGCATAGATCACCACGTGCCACAGCGCGTCGACCGCTTGCACGGCAGAATCGCGCAGCGAGTTGCCGGTCTGCATGATGCGCTGGGCGATGCGCCCGGCGAAGTCGTTCTGGAAGAAATTCAGGCTCTGCTTGAGCACGTAACTGTGGTTCTGCCAGCGGATCATGCTGGTCATGCCGGGGCTCAGGGTCTGATGCACCAGCAGGTCGTGCAGGGCAAAGAAGATCGGTCGCAGCACCAGAGCGACCACCAGCATCCAGGTCAATTCGAGGGCGTGGTCGCTGAAGAAATTCGGGTTGGGCGTGCCTTGCGCCAGATCGATGATGCGGCTCAGGTAGCTGAACAACGCTACTTCGATCAACGAGGCAAACAGGCCGATGACGAGCAGGGCAGCGAAACTTGGCCAGACCTGCTTCAGGTAATAGACGTAGAAGGGCCAGACGCGGTCCGGCGGGGACGCCGTCGGGGCGTCGCGGAAGATATCGATCAGTTGTTCGAAACGGCGATAGAGCATCAGATAACCGCCCGGAATCCGGGCTCTCCTTTTATCAGTGCGAGCGGCGCAGGCTCAGCCCCACGCCGCTCGATATGCCCGGCGAAACTCAGTCGATGCGCTTGGCTGACTTGATGATCACAGGGTCGACAGGCACGTTCTGCATGCCTTGTTTGGTGGTGGTCTGCGAGTTGACGATGATGTCCACGACATCCATCCCCTTGACCACTTTGGCAAACACCGCGTAACCGGCGTCGCGACCCGGGTCGAGGAATGCGTTGTCGGCAACGTTGATGAAGAACTGGCTGGTCGCCGAATCAGGGTTGGAAGTACGCGCCATCGACAGGGTGCCACGAACGTTGTGCAGGCCATTGCTGGCCTCGTTCTTGATCGGCGCCTTGGTTTCTTTCTGTTGCATCTGCTGGGTGAAGCCGCCGCCCTGAGCCATGAAGCCCGGGATCACGCGGTGGAAAATGGTGTTGTTGTAGAAACCGCTGTCGACGTATTCAAGGAAGTTCTTCGTGCTGATCGGTGCCTTGACCGGGTCCAGTTCGATTTCGATCTGGCCGTTGGTGGTGTCCAGCAGCACGTGGGGCGCCTTGGCCGGGGTAGCAGCCATCAGGTTGGCGGCAAACAGTACGGAGCCGGCGGCGAGGGCGAGTTTTTTCAGCATGGGTCAGTGATCCTGAGAGTGAAGGTCGGCTGTGGCGAGAAAATCCAGCAGCGTGTGATTGAAGCGTTCGGGTTGATCGAGCGGGGTGGCATGGCGCGAGTCGTCAATGACCACCAGCCGCGCATCCGGCAGCAGTTTTACATAGGTTTCCTTTAACGCCACCGGCGTGTAATCACGGTCGGCGCTGATGACGAGCGTTGGACAGGACACCCGGGAAAGTCGTTCCTGAACGCCCCAGCCCACGATCGCATCGAAGCTGGCGAGATAAGCACGTTTGTCGTTTTTTGCCCAGCGTTCGGCCATTTTCCGTCGCAGATCGGCCTGTTCCGGCTTGGGGAAAAGTTTGCTGCCGAGGGCTTTGCCGATGGTTTCCAGGCTGAGCAGGCGCATCAGGCTCCAGCGTTTGAACCACTGCCAATAATCATCGCGGCTGCGCAATTTGACTTGTGGCGCGCTGTTGACGATGGTCAGGCTCTTGAGTGCTTGCGGCTGATCGACGGCCAGCTGAAAGCCGATCATTGCGCCCATCGACAGCCCGACGTAGTGCACCGGGCCGAGGCGCAGGTGTTCGATCAAGACCAGCAGGTCGGCGCTGAACCCGGCGATGCTGTAGCGCTCGCGGGGTTTGTCCGAGCGCCCGTGGCCGCGAATGTCCGGGACGATTACCCGGTAGTGCGCGGCCAGCGCGGGGATCTGCATTTCCCAGTCCAGTGTGCTCGAGCCGAGCCCGTGAACCAGCAGCAACGGCGCACCGTGGCCATATTCCTCGTAGTGCAGGTTGCAACCTTCGTGCTCGAAATACGCCATCGGTGAACTCCGTGTCAGGCTTGTTCGGGGGCGGCGAACGGTGCGTCCAGCGGCAAGGTGTCGAAGGTGCGCAGCAGTTCGATGAGGATTTGCGTGGCCGGGCCCAAGGGTTTGTCCTTGTTCGAATACAGATAGAAACTCGAATTGCGGCTGCCGCCTCGATCCAACGGTAGCAGCTTGAGCGAACCATCCTTGAGTTCGCGGTCGATCATGTGCCGCGGTAGCCAGGCAAAGCCCAGGCCGCTGCTGACAAAGGTCGCGGCGGTGGCGAGGCTGCCGACGGTCCAGCGCTGTTCGGCGCCGAGCCAGCCGACATCGCGCGGCTGCTGGCGGCCGGAGTCACGGATCACCACTTGCATCTGGGTTTCCAGATCCTGAAAGCTCAGTTCGCGGTTGAGCCGATGCAGTGGGTGGTCAGGGTGGGCGACGGCAACGAATTCGACATCACTCAATTCCGCACCGAGGTAACCGGGAATGCTCAGGCCGGTGATGGCCAGATCCGCCACGCCTTCGAGCAGCACTTCCTCGACCCCCGACAACACTTCCTCGCGCAGACGCACGCGGCAGCCGCGACTCTGCGGCATGAACGCGGTCAGGGCGCGAACGATCCGCGCGCTCGGGTAGGCCGCATCGACCACCAGCCGCACTTCCGCTTCCCAGCCTTGCTCCATGTGATGGGCGAGGTCTTCGAGTTGGCTGGCCTGTTTGACCAATTGCCGCGAACGGCGCAGCAATACGCCGCCGGCCTCGGTGAGCACGGCTTTGCGCCCGTCGATGCGCAGCAATGGCACGCCAAGCTGATCCTGCATGCGGGCGACGGTGTAGCTCACCGACGATTGCGAGCGGTGCAGGGCCTCGGCGGCCTGGGCGAATCCGCCGTGGTCGACCACGGCCTGCAACGTTCGCCATTGATCAAGGGTCACGCGGGGCGCTTTCATCAATAGCTCCTCTTGTCCTAAGCTGGCCGTCCCTCATGGAGACTGCCGAATGAAAAAATTCTGTTGTGTGGTGCTGGCGCTACTGCCGTTGACCGCGTTTGCCTATCCGATCGATGTGCAAAAGGATCTCAACGGCATGAAGATCGACTACGAGACGTACGACACGGACAACGACATCGGCTCGATCCGCGTGGCCAATTACGGTGATGTCGACGCGACCTGCCGTGCGGTGTTCAGCAACGGCCCGGAAGCACCGCGCACCCGCAGCATCGATGTCCCGGCCGGCAAGCATAAAAACGCCACGGCCAAGTTCACCCGCGAGATCATCAAGCTGCGCATCAAACTGACCTGCACCCCGAAATAAGCTCGGTACTCTGAACACCTTGGGTTCCATTGTGGGAGCGAGCCTGCTCGCGAAGACGGAGTGTCATCCAGAGATGATGTGACTGACATTCCGCTTTCGAGAGCAGACTCGCTCCCACAGGGGATATGGGTTTAGCTTATAAACGAATTTATCGATGGATTACAGCGGATATTTGCGCTTTTTCATCGATTCGACTCTGTTTAACCTTCACTCCATCGACTTACAACATATTCGGATGGAGGCTACACACCATGTCCCGCGTTCTGATCATCGAAAGCAGTGCCCGCCAGCAAGACTCGGTTTCCCGTCAACTGACCCAGACCTTCATCGCTCAGTGGAAAGCCGCGCACCCTGCCGATCAGATCACCGTGCGTGACCTCGCCGCGAACCCGGTGCCGCATCTGGACGCCAACTTGCTGGGTGGCTGGATGAAGCCCGCCGAACAGCGCAACGACAGCGAACAGGCGTCCCTGGACCGCTCCAACCAATTGACTGATGAGCTGCTCGCCGCCGACGTGCTGGTGCTGGCGGCACCGATGTACAACTTTGCCATCCCGAGCACGCTCAAGGCCTGGCTTGACCATGTGCTGCGCGCCGGGGTGACCTTCAAGTACACCGAAACCGGTCCGCAAGGTCTGCTCAACGGCAAGCGCGCCTTTGTCCTGACTGCTCGCGGTGGTGTGTATGCCGGTGGCCCGGCGGATCATCAGGAACCGTACCTGCGTCAGGTGATGGGTTTCATCGGCATCAACGACGTGACCTTTATCCATGCTGAGGGCATGAACCTGGGCGGTGACTTCCAGGAGAAGGGCCTGAATCAGGCCAACGCCAAACTGTCTCAGGTCGCTTGATCGGTTAATCGCCAGATAATCGCCGATTGTTTAAGTGACCTGGCGCAACCCCTTCAAGGTTCCACGCGCATCGAACCTCCCTTTGCACTTTTGCTCCTGAGTGCTGTAGCCCGATTGAACGCTTTAGCGAGATCGGGCTTTTTTTTGTCTGCGATTTGACGAACAACACATGACTCCTTGTGGGAGCGAGCCTGCTCGCGAAAGCGGTGTCTCAGAAAAGTATCTGCCGTCTGACACGCTGCCTTCGCGAGCAGGCTCGCTCCCACCGGTTATTTGTGTTTCCGGCTATTCGCAGTGAGCGGCAAAACCCGCTATCGTCGCCGCCATTCGATTTCGAGGCGAGCATGGGCTATCTACTTTTTGTGACGCTGATCCAGGCGTTTTCCTTCAGTCTGATCGGCGAATACCTGGCCGGGCATGTCGACAGTTACTTCGCGGTGCTGGTGCGTGTGGTGCTGGCCGGGCTGGTGTTTATTCCGCTGACGCGCTGGCGTTCGGTGGAGCCGGCGTTCATGCGTGGCATGTTGCTGATCGGCGCGTTGCAGTTCGGTGTGACTTACGTCTGCCTGTACCTGAGCTTCCGCGTGCTGACGGTGCCGGAGGTTTTGCTGTTCACCATTCTTACGCCGCTGCATGTGACGTTGATCGAAGACGCGCTGAACCGTCGCTTTAATCCGTGGGCATTGATTGCTGCGCTGGTGGCAGTAGGCGGTGCGGCGGTGATTCGCTTCGACAGCATCAGTCCCGACTTTTTCATGGGCTTTCTGCTGCTGCAACTGGCCAACTTCACCTACGCCGCCGGGCAAGTGATGTACAAGCATCTGGTGGCCAAGCATCCGAGCGATCTGCCGCATTACCGCCGCTTCGGTTATTTCTACCTCGGTGCATTGGCGGTTGTGCTGCCAGCGTTCCTGTTATTCGGCAAGTCGAACTTCCTGCCGGAAGCGCCGCTGCAATGGGCGGTGTTGCTGTTTCTCGGACTGGTGTCGACGGCGCTGGGTCTGTACTGGTGGAACAAGGGCGCGTGCATGGTCAACGGCGGTACCCTGGCGGTGATGAACAACCTGCATGTGCCGGTGGGGCTGCTGTTGAATCTGCTGATCTGGAATCAGCATGAGGAACTGGGGAGATTGTTCCTTGGCGGGGGTGTGATTCTGGCAGCGGTGTGGATCAGCCGGTTGGGTATCCGCAAATCCGCGGTCGCCGCATAACCCTTGTGGGAGCGAGCCTGCTCGCGAAGGCGCTGGCTCAGATAAGTATGGGGCGACTGACACATTGCATTCGCGAGCAGGCTCGCTCCCACATTGGATCTTGGGTTACATCAGGTGTTTTTCCGGCTCCGCGATACTCGCCGAGCCCAACACCGCCGGCAGCAACCCGGCGCGCAAATCTCCGCCACTCGGCTGCTGATACAGGCTCAGCCCGAACTCCGGCAGCACCGCCAGCAGGTAATCGAAAATATCGCCCTGAATCCGCTCGTAATCGGCCCACACCGTGGTGCGGGTGAAGCAGTAGATTTCCAGCGGAATGCCCTGCGCGGTGGTCTGCATCTGCCGGACCATGCAGGTCATGTTCGGCTGAATCTCCGGGTGACTCTTCAAATACGCCAGTGCGTACGCGCGAAAGGTGCCGATGTTGGTCATGCGGCGGCGGTTGGCCGACATTGCCGCGACATTGCCCTGGGCCTCATTCCAGGCCTTGAGCTCGGCTTTCTTGCGGCCCATGTAGTCGGTCAGCAGGTGCACCTGGGAAAGCTTTTCTTCCTCGTCGTCGCGGATGAAGCGCACGCCGCTGGCATCGATGAACAGGCTGCGTTTGATCCGCCGACCGCCGGACTGCTGCATGCCGCGCCAGTTCTTGAACGACTCGGACATCAGCCGCCAGGTCGGGATCGAGACGATCGTCTTGTCGAAGTTCTGCACCTTGACCGTGTGCAGCGTGATGTCGACCACGTCGCCATCGGCGCCGACTTGCGGCATCTCGATCCAGTCGCCGACGCGCAACATGTCGTTGCTGGTCAGTTGCACGCTGGCGACGAACGACAGCAGGGTGTCCTTGTAGACCAACAGAATCACCGCCGACATCGCACCCAGACCCGACAGCAGCAACAGCGGCGAGCGGTCGATCAGGGTGGCGACGATGATGATCGCGCCGAACACGTACAAAACCATTTTCGCCAGCTGCACGTAGCCTTTGATCGAGCGGGTGCGGGCGTGCTCGGTGCGGGCGTAAATGTCGAGCAAGGCGTTGAGCAGGGCACTGACCGCCAGCAGCAGGAACAGGATGGTGAAGGCCAGCGCGACGTTGCCGAGAAAATTCATCGCGGTTTTGCTCAGCTCCGGCACCAGGTGCAGGCCGAACTGGATCACCAGCGATGGCGTCATCTGCGCCAGACGCTGAAACACCTTGTTGTGCCGGAAATCATTGATCCAGTGCAGCGCCGGTTGGCGGCCGAGCATGCGGCTGGCGTGCAGGATCAGGTAACGCGCCACCCGTCCGAGCACCAGCGCAATGACCAGCAGCACCAGCAGCGCCAGTCCCGATTGCAGAAGTGGGTGCTCTTCGAGCGTGCCCCAGAGGTCCTGGGCTTTGAGCCAGAGCTGTTTGATATCCATGAGCGAAACGTTTCTTCTGTAAGACGCGAGAGCCGATTAGAGCATTTAAGACGCTGTGTATTGCAGCGAGTGACAAATCGGGCAACAAAAAAACCACTGATTGTCGCCGTTTGCACAAAGAAACTCGGCCTGAGCGCTCGAAACCGGTAACCTATGCAGCTGTTTTTTTGCATATCTTCGAGGTAGCACCCGTGTTTTCCCAATTCGCCCTGCACGAACGCCTGCTCAAAGCCGTGGCCGAGCTGAAATTTGTCGAGCCAACGCCAGTGCAAGCCGCGGCCATCCCGCTGGCGCTCCAGGGGCGTGATCTGCGGGTGACGGCGCAAACCGGTAGCGGCAAAACCGCCGCTTTCGTCCTGCCGATCCTCAATCGCCTGATCGGCCCGGCGAAGATCCGCGTCAGCATCAAGACGCTGATCCTGCTGCCGACCCGTGAACTGGCCCAGCAGACCTTGAAGGAAGTCGAACGCTTCTCGCAGTTCACCTTCATCAAGTCCGGCCTGATCACTGGCGGCGAAGACTTCAAGGTGCAGGCGGCCATGCTGCGCAAAGTGCCGGACATCCTCATCGGCACCCCGGGGCGGATGATCGAGCAGCTCAATGCCGGCAACCTCGACCTGAAAGAAGTCGAAGTGCTGGTCCTCGACGAAGCCGACCGCATGCTCGACATGGGTTTCGCCGAAGACGTGCAGCGTCTGGTCGATGAATGCCCGAACCGTCAGCAGACCATGCTGTTCTCCGCCACCACCGGCGGTTCCGGCCTGCGCGAGATGATCGCCAAGGTCCTGAACAACCCGGAGCACCTGCAGCTCAACGCCGTCAGCCAGCTCAACTCGACGACTCGTCAGCAAATCATCACCGCCGACCACAATCAGCACAAAGAGCAGATTGTGAACTGGCTGCTGGCCAACGAGACCTACCAGAAGGCCATTGTCTTCACCAACACCCGCGCCATGGCCGACCGTATCTACGGCCGCCTCGTGGCTCAGGAATACAAAGCGTTCGTGCTGCACGGCGAGAAAGACCAGAAGGATCGCAAACTGGCGATCGATCGTCTGAAGCAGGGCGGTGTGAAGATCCTCGTCGCGACCGACGTTGCGGCCCGTGGTCTGGACGTCGACGGTCTGGATCTGGTGATCAACTTCGACATGCCACGCAGCGGCGACGAATACGTGCACCGCATCGGTCGTACCGGCCGCGCCGGCAACGACGGTCTGGCGATCTCGCTGATCTGCCACGGCGACTGGAACCTGATGTCGAGCATCGAGCGCTACCTGAAGCAGAGCTTCGAGCGCCGCACGATCAAGGAAGTCAAAGGCACCTACGGCGGACCAAAAAAGGTCAAGGCTTCGGGCAAAGCCGTCGGCGTGAAGAAGAAAAAGACCGACGCCAAGGGCGACAAAAAGAAAACCGCCGCCAAGACGCCGACCAAGCGCAAGAGCGTGAACCGGCCGAAGCCGGATTCCCTGGTCAGCAGCGACGGCATGGCCCCGCTCAAGCGCCGCAAGCCAGCCGAGCCTGCGGCTGAGTAAGCTTTAGCAGCGCATATAAAAAAACCGGACATTGTCCGGTTTTTTTTCGCCTCAACTGTCGGCTTTTTTCTCTGCCGACCCCAGTTCCTTCAGACGCTGATCGATCAACTGGCATTTGTCTGGGAGATCCGCACTGGCCGTGCCCAGATCCATTTTCTGCAGCTCGGCGTTAATCTCCTTGGCTTTTTCCGGATTCTGCTCGGTGAGCTTGGAGACTTCCTTGGCCAGTTGTTCGCGTTTGATCGTCGCCTCTTCCGGCGTGCAAGCCCAGACGGGCAGGGCGCAGGCAAGGGTGGCGGCGAGAGACAGCTTGATCAGGGTTTTCATGGGCAGGCCTCAGTTCCGGTTAAGGCGGGTTGAACGGTTGAGGGCTGAAGCCTGGTAAAAGTTCAGAAACGGTGGGGCCAGGATTGTCCTCAATCGGCATGGCAGCAACCCGACTTCGGCGCACCGTCATACCGATCATGATGCCGAACCCATTCCATGATCTCGTCTTCATTCCTGCCCTTGGGCGTCAGATCCAGATAGTGGTAAGCACCAACCAGCATGTCCAGACCGCGCGCGTATGTGGAATAGGTGTGAAAAATCTCGCCTTCGTCATTGCGATAAAACACGCTCAGCCCCGGCATTTCTTCCTCGGCGCTGTCGGTCTTTTCGTAGTTGTAGGTAGCCTTGCCCTCGGCGACGTCTTCAGCCCGGGCGCAGACGCCGAAGTCGTAATTGAAATCGCAACCTTCTGACGAGACCCAGTCGAACTTCCAGCCCATGCGTTGTTTGAATGCCTGAAACTCGTCGAACGGCGCGTGGGAAACTGCGACAACTGCAACGTCGTGATGGGCCAGGTGCTGGTTGGCGCCGTCAATGTGGTCGCTGAGGAACGAGCAGCCCTGACAGCCTTGCTCCCAACCTTTGGCGAACATGAAGTGGTAGATGATCAACTGGCTGTTTTGGCCGAACAGATCATTGAGCCTCAGCTCGCCGTTCGGGCCTTGAAAATGATAGTCCTTGTCGACTTTCAACCACGGCAGGGCGCGGCGCTCGGCGCTGAGGCGATCGCGGTCTCGGGTGAAGGCTTTTTCGCGGGCCAGATGCTGCTGACGGGCGGCGAGCCATTCTTCGCGTGATACCACCGGATGGTTTGTAACGTTCATGACGATGTCTCCTGCGGGTGAACCGGCTGTTTCAGCCTAGTCGTTCATCGTGCGAGGGAATCGACAGCCGCCGGTCGGTCGGGTCCGGAAATACTGCTGAACGGCTGCGCAGCGCTTCGGTCACAACCTTGAACGCGGCACAAAATCACCCGCACCGGAGGTTGGATCAGGATGACGACTTATAACTGGGATTTGATTGAACGTTTGCTGCATGAAGTGCAGAACAGCGCTGGCCAAAGCTTCGCTCCCCGCGCTTATGCCGAAGACCATGCGGCCGAGAAAGCCAGCGCCGGCGAGCCGATCGACAATCTCGATCACTTGAAAACCCTGGCCTGTGATTATGAAAAGCTCTTGCTGGAGCGCGGATTCATCGAGCCGCGGCCGGATCACGAGGGCAGTACTGGCAACAACTTCATTCTGACCCCGCGCGGCTCCAGCCTGTTGAGCCTGATCGACAGCAGCATCCCCGGCAACGACCACCCGCGTCAGGTGCTGGATGAGCAGGAGGATGCGCTGGATGAGGTGACGTTTGATGAAGTCGCCTCAAAGGCTCAAATCGCCTGAGCCAGTGAAATCCGCCCTGTGGGAGCGAGCCTGCTCGCGAAAACGGTCTGTCAGTGGCATTTGAACTGTCTGACACTCCGCCTTCGCGAGCAGGCTCGCTCCCACAATGGGCCATTGGTTTATTCAAGGTTTCTGCGCGGCCTTCAGGCACTTCAGGTCATTGAAGTCTTTGCGTACTCCCTCAATCTTCTTGAGCAAGCGCTCACGCTGTTGCGGCGTGCTTTCAGCCATCAGGTCGACAAATAGCGATCGTGCCTGCGCTTCAGTATTGGCGTAGGCCTTGCGGTAATCCGCTGTCCATAAGCGCTCGCGGTTGACCAGAAGTGTCTCGATGCGTTGTGGGAATTCGGGGCTTTGGCGTTGCGCGACGGCGGCGCTGAACTGTTGCTGCCAGTGCGCGCGATTGGCGATCCATTGGGTGTTCTGGTCGCCCAAGGCATTGGTCCAAGCCACGACGCGTTGTTTCTGTGTATCACTGAGCGGGCCTAGCCAATCGTTCAGGCGTTTTTCCATGCGCTCGCCGCGTTCCTTGATCTGCTGGGCCAGCGGCGGTTTCACGTATTCCTGCTGACGTTTGCGCAAATCCTTGGCAAACGCGTCGTTCATTTCTGCCACCTGTTTATCGTCCAGGCCTTGCAGCAGCTCGATGGCCGAAGGGGTGATTTCCCGGGCGGTTTCGGCGATGGCCTGCTTGGCTTCGGCGGTGCGCTCCTGTAGCGCGGCGTCGCTGACCTGATTGCTCTCGACCATGGCCTGCAAACGGTCCAGCCAGTCGAGGTAACCGGGTAACTGCGTGGTGCAGTGCCAGCTCAGGTGTTCCTTGAGCCGTTCGCTGAACCAGTCTTTCTGCTCGCCGTTCATGTCCACGTAATCGCTGAGCGACCACGGGATAATCACGTCGAGGTTGCGGTAGGCCAGGCCCACGCGGCTGCAAGCGCCGAGGGCGAGGGTGAAGATCAGCAGGGCGGCAATCTGTTTGAACCAGCGAGACATGGGCAAATCCTTGCGAGAGCCTGGCGTCGAAAATCTGATTCTTATGTGATGCAGGATGCGCGCGGCAGTTCAGCCGATCAATAGAACGTGCGTACAGCCTTGAGGGTGACGAGGCCGTCGCACTCGCTGTTGTGCCCGGAATAGGCCGAGCAATCACTGCCGCTGAGGCTGGAGTCGCTGTAGATCAGATCAAGATCGACGCCCATGAACGGCCGCGACAGTTTCACCGACCAATCAGTGAAACTGCTGATATAGCCACCGTCCACCGCCGCCGGTGTATTCAACTGGTGCGTGGTGTATTTCATGCTCACGCCGATGCCGAACGGCTGATTGCCAGTGAGGTCGGCAAACAAGGTGTTGTTCTGTTTATCCGGGTCGTTGCTCAATGCGATGCCGAAGCGACTGCCGAGCAAGGTCAGACCGCCGAACAGCTCCTGGCTGTCGAGGGTGTCCACGCGGGGATAGCTGTAATGGATCATCCCGACTTCATAGCCGAGCACCTGATCGAAAGGTTGCTTGAAGCCGACGTAGGAATCGATCTCGAGGTTCTTGCCCGGGCTGATGCCCATGCTCGGCGCGTACTGGCCGAAATACACGCCGCTGTCGTGGCTCAGATCAAGGCCACCGTGGAACGAGCCGACCGCCGCCGGTTTCACCAGACCCTGGGCCATGCTGCGGCTGGGCGTGGTGCCCAGCTTGAGATCGAAGTCACCCAGTTCACCCTGAAAAACCTGCGCGTGCGCGGTCGCGCCTGACAGCAGGCTGACGAACAATAAACAGGGAAATGGGCGCATGCGTCACTCCATGAACCGCGAGCGCAGGGCGAAGGCCTGCTGAAACGCTTGATCTAGACGCGTGCAAGGATACCGGCGAATGCCTGGCATTGATGGCCGTTCGTCGTTTTTCGGGAATTTTTGTTTAGAGGGAAGGGGTATTGCGCGGTGCCAGTCCAGGCGCTTCGAAGCTCAAAGCGCCTCTGGACGGGGTGAAACCGGTGTTACTTCTTGCCCAGGCTGATTTGCTTGGACGGGCCGAATGTCTGGCCACTGACGCCTTTGGCAATTTGCTGGATCTCGCCGCCGGACTTGAGGAATGCTGCGATCTGATCGTTGATCGATTCGCTGGTTTCAACGGCTGGAGCTGGCTTTGCTTTGCTGGTGGATGCTTTTACACGCATGGCGGCCATTAACCTTTAGAAAAGTAACTCGGCCAGGCATCGTACAGGAATAACTTGACAATAGCTTGGTAAATATCCCCCGGATTAACCAACCGTAACGCTGCATTATTACCGGCCGCCCACTCGTAATAAGCAGCTAACCTGCTGTTTTAAATAAGAACATTTAATCGAGGTGAGGCAAATCAGCACGGCTGTGAAGCGTCGGGCCGGACTGACGAGCGGCACCCCGCAGGCCAGTGATCAAGCAGAATCAACAGGTTGACGCAGATTTGCCGGTGCGAGGATCTGTCGCCCGACGTCTGCGGCAAAAACGGGTAGAATGCCGCCCACGTATTGAGGGTTTCGGAAATGGCTTTAGTCGGGCGTTACAACAGTTTGCAAGTGGTTAAACACACTAACTTCGGTTTATATCTGGACGGCGGTGCCGACGGCGAAATTCTTTTGCCCAACCGTTATATCCCCAAAGATATTCCCAGCGAAGATGAAGACTGGCTCAACGTATTCATCTATCTGGACAGCGAAGACAAACTTCTCGCCACCACGGAAAAACCCAAAGTTCAGGTCGGCGAATTTGCCAGCCTGAAAGTGGTTGAAGTCAACAGCATCGGCGTGTTCCTCGACTGGGGCCTGCCGAAAGATCTGTTGCTGCCGTACTCGGAAGAAAAGCGCCAGATGACTGCTGGCGAATACTGCGTGGTGCACGTCTACCTCGACAAACACACGCGCCGCATCACCGCCACCGCACGCCTTGATCGTTACCTGGACAAGACCCCGGCCACCTACAGCCCGGGCCAGGAAGTTGATCTGCTGGTAGCCGAAGCCACCGACATGGGCTTCAAGGCGATCATCAACAACAAGCACTGGGGCCTGATCCACAAGAACGAGATCTTCAAGTTCATGCGTTCGGGCATGCGCGAGAAAGGCTTCATCAAGGAAGTGCGCGCCGACGGCAAGATCAGCCTGAGCCTGCAACCGGTCGGCCAGGAAGCGGCGAGCAGCCTGAGTTCGAAGATCCTCGGCAAGTTGCGCGAGAACGACGGCACCCTGGCGGTCAGTGACAAGAGTGATCCGGCACTGATCAGCAGCCTGTTCGGCGTCAGCAAGGGCAACTTCAAGAAAGCCATCGGCTCGCTGTACAAGGAAGGCAAGATCGTCATCCACGCCGATCGCATTGAACTAACCTGAGCCTTGAGTGGCCCATGTTGCAGGCCACACAAGAGGTTGGATCGATGAAAAAGGCGCTGATCGCTTACGTCGCAACGCTGCTGACGTTTCTGCTGCTCGATGGCATCTGGCTCGGGCTGCTGATGGCGCCGACCTATCGCGAACTGCTCGGTTCGCTGATGCTGGAAAAACCGCTGCTGTTGCCCGCAGCGGTTTTTTATTGCCTGTACGTTATTGGCTGCGTGGTGTTTGTCGTGTTGCCGGCGCTGAGCTGGCAGAGGGCGGCGAAGCTGGGTGCGCTGTTGGGGCTGGTGGCCTACGGCACCTATGACCTGACCAATTGGGCGACCTTGCGCGACTGGTCGGTGCAGGTGAGTTTGATGGATTGGGCATGGGGGACAGTGGCGACGGCGGTTGCTTGCACGGTGGGTTATTTGATGGCGAAGCGATTCGCGTGAGCTGATCTTTCAGTTGCGTTGGCAATGCTGGCCTCTTCGCGAGCAGGCTCGCTCCGACATGTTCACCGAACACTTTGTGGGAGCGGGCTTGCCCGCGAATGACGGCGCAGCCGGCAGCCATTCAGCGCTGGCGCCACTGACCAAATAAAGGTCTTTTCCAGACGGCTTTTTCCGCGCATCTGATTGATAATCCCCGACACTGTTTTCTGACCATTGGATGGCCTGCCATGTTGTGTGTGTTCGAGGTGTTGCGGTGAGTGCCGAGCGGCGCAATGCCGACGGTTTTGCCCTGCAAGTGATGATCGGCCTGTGCCTGATCTGGGGTGTGCAGCAAGTTCTGATCAAGTGGGCGGCAACGGACATCGCGCCGGTGATGCAAGCGGCGGGGCGCTCGGGGATTTCTGCGTTACTGGTCGGTTTACTGATCTGCTGGAAGGGCGGTTGGGATCAGGTCGGCAGCACCTGGCGCGGCGGCTTGCTGGCCGGTGCGCTGTTTGGTCTGGAGTTCCTGTTCATCGCCGAAGGCCTGCAACTGACTACCGCCGCGCATATGTCGGTGTTCTTGTATACCGCGCCGATCTTCACCGCACTCGGCGTGCATTTCCTGCTCGCCAGCGAGCGGTTGCGCCCGTTGCAATGGCTGGGGATTCTCCTGGCTTTCATCGGCATTGCGATTGCCTTCGCTGGCGGTGTGTCGTGGGACAACCTTGATCGGCGCATGCTGCTGGGCGATGCCTTCGGCGTATTGGCCGGCGCCTGTTGGGGCGCGACCACCGTGGTGGTGCGCGCCTCGCGATTGTCGGAAGCGCCGGTGACGCTGACCCTGTTCTATCAGTTGCTGGTCGGTTTCATCGGCCTGCTGTTGATCGCGCTGTTCAGCGGCCAGATCACCCACGTCAGCCTGACTACCGTGGCGGTGGCCAGTGTGCTGTTCCAAGGGCTGGTGGTGTCGTTCTTCAGCTACCTGGTGTGGTTCTGGCTGCTGCGCCGTTATCTGGCGGCCAACCTTGCGGTGTTCTCGTTCATGACGCCGTTGTTCGGCGTGACCTTCGGCGTGCTGCTGCTCGGCGAACAGTTGAGCCTGAACTTTGTCATCGGCGCCGTGCTGGTGCTGCTCGGCATCACTTTCGTCAGTGCCGAACAGTGGCTGCGTCGGCGTTTGCGCAAGGCGCTGGGCCAGTAGCCCTGGCCTGCATCGCCAGCGCGCCGGCCAGCAACAGGCCGGCACCGGCAATCAGCAGCGCTGGCTGCAAACCGCCGCTGAAATGGCTGCTCAGCGCCGCCAGCAGCGGGCCGCTCAGTTGGCCGACGGCGAAGCACGCCGTGAGCATCCCGGCGTTGCGCTGAGTGGCGTGGGGCGCCAGCTCTCGCGAACGCTGCATGACCAGTTGCATGCAGGCCAGAAACGGCGTGCCGCAGAGGATCACCCCCAACGCCAGACCGAGGCCGCTGCCCAGCAGACAGGCGAACACTCCGGCCGCTTGCAGCCACAACGTCGCCATCAGCCAGTGCCGCGTGGTCTCGGGATCATGCCGGCGCAGACTCACCAACCACACACCGATCGCCGCGCCGAGGCCAAAACACGGCCAGAACAGATCCGCCTGCCACTGGCCATGAAACTGCGCATTGGCCATCTGCGACAGGAACGTTGCCGGAATGATGTAGCCGATGCCGTACAACGCATACACCAGCGCCAGCCTGCCAATGCCTCGGTTCGCTGATGTCGCCGGGACGACCGCCGACTTCGTTACCTCTGCGGGCTGCGGCAACAACCGCCAGACGCCGAGCATCATCAGCAACGCGGCGGCCGCGTAGATCAGCCACAGGGTTGCCGATGTCAGCTGCAAGCGGTGTGAGACCAGCGCCAGCAAGCCTGTGAGAAAAATCCCCAGACCCGGCCCGGCGAAAACCAGAGCACCCCAGCGCGGGCGACCCGCTGCCGCCGCCAGCGGCTGACTGAGTGAAGTAATCATCACCAGCACCCAGGCACTCGCCACCCCGGTACCAAAACGCAGCAGCAAGTGCGACCAGAAACCGTTGGCCCAGAACGACGCCAGGGTCAGCAGCACGCACAGCCACAGCCCGCCATGCAATCGTCGCTGCACCTGCTGCGGCCGCTGGGCGAACATCGCATCCACGGCACCGAGCAGATAGCCGAAGTAGTTGGCCGCCGCGATCAGCCCGGCAGCGGTGAGGTCGATCTGCCCTTCGCTGAGCAGGTGCGGCATCTGAGGGGTCAGGGCGAAACGGCCAATGCCCATGGCCATCATCAGGGAAACGAAACAGGCGGATAAACGTATCAGCGGCGACATGGTCGGGCTTCCTTGAAAGCAGCAATGACCGTCAGGCTAGGATCGATTGACTTTCTTTAAAATTGAATAATAGTGAGTAACTTGTTCTGTTCAGGAGAAAGTGGGTGGAATTCAGCCAACTGCGGATATTTCAGGCGGTCGCCGAGGAAGGCTCGATCACCCGCGCCGCCGAGCGTTTGCATCGTGTGCCGTCGAATCTGTCGACGCGGCTGAAACAGCTCGAAGAGCAGTTGGGTGTCGAACTGTTCGTCCGCGAACGGCAGCGCTTGCAACTGTCGCCGGCGGGCAAGGTTTTGCTCGATTACACCGGCAAACTTTTCGCTCTGCGCGATCAGGCCAGTGCGGCGGTGATGGGCGGGCAACCGGCCGGCGACTTCGTGCTGGGCACCATGTACAGCACGGCGGCGATCCATCTGCCGGCGTTGCTGGCGCGTTATCACAAGCAATACCCGATGGTGAATTTGCAGGTGCAATCGGCACCGACCGGGGAATTGCTCGAAGGGTTGCTCACCGGTCGCCTCGACGCGGCGTTGGTCGACGGCCCTCTGGAACTGGCCGGGCTCGATGGCGTGCCGTTGTGCGAGGAGCGGCTGGTGCTGATAACCGAAATCGACCATCCACCGGTGCACAGCGCGCGGGATGTCGAGGGACGCTCGGTATTCACCTTCCGTCAGGGCTGTTCATATCGCATGCGTCTGGAAGCGTGGTTCTCTCACTACCACGCGGCGATGGGCCGGCCGATGGAGATCGAGTCGTATCAGGGCATGCTCGCCTGTGTGATTGCCGGCAGCGGTGTGGCGTTGATGGCCGAGTCGATGTTGGCCAGCTTGCCAGGTCGCGAAAGCGTCGCCGTGCATCCGTTGGCCGAGCCGTTCGCGGGTGCGACAACATGGCTCATGTGGCGCAAGGGTATGGCCGGGGCCAACCTGAATGCCTGGATCGACGTGCAGCAAGCGGTCTATCCCGTGGCTTTGCATGAAGTCCGTGAAACAGCGTGAACCAATCGCAACAGATTCTGTTCAATTCAGTAACAGATCATTGCGGATTTGGCCGAGCATTGCGTAGGACTTCGGACTATTATCAGTGCGAAGCGGCCTCAGAATTCCGGCCGCTCAGCACCACCCTGAAGGGGGCATGACGATGAAAGAGAAAATCCAGAACTGGCTGCACGATTTGGGAGTTGCCCTCGGTTTGATCGAACCGCCTCTGCAACCGGTACCGATTCGCACGGACGACGAACAGCGCCGACGCCAGCCACGTCGCCGTTAATACCTGCGATCAGAGATTTCAAGATCGCAGCCGTCGGCAGTTTCTACAAAGTGTAGGAGCCGCCGAAGGCTGCGATCTTTTGCTTTTCGCCAAGCGAAAAAACGGGTGTGGCCACCGACGCCACACCCGCTGAAGAAAGCATCAAGTCGTTACAGCCGATTCACACCGCGGTTGCCACGGTCGCCGGGCGCGGCGAGAACAGGCTGACCAGTACAAAGCTCACCAGGCTGACACCCAGGCTGTAATAGATCGGCGTGTTCGCGTCCATACCGTCCTTGACCATGAACAACAGCGCCGTGATAAAGCCCAGCGTCATCGCGCTGATCGCCCCGGCAGTGGTCGCACGCTTCCAGAAAATCGCGCCCATCAGCGGAATCAGCATGCCGCCGACCAAGAGGTTGTAAGCCAGGGTCAGCGCGCTGATCACGTCATTGACGACCAGAGCAATGCCCAGCACCGCGATCCCTGTCAGCAGCGTAAACAGGCGGCTGACCGCGACGTTGGACTGTTTGCCGCCGCGCAGTTTCGGCAGCAGGTCTTCGGTCAGGGTGGTGGACGCGGCGAGCAGGCCGGCGCTGGCGGTGGACATCATCGCCGCCAGTGCGGCAGCGATCACCAGGCCACGGATGCCGTCAGGCAGCGAGACTTTGACGATGGCGGCAAAAGCGTTGTTGACGTTGTCCAGATCCGGAATCAGTACATGCGCAGCCATGCCGATCAAGGCGCAGACCAGGCCGTAAATGATGCAGTAGATCCCCGCGGAAGTGCCGGCGTATTTGGCGACTTTTTCGCTTTTGGCGGTGAACACCCGCTGCCAGATGTCCTGGCCGATCAGGATGCCGAAGAAGTAGATCATGAAGTAGGTAATGATCGTGTCCCAGCCGATGCTGGTGAAGTTGAAGCTGGCCGCCGGCAGTTGCGCGACCAATTGATCCCAGCCGCCTACGCGGTAAAGGCAGATCGGCAACAACACGAACATCAGGCCAACCGTCTGGATGCCGAACTGGACGATGTCCGTCAGGGTCAGCGACCACATGCCGCCGATCGTTGAATAAATCACCACGATACCGCCGCCCAGCAGTACGGAAATCCAGAAGGGCAGACCGAACAACACTTGCAGCACGGTGCCGATCGCCAGAATCGAGGTCACGCCGATCATCAGGGCGTAAGCGAGCATGATCGTCGCACTGGCGGTGCGCGCCATCGGGTTGTAGCGCTTCTCCAGGACCTGGGTGACGGTGAATACCTTGAGTTTCAGCAAGGGCTTGGCGAGGAACAGGTTCAGCGCGACGATGCCGCAGCCCAGTGCCGCGCACAGCCAGAATCCGGAGATGCCATGCACGTAACCCAGACGCACGGTGCCGACGGTGGAGGCGCCGCCGAGAACGGTCGCCGCCATGGTGCCCATGTACAGCGACGGCCCCAGGTTACGCCCGGCAACCAGATAGTCTTCGTGGGTCTTGGCCTTGCGCATGCCGTAGTAGCCGAGAATCAGCATCGCAGCGGCATAAATGAGTACGACGAATAAATCCAAAGCCATGATGGCGTGTCTCCGATTGTCTTTTTTATGGTCAAGCAAATGGGGTCTGCAAGGCTTCCTGTGGGAGCGAGCCTGCTCGCGAAGGCGGTCTGTCAGTCACACCAATGTTGGATGTGCTGAAGTCTTCGCGAGCAGGCTCGCTCCCACAGGGTTTTGCGTTTATTCAGGCGGCCTGACGTAGTTCGGGTTTTATGGCGGCTTCACTGCGCACATCCGTTGGCCCAAACACCTCCCGAGGTTCGGGGAACAGGCGCAGCAGCGTCAGATACACCACCGACGCCAGGCCCAATGTCACCGGCAAACTGATGTCGATGCCACCGGCCAGTTCGCCCAGCGGGCCGACGAACTGCCCCGGCAGGTTGACGAAGCACAGGCCGACCAGCGCACTCGGAATCCATGCACCGAGACCGCGCCAGTTCCAGCCGTGGTTGAACCAGTAGCGTCCGCCCTGTTCACCGCGAGTGAACACTTGCAGGTCATCCGGGCAGTAGAAGCCGCGCCGCACCAGCAGGCCGATGATCATGATCACCATCCACGGGGTGGTGCAGGTGATGATCAGCACGGCGAAGGTCGACACGCTTTGCACCAGGTTCGCCGCAAAACGGCCGATAAAGATGAAGGCGATCGACAGCACGCCGATCAGCAAGGTCGCCTTGACCCGGGAGAGCACGCGCGGGAACACGCTGGACATGTCCAGCCCGGTGCCATACAGCGACGTGGTGCCGGTGGACATGCCACCGATCACCGCAATCAGGCACACCGGCAGGAAGAACCAGTTCGGCGACACAGCCAGCAAGCCGCCGACATAGTTGTTCGCGGCGATGTAGTCCGGCGCCTTGATCGCGACGATGGTGGCGGTGGCGAGGCCGAACAGGAATGGGATCAACGTTGCCAGTTGTGCGGCGATCACCGCCAGCATGATCCGGCCCTTCGGCGTCTCACGCGGGATGTAGCGCGACCAGTCGCCGAGGAACGCACCGAAGGAAATCGGGTTGCTCATCGCCACCAGCGCCGCGCCGATGAATGCCGCCCAGAACCCGGCCTGACCCAGCGCCACGCTGCCGGCGTACTGGCTGTCGAAAGCAGGGGCGAAGGCGAAGATGCCGAGCAGGAACAACAGGCTCGCGGCCCACACCGCGATGCGGTTGACCCACAGCATGATGCGGAAACCGTAGATGCACACGGTCAGCACCAGCAGCGCGAACAGACCGTAGGCCAGGCCCAGGGTCAGGTCGGTTTCCGGCAGATCAACGAGGCGTTTGGCGCCGCCGACCAGCGCATCACCCGAGCTCCACACTGAAAGCGAGAAGAAGGCGATTGCCGTCAGCAACGACAGGAACGACCCGACAATCCGCCCGTGCACGCCGAAGTGCGCACCGGAAGACACGGCGTTGTTGGTGCCGTTGAGTGGGCCGAACAGGCCCATCGGCGCAAGGATCAGCGCACCGACCACCACACCCAGCACAATCGCCCAGACACCCGCCTGAAACGACAGGCCGAACAGCACCGGGAAACTGCCGAGCACAGCGGTGGCAAACGTATTGGCGCCGCCGAAGATCAAGCGAAACAAGTCGCTGGGTCGGGCGTCGCGCTCATGATCCGGGATCTGTTCGACCCCGTTTGTTTCGATGCTGCTAAGGCTTTTTTCGTTGTTGTTGTTATTCATGATCTGCTCCGATCATCAGGCGCGCTCATCGTGCGTGAGCGTCACCATTGGCTAAGGGGGTGGCAGCCCTTCCGGCATTGCGGACAAATGTTCGTGACAGGCCAGCCATAGGCCTTGTTGTTCTAGGCTCGACGCTTGTCTTCTGAAAACAATCGTCTCGCGCTCCTGGCTGAAGTGTTGCTCCCCTTGCATGCGCAGCTCGGTGGCCACGTCATGGATGAAAATCGCCACGTCACCCTGCAGGCTGACAAAGGCGTTGCTCGAGGTGCACGACAGCACCTCGAAGCCATCCTCGGCACGCCAGCGGTCCCACAACGCCTGATAGGCATCGCGCGACAGCAATGGCTGGTCGAGGGTGTAGAAAACGAAGCTGGCATCGGCGCTGAACGCACCGAAGTAGGCTTCGCGATCGTTACGCGCAAACGCGGCGACCAACTCGGCGGCCGCGTGCAAAACCTGATCACGTGCGTGCATGACCCGATCCTCAGCGATGAACCACGCCAGGCAGTACGCAGAGCATTTCGTACAGCAGGTTGGCGGCCAGCAGCGAGGTGTTGCCGGTGGTGTCGTAAGCGGGCGAGACTTCTACCAGATCGCAACCGATCAGGTCGAGGCCCTGGCAGCCACGGATGATTTCGATCGCCTGAATGGTGGTCAGGCCGCCGATTTCCGGGGTGCCGGTGCCGGGCGCCCAGGCCGGGTCGATGCCGTCGATGTCGAAGCTCAGATACACCGGACCGCCACCGACCTTCTCGCGCACTTCCGCCATCAGCGGCGCCAGCGACTTGTGCCAACACTCTTCGGCCTGCACCACGCGGAAACCCTGGTCGCGGCTCCAGTTGAAGTCGTCGGCGGTGTAACCCTGGGCACGCAAACCGATCTGCACCACGCGGTCGCAATCGAGCAGACCTTCTTCGACGGCACGGCGGAACGTGGTGCCGTGGGCGATCTTCTCGCCGAACATGTGATCGTTGACGTCAGCGTGGGCATCGATGTGCACCAGGCCAACCTTGCCGTGCTTTTTATGAATCGCACGCAGGATCGGCAGGGTGATGGTGTGGTCGCCGCCCAGGGTCATCGGGATGACGTTGTGCTCGAGGATGTTGTCGTAGGCTTCTTCGATGATGCGCACGGCGTCGAGCAGGTTGAAGGTGTTGATCGCCACGTCACCGATGTCGGCCACCGACAGCGAGTCGAACGGCGCGGCGCCGGTGGCCATGTTGTACGGGCGGATCATCACCGATTCGGTGCGGATGTCGCGCGGCCCGAAGCGGGTGCCGGGGCGCAGCGAAGTGCCGATGTCCAGCGGCACGCCCACAAAGGCAGCGTCGAGGCCGGCAGCGGTCGGTACATGGGGAAGTCGGAGCATGGTGGCGATGCCGCCGAAACGCGGCATTTCATTGCCGCCCAGTGGTTGGTGAAGAATCTTGTCCACGGGTAGGGCCTCATCGTCTTTGTTTTATTTATGCCGGCGCGCCGTTGAGCACAGGTTCGGACGCCGCTGTGGGGCCGATCATGCGAAATGTAGTGACGGGGAAGAATCGCTACGGGCAAAAACTTAGTTCAGATTTTTCTAAACTAATGCCAGACTTCCACACCTGATCGTTCCCATGCTCTGCGTGGGAATGCATCCACGGACGCTCCGCGTCCAGCCGTACTCGCAAGTGACGCAGAGCGTCACGGGCTGCATTCCCACGCAGAGCGTGGGAACGATCCTTGGGAGCAGAAATGGCCAACGCTTTACCCGACCTGAAACTCCTGCGCATCTTCGTCAGCGTCGTGCGTCATCAGGGTTTTGCCAATGCGCAGCAGGAACTCAACCTGTCGACCTCGGCGATCAGCACCTACATGAGCCAGCTCGAAGCCGCGCTTGGTCTGGTGCTGTGCCATCGTGGGCGCGGTGGCTTCAGCCTGACCAGCAAGGGCGAGCTGTTCCATCAGGAAACCCTGCGCCTGCTCGCCGAGCTTGAAGGCTTCGAGCAATACGCCGCCGCGCTCAAGGGCGAACTGCGCGGCACGCTCAATCTCGGGGTGATCGACTCCACGGTCAGCGACAAGGCGCTGCCATTTGCCGAAGCCATCGGCGCCTACAGTCAGGAACACCCGGCGGTGCATTTGCACCTGTCAGTGATGAGCCCTTATGAATTGCAGCTCGGCGTGCAGGACAATCGCCTCGATCTGGCGATCGGTGCGTTTTCCACGCGCATGAGCGGTCTGGTCTACATGCCGCTGTACCGCGAGCAGCACTGGCTGTATTGCAGCAGTCGCCATCCACTGTTCAACGAACGGCGCATCCCCGAGCAGGTCATCACCCAGCAACGGATGGTCGGGCGCGGTTACTGGAGTCAGGCGGAACTGGCCCGGCACGGTTTCAAACACAGTGCCGCGACCGTGGAAAGTATGGAAGCGCAGCTGATTCTGGTGCTCTCCGGCGCCTACATTGGTTATCTGCCGGAGCACTACGCGCAGGCCTGGGCCGACAAGGGTGATCTGCGCGTTCTGCTGCCGGCGACCTTCGGTTATCAGGCACCGTTTTCGATGATCATGCGCAGGGGCCGCAGCCGCGAGCCGCTGATCCAGACCTTCCGCGATTTGCTCAAAGCGCAATTGAATCAGGCGTAACCCACCATGTCCCGAGCCCAATGCCCGCGCTGCCTGCGCCCCCAAACCCACTGCCTGTGCCCGTTGATTCCGCACCTCGACAGCCGCACGCGCGTGTTAGTGCTGCAGCATCCGAGCGAGGTCAGCCACGCGCTCAATACCGCGCGGCTGGCGGCGCTGGGGCTGAGCAATGCCGAGCTGATTGTTGGCGAGGTATTCGAGGATTTGCCGAAACTGTTGAACCGGCCGGGCTATCAGGCGCGCTTGCTGTTCCCGGCTGAGGATGCGCAGCCGTTGCAGGTTTACGTGCCAAATGATCAGCCAATGTTGCTGGTCGTCCCGGACGGCACCTGGCGCAAAGCGCGCAAGATGCTGCACCTCAATCCGCTGCTGGCGGCGCTGCCACGGGTGACTCTGACCGAGGGCGGCGTGTCGCGCTATCGCTTGCGCAAGGCACCGGGGCCGGGGGCGCTATCGACGATCGAGGCGATCGTCCAGGCGCTGGAAACCCTCGAAGCGCCGACGACGTTTGCGCCGTTGCTCAAGCCGTTTGAAGCGCTGATCGAAGGGCAGATTGCGGCGATGGGGGAGGAGACCTTTCAGCGTAACCATGGCGACAGATGATCATTGTCTGTGCGGGCCTCTTCGCGAGCAGGCTCGCTCCCACAGGGAAACGCATTCCAATTGTGGGAGCGAGCCTGCTCGCGAAGCGCCAGATCAATCACCGCAATTCAAAGATCACTAGCGCTCGCGCATCGCCTCGGTCCGCGCTTTCAACACCGGTTTGAGCAGGTAATCCAAAACGCTTTTCTCCCCGGTAATAATGTCCACCGTCGCCACCATCCCCGGGATGATCAGCAGCGGTTTCACATCGCCGCCCAAGTGATTCTTGTCGGTGCGCACCTGAATCAGATAGAAACTGTTGCCCTTGTCGTCGGTGATCGTATCGGCGCCGATCAGCTCCAGTTTGGCGCTCAGCCCGCCGTAAATCGTGTAGTCGTAGGCACTGAACTTGACCATGGCTTTCTGGCCCGGATGCAGGAACGCGACGTCTTGCGGGCGGACCTTGGCTTCGATCAGCAGGTTGTCTTCCAGCGGTACGATTTCGACCATGTCGCTGCCCGGCTGAACCACGCCGCCGATGGTGTTGACCTTCATCTGCTTGATCACCCCGCGCACCGGCGAAGTCACCGTGGTACGGCTGACGCGGTCGTCGATGGCGATGCTCGAAGCGGTGATTTTCGACAGGTCAGTGCGTTTCTCATTCAGCTCTTTGGCGGCCTCGGAACGGAAGGTCTGCTCGGATTCGTCGATCTTGCTGCGAATCTCGGCAATCGCTGATTCGGCGCGGGGAATCGCCAGCGTGGTGGCGTTCAGCGAACCGCGAATTTCCACGGCACTGCGTCTGAGGCGGAGAATTTCCACCGGTGACACAGCGCCGGTTTTGACCAGCGGTTCCGACATGTTCATCTCTTGCTGCAACAACGCGAGGCTGGAGCTGAACTGGCCTTGCTTGGAACGAAACTCCGCCAGTTCCTGGGTTTTCTGCCGCAATTGTTCGCTGAGGGTGCGCTGTTCGCTGGCCAGGCGCCGTTGGCGTTGCTCGTACAGTGAGCGTTCATCCTCGGCGACTTGCGGCGCCTTGGCGATCACTTCGGCGGAGAGCTTGAAAGGGCGCCCCTCGGCCTCCGCTGACAAGCGTTCAACCTGTGCGGTCAGCGCGTAACGGTCGGCCTCGCTCTCGCCCTTGTTCGAGCGAAAGCGCGTGTCATCCAGACGCAGCAGGGTGTCGCCCTTGCCGACCATCTGGCCTTCGCGAACGAAAATCTCGGTGACGATGCCGCCCTCAAGGTTCTGGATCACCTGAACCTTGCTTGACGGAATCGCCTTGCCTTCGCCCATGGTGACTTCCTCAAGCACGGCAAATTTGGCCCAGACCAGAGCGGCGATCAGCAGCGCTGCCGCCAGCCACACGGTGATCCGCGATTTGCGCGGCGAATCCTGCAATGCTGCGCCGGCGGTTTCCGGCATGAACTCGGCTTCGGCGCTTTTGCCGAAACTGTCGAAGTAACCGCGCTTGTTGCTATCAGAGGAAGCAGGCATGGCGTAACTCCTAGACCGCCGCCGAGCCGACACGGCCCTTGCGCAGTGCATCGATGACCGCTTCTTTCGGGCCGTCAGCGACGACCCGGCCGTTGTCCAGCACCAGCAACCGGTCCACCAGGCTCAGCATCGAGGTGCGGTGGGTGACCAGCAGCAGGGTTTTGCCTTGCACCCAGCCATGCAGTTTCTGCCGCAGCGCGTCTTCGCTGCTGTTGTCCATGGCGCTGGTGGGTTCGTCGAGCAGCATGATCGGCGGATCGAGCAGTAACGCCCGCGCCAGCAACACTGCTTGGCGTTGGCCACCGGATAGCAGCTGTCCGCGTTCGCCCACCGGTCGGTCGAAGCCTTGCGGGTGTTGTCGGGCCAGCTCGGTGACGCCAGTCAGTTCGGCGACTTCGAGCATGCGTGAATCGCTGATGTAACGCGCGCCTAGGGTCAGGTTGTCGCGCAGGCTGCCGGCCAGCAGCGGCAAGTCGTGGGCGACATAACCGATCTGCTGGCGCAGGTCAGCCACGTCCAGTTGGCGCAGGTCGAGGCCGTCGAGCAGCAGCTGGCCTTGTTCCGCTTCGTAGAAACCCATGACCAGCCGCGCCAACGTGCTTTTGCCGGAGCCGCTGCGGCCGATGATGCCGACCCGCTCGCCGGCTTTCAGGCTGAAGCTGACCTCGCTCAGCGCCGGTGCGTTCTGGCCGTTGTAGTGGAACGTCACGCCGCTGACGTCGAGGGCACCTTGCAGCTGCGTACGTTCCAGTGGCCGTTGTTTGCCGTCGCGTTCCTGCGGCAGCGCCATCAGTGCGTCGGTGCTTTTCATGGTCAGTTGCGCTTGCTGGTAGCGGGTGATCAGCCCGGCGATCTGCCCGAGCGGGGCGAGCACACGACTGCCGAGCATGTAGGTGGCGACCAGCGCGCCGACACTGAGATTGCCGGCGATGATGCTGTAGACCCCGGCGACAATCGTCGCCATCCCGGAAAACTGCTGGATGAACAGGGTGCCGTTGGTGGCCAGGGCCGACAGGTTGCGCGCGTGGCTGTCGAGGCGGGTGAGGGCGCCGTGGGTGCTTTCCCATTTGTGCTGGCGCTCGCTTTCGGCGCCGCACGCCTTGAGGGTTTCCAGACCGCCGAGGGTTTCGATCAGCACCGCCTGACGCTCGGCGCCGAGGCTCAGGCTTTTCTGCACGGTGTCACGCAGGCGCACCTGAATCGCCATGGCGAAGATGATGGTGATCGGAAACGCCAGCAGTGGAATCACCACCAGCCAACCGCCAAGCAGGCCGATCACTACCAGCATCAACACCACGAAGGGCAAGTCGATCAGGCTGGTCAGGGTCACGGCGGTGAGAAATTCACGCAGGCCCTGGAAGTCGTGAATGCTCTGGGCAAAGCCGCCGATGGTCGCCGGCCGCGCCTTCATCGACATGCCGGTGATGCGCTCGAACAACGTTGCCGAGAGGATCACATCGGTTTTCTTGCCGGCGGTGTCGAGCAGATGCGCACGCACCACGCGCAGCACCAGTTCAAAACCGGTGCCGATCAGCAAACCGATCGACAGCACCCACAGCGTCGAGGTCGCCTGATTGGGCACCACGCGATCGTAGGTCTGCATGACGAACAGCGGCACCATCAGGCCGAGCAGGTTGATCAGAAAACTGGCGAGAATCGCATCGCTGTACAGCCATTTCGACAGTTTGAGAGTGTCGCGAAACCACGCGTTTACCCGTGGCACCAGCGGCGCGCGCAGGTCTTCGAGTTCGTGGCGCGGACGGGCGAACAAGGCCTGGCCGCTGTAGTGTTCGCTGAGTTCTTCGCGGCTGACCCATTGCTCGCCGCCGTCGGCTTCGCTGGGCAGCAGCAGGGCTTTGCCATCCTCGCCGAAGCGCCGCAGCACGGCAGTGCGGCCGTCGTTGAGCAGCAGCAGGATCGGCAGGTTCAGCGGTGAAATGTCTTTCAGGTCACGGCGCAACAACCGCGCCTGTAATCCGGCCCGCGCTGCTGCACGGGGCAGCAGATCGAGGCTCAGGCGTTGTTTGTTCAGGGGCAGCCCGGCACTCAGGCTGGCACGACTGACCGTGGCTCCATGCAGTTTGCAGAGGATCAGCAGGCCGTCGAGTAACGGATCGTCGAAGCTCAGGCGCGGATCGACCCCGGTGGCGCCGGGTTCCATGCTGGTCATAGTGATTGCCTCTGTTGAACGGGCTCGGTTATCGGATCGTTCCCACGCTCTGCGTGGGAATGCAGCCCGTGACGCTCCGCGTCACTGGACGCGGAGCGTCCCTTGAGGCATTCCTTTGCTGCGCGTGGGAACGATCAGGGCAAAGTCAGTTCCTGCACCGTTTATTTCAGTTCCGGCAGGCGCGCCTGGTTTTTCACTTCGGTCGTGGCAATCGCATCAGCCGGCAGCACCACGCGTTGCTTGCTCAGCAACTGGCCCATGTTCGCCAGCACGCGGTACATCGAGTATTCCTCGGTGTAGCGGATTTCGGTGTAGCGACGGTTGGCGTTGTACAGCTCGTTTTCGCTGTCGAGCAGGTCGAGCAGGGTGCGTTGGCCGAGGCCGAACTGGTCCTGATAAGCGGCGCGCACGCGTTTGGTGGTTTCGGCATATTCGCGGGCGGTCGGCGTCTGCTTCTTGGCGTTCTCCATGGCGTTCCAGGCCAGACGAATGTTCTCGTTGAGCTGACGCAGGGCGTTGTTGCGGATGTCCATCGCCTGGTTGATGTCGTGGGCATTCGCGGCCAGACGTGCCTTGTCGCTGCCGCCACGGAACAGGTTGTAGTTCATCACCACACCGACACGCCATTCGTTGTCGTGGCCTTCATCACCCTGCACGTTGTTGTTTGCGCCGACTGCTGCTTCGGCATCGAAGCGCGGGTAGAACGGCGACTTGGCCACTTCGTACTGGCTCTCGGCGGACTGCACGTCAGCCTGGGCCGATTTCAGGTACGGGTTGTTGTCGACCATGCTCTGCTGCGCTTCACGCAGGTCCGGCGGCAGTTCACCGCGAGTCGAGGCCGGGGTTTCCAGCTCATCGGGCATGCGTCCGACCACGCTGTAGAAATTCGATTCGGCGTCGGCCAGATCGACTTCGGCGGTGTCGAGGTTGTTCTGCGCCAGTGCACGACGGGCAACCGATTGATCGGAGTCGGCGGTGCTGCCGATGCCGCGCTCGGTGCGCAGGCCGATCTGATCGTTGACGCGCAAGTGCGCCTGCAGGTTGTTCTTGGCCAGCGTCACCAGTTCACGCCGCTTGAGCACTTCGAGGTAGACCTCGATGGTGCGCAGGGCCAGATCCTGTGCGGTGCCTTGCGCGTAGTAGGCGCGCGAATTGGACACGCCCTTGGTGCGCTCGACCTCGTTGGCGGTGTTGAAGCCGTCGAAGATCATCTGCCGCAAGCGCAGCTCGGACTGGGTGTAATTGAGAATTTCGGTGTTGTGATTACCGAAGGCGCGGGTGTTGGTGTTGTCGCTGTAGCCGCGCCCGTAGGCAGCGTTCAGATCGACCGACGGATAAAACCCGCCCTTGGCCACTTTCACCTGCTCATCCGCAGACAGGCGGGCGTCCACGCGCGAAGCCAGCTCCGGGTGGGTGGCGATGGTGCTTTGAATCGCCTCAGTGAGGTTCATCGCCTGGGCTTGGGAAGTGCAAGCCATGGCCAGCAAAACCGCGCTGCAGAGGGGGGTTAAAACGCGCATGGGTGCATCTCCCTGGATCTCAATGTTGTGTTACCGTCGCCAAATATTTGACGTAAATTTAGGGTGTAAGCGTTTCACTCTTGTAACAACAGAGCTAAGAACATCCTAGAGCGTAGCTAAGAAAAAATTTTCATAAGGTTTATTCCAAAAAAAACTTATGCGGTTTTTCAAAAGCAGCACATTGTTCAGCTCGAAAGCCTTTGTTTTATGCGCTTTAGGGAGCTCGAAAAGGCTTGAGGAAAGTTCCATTCACTTTGCGAGACACTGCGAAGTACTGCTGAAGGGGAGGGACGCGTAACGGCGAATGAGCGACAGATTTTTGTCACTCGGGTGATTCACCACCGTTACGTAGCGCTAGTGGGTCGATGGATTGAACAGGGTTGGCAAGTGCTTGATAGCGCTGACAATTCACTTCAAACCGGGCCTGCGAAACGAACTGTCGAGGGTGCGAGCGTCGCCCCCGGCAACCCGATTGAGCCATGGGCTGCTTCGCAAACCTGTGCCGACGGTGGTCGGCAGCGGAGGATTTCACATGGCAACGCTCATCGGTACGGTCACAAAAGTCATTGGTCAGGTGTTCGCTCAGGCGAGCGACGGCGTCAAGCGTCCGCTGTTCGAAGGCGATCGTTTGTACGCTGGCGATCAACTGATCACCGGCGCGGAAGGCGCGGTGGCAGTGAAACTGCAAAACGGCGGGGAATTGACCCTCGGCCGGGGCAGCAGCATCACCATGACCGGGCAATTGCTGGCCGACCAGGCTGTCCCGGTGAACGTCGACGAAGCGCAGACCCCAAGCCAGGCGCAACTGACCGATGTCGAGCAGATCCAGCAAGCCATCGCCGCCGGGGAAGACCCGAGCAAAACCGCCGAAGCCACCGCGGCCGGCCCCAACGCGCCCACCGGCAATACCGGTGAACTGGGCGGCGGGCACAGCTTCGTTCTGCTCACCGAAGTCGGCGGCCGAGTCGATCCGATCATTGGTTTCCCTACCGCCGGCTTCAACGGTATTCCCGAATTTCCCGAGTATCGTCGCGACGCGGACATCGACAATGGCGACGACACGCCAGCGTCGGTAGTGGTGCCACCGCCACCGGTGAACAACCCGGTCATCCTCAACGGCCTCGACGCGGCGGATGGCGAGCTGAACCTCAATGAAGCCAATCTGCCTGACGGTACAGCGGCCAATCCAGGCGCGCTGACGCAAAGTGGCAGCTTCACGGTCTCGGCAGCGGATGGTTTGAACAGCCTGAGCATCGGCGGCATCAACGTGATTGTTGGCGGCGTGCCGATCGGCTTTCCCCAGTCGATCACCACGCAACTGGGCAACACCCTGACCATCACCGGTTACAACGCGGCGACCGGCACGGTCAGCTACAGCTACACCCTCAACGGCAACGAGACCCACGCGGCCGGCGACGGCGTGAACAACCTCAGCGAACAGTTCACCGTGATCGCCACCGACAGCAATGGCGACAGCGCCACTGGCACCCTCGACGTGAATATCACCGACGACGTGCCCAAAGCGTTTGATGACGCCAACGGCATTGCCTCGGAAACCTTGCTGACCCTGACCGGAAACGTCCTCACCAACGACATCCAAGGCGCTGACCGCGTACCCACCGGACCGGTCACGCCGGGTACTTTCACCGGTACTTACGGCACCTTGGTTCTGAACGCCGACGGCACTTACACCTACACCCTGAACACCAGCGATGCCGATTTCAAAGCCTTGACCGGCGGCGGTAACGGCACTGAAACCTTCGCCTACACCATCACCGATGCCGACGGCGATAGCAGCAGCGCCAATCTGGTTCTGCAGATCCACAACAACGACGATCCAGTCATCATCGACGGCCTGAACGTCGCCGGTGGCGAGCTGACGATCTACGAGAAAAATCTCAGTGACGGCAGCGTCCCGGACGCCACCGCGCTGACACAAAACGGCACCTTCACCATCACTGCACTGGACGGCGTCACCACGCTGACTGTCGGTGGTATCGCCGTGGTGACCAACGGTGTGGCCGCAGGCTTTCCGCAGTCGATCACCACGCCGCTGGGCAGCACGCTGACCATCACCGGTTTCAACGCGGCGACCGGGGTGATCAGTTACAGCTACACCCTGGCCGACAACGAAGCGCATCCGAACGCCGACGGCGCGAACAATCTGCCTGAGCAGTTTGCCGTGACCGTGGTCGACGATAACGGCACAACCGCCACCGGCACGCTGGATGTAAACATCGTCGACGACCTGCCGAAAGCCAACGATGACAGCAACGGCACCGCCTCAGAAAGCCAACTGACCCTGACCGGCAATGTCCTCACCAATGACATACAAGGCGCCGACCGCGTACCCACCGGTCCAGTCACGCCCGGTACATTCACCGGTACTTACGGCACCTTGGTTCTGAACGCCGACGGCACCTACACCTACACGCTCAATACCAGCGATGCCGATTTCAAAGCCTTGACCGGCGGCGGTAACGGCACCGAGACCTTCGCCTACACCATCACTGACGCCGACGGCGATACCAGCACCGCCAATCTGGTTCTGCAGATCCACAACAACGACGATCCGGTGCTGCTCAATGGCCTCGACGTCAACGGCGGCGAACTCACCGTCTACGAAAAAAATCTCAGCGACGGCACCAGCCCCGACACGCCCGCGCTGACCCAGAACGGCACTTTCACCGTCAGCGCTCTCGATGGTCTGCAGACCCTCACAGTCGGTGGCATTGCCGTGATCACCAATGGCGTGGCCGCAGGCTTCCCGCAATCAATCGTCACACCGCTGGGCAGCACCTTGACCATCAGCGGTTATGACCCGGCAACCGGCGTGGTCAGCTACAGCTACACCCTGGCCGACAACGAAGCTCATCCAACCGCCAACGGCGCCAACAGCCTCACCGAGAACTTCGACGTCGTCGCGACGGACACCGATGGCAGTACCGCCAGCGGCCAGATCAACGTCAACATCGTCGACGATTTACCGACCGCGCATGCGGACGCGGCTTCGGTGGCGGAGGGCGGTACTGTCAGCGGTAACGTACTCAACAACGATATCGGTGGCGCGGATGGCCCGGCGGTTACCGGCGCAGTGGTCGGCGTGCGCTTCGGTGCCGACACTTCGACGTCGGCCATCGGCGGGCTCAATTCGCAGATCAACGGCACCTACGGCTACCTCACGCTTGATGCCAACGGTAACGCCGTTTATCACAGCAATCCGAACACGGTGAACGGCCCGGGCGCGGTGGATGTGTTCACCTACACCGTGCGCGATGCCGACGGTGACGAAAGCACCACGACCATCACCATTGACGTCTACAACAGCTGCCTGAAAGCGGTCAGCGACACTGACGTCACCGTTTACGAAAAAGCCCTCGACCTGAATAAGGACGGCCAGGATCTGGCAGCGGGCAGCGTGGTCGGCAGCGATCCGAACAGCACTGGCGAAACCGCCTCCGGCACCCTGGTCGGCTCGGTCACCGGTGCGGTCGGCGCGATCAGTTATGCGCTGGTTGGCAGTGCTACCGGCAACTACGGGCAGATCGTTCTCAATGCCAATGGCACTTACACCTACACGCTCACTTCGCCAGCGACCACTACGCCGCACGCCGACGACGGCGCCAACAGCCTGAGCGAAACCTTCACCTATCAGGCCACCGATTCGCTGGGCAATGTCGTCACCAGCACGATCGTTGTGAGCATCGTCGATGACGTGCCGAAGGCGCTGAATGACAGCAATGCCGACAGCGCAACAGAAGCCCAGGTGACCCTGACCGGCAACGTCCTCGACAACGACGTGCAGGGCGCCGACCGCGTCGCCAGCGGCCCGGTAACCGCCGGTACTTTCACTGGCACTTACGGCACGCTGGTGCTCAACGCCAACGGCACTTACACCTACACGCTGGACGCCAACGACGACGACTTCAAAAACCTCCAGGGCGGCGGCAACGGCACGGAAACCTTCGCCTACACCATCACCGACGCGGACGGCGACACCAGCACCGCCAACCTGGTGCTGAACATCCATAACAACGACGATCCGGTGTGCCTCGACGGCCTCGACGTGAAGGGCGGCGAAATCACCGTCTACGAGAAAAACCTCGGCGACGGCAGCAGCCCCAATACGTCGGCGCTGACCCAGAGCGGCAGCTTCACCGTGACCGCCCTCGATGGCTTGCAAACCCTGACTGTCGGCGGCATCGCGGTGATTAGCAACGGCGTCGCCACCGGTTTGCCGCAATCCGTGGTCTCGCCGCTGGGCAGCACGTTCACCATTACTGGTTACGACCCTGCCACTGGCGTGGTCAGCTACAGCTACACCCTGGTGGATAACGAAGGCCATCCGAGCGCCAACGGTGCCAACAGCGTCACGGAGAACTTCACCGTGGTGGCCATTGACACCGATGGCAGCACCGCCAGCGGGCAGATCAACGTCAACATCGTCGATGATTTGCCGACTGCGCATGCGGACGCGGCTTCGGTGGCGGAGGGCGGCAGCGTCAGCGGCAACGTACTCAACAACGATATCGGCGGCGCGGATGGCCCCGCGGTTAGCGGCGCAGTGGTCGGCGTGCGCGCCGGTGCCGACACTTCGACATCGGCCATTGGGGGGTTGAATTCGCAGATCAACGGCAGCTACGGTTACCTCACCCTCGACGCCAACGGCAATGCCGTTTATCACAGCAATCCCAACGCGGTGAACGGCCCGGGCGCGGTGGATGTTTTCACCTACACCGTGCGCGATTCCGACGGTGACGAAAGCACCACCACCATCACCATCGATGTGCACAACAGCTGCCTGATCGCCGTCAGCGACACTGACGTCACCGTCTACGAAAATGCTCTGGATCTCACCAAAGATGGCCAGGATCTCGCCCCCGGCACAGTCACCGGCAGCGAACCGGGCAACACCGGCGAAACCGCCAGCGGCACGCTGGTCGGTTCGGTCAGTGGCGGCAGCGGCGCGATCACGTACACCCTGGTCGGCAACGCCACCGGCAGCTACGGGCAACTGCAGCTCAACGCCGACGGCACCTACACCTACACGCTGACCTCGGCACCGAAAACCGCGCCGAGCGCCAACGACGGGCCGAACACCCTCAGCGAAACGTTCACCTACAAAGCCACCGATGCGCTGGGCAACAGCACCACCAGCACCCTCGTGGTCAACATCGTCGACGACATACCGAAAGCCGTTGCCTCGGATCGCTCGGTAACCGCAGTGGAGATAGATTCGAACATTCTCATCGTCCTCGACATCTCCGGCAGCATGGCCGATCCCTCTGGCGTGCCGGGCCTGTCGCGGCTGGCGCTGGCCAAGCAGGCCATTGGCGCCTTGCTCGACAAGTACGATGATCTGGGCGATGTGAAAGTGCAGTTGGTGACGTTCAGCAGCAATGCCGCCGACCGCACCACGGTGTGGGTCGATGTCGCCACCGCCAAGACGCTGCTTGCCGGTCTGAATGCCGGCGGCGGTACCAACTACGATGCCGCCGTGGCGGTGATGCAGACCGCGTTCAACACCTCGGGCAAGCTCACCGGGGCGCAGAACGTCGGCTACTTCTTCTCCGACGGCAAGCCCAACGAGGGCGACATCGGCACGGCTGACGAGGCCGCGCTGAAAAACTTCCTCGATGCCAACAACATCAAGAACTACGCCATCGGCCTGGGTGACGGCGTAAGCAACGCCTACCTCGATCCGCTGGCCTACGATGGCATCAGCCACACCAACACCAACGCCGTGGTGGTCACCGATCTCAACCAGCTCAACTCGGTGCTGTCCGGCACTGTTCAAGGCGCGCCGGTCACCGGTTCGCTGCTGGGTGACGGTGGTTCGTTCGGCGCCGATGGCGGTTTCATCAAGTCGATCGTAGTCGACGGCACCACCTACACCTACGACCCGAAAGCCCTCAGCGGCCAGGGTTCGTTGACCGCGAGCGGCGGCGCCAATCACGGCACTTTCAATACCGCCAACAACACCGTCAGTATCGCCACCAACAACAGCGGCACGCTGGTGGTCAACCTCGATACCGGCGAATACAGCTACACCTCGCAGAAAACCACCGCCGTGGTCATCACCGAAAACATCGGTTTCACCGTCAGCGACAACGACGGCGATCTGGCCAGCTCCACCCTGACGGTAAAAGTGATTCCCAACGCGCCACCGGTGGCGATGGACGATCACGTCATCACCAACGTGCTGTCGGGCAACATCGTGGTGCCGGGTGAGTTGCTGCTGGCCAATGACAGCGATCCGAACGGCGACACCCTCAACGCTACGCCAACCAGTTTCAACACCGGTTGGGTCTCGAAAGCGGCGGACTTCACCGGTACCGGCCTGATCGGTTTCACTGGGCAGAACAATAATGCGGCCAACCAGAACCTGGCCAATGTGCGCAGCGCCTTCAGCGCCAATGCCGCGACCATGACCGCCGTGCTGGTGGTCAGCGGTTATCTCGGCATGGTGAGCAACAGCAATGCCAACGACGAGGACCGCATCACCGTCCACCTGCGCCAGGGCGAAACCCTCAATCTGGATCACAATCTGGGGGCCGGTAAGATCAGCATGGAGTATTCGCTCAATGGCGGTGCCTGGATGGCGCTGGCGGACGGCCAGACCCTCAGCGCCTCGGCGGATGGCGTCTACCAGATCCACATCACCAATATTGGTAACAGCGGCGGCAACCCCAACGCCGCGGAAAACTACCAACTGACCATGACCCTCAACTATGCGGGGGCCCACGACATCACGCCGGACTACCACGGCACCTACACCGCCAACGACAACCACGGCGGCAGCGACACGGCCAACATCAGCATCAGCTATCAGGACGGCCACACCCTGACCGGCACTGCTGGCGACGATGTGTTGGTAGCGGGCAGCGGCAACAATGTGATCAACGCCGGCGAAGGCAACGACGTGCTCAGCGCAGGCTCCGGCAACAACGAAATGCACGGCGACGGCGGTAACGACTTGCTCTACAGCGGCGCCGGCAACGATCTGCTCGACGGCGGCACTGGCAGCGACACCGCCAGCTACGCCCACGCCACGGCCGCTGTCACCGTCAATCTCGGCCTGCTCGGTGCGCAGAACACCCTCGGCGCCGGCACCGACACATTGACCGGCATCGAAAACCTACTCGGCTCGAACTTCAATGACAGCCTCACCGGCGACGGCAACAACAACGTGATCAACGGCGGCCTCGGCAACGACTTTCTCAACGGTGGCGCTGGCGATGATCTGCTGATCGGTGGCATGGGCAACAATACGCTGACGGGCGGGGCAGGGGCCGACACCTTCCAGTGGCTCAAGGGCAACAGTGGCCACGACCTGATCACCGACTTCACCCCCGGCACCGACAAGCTCGACCTGTCACAACTGCTGCAAGGCGAAAACGCCAGCACCGCGTCGCTCGATGACTACCTGCACTTCACCGTCAGCGGCAGCGGCGCCTCGGTGATGACCAGCATCGACGTCAGCGCCATGGCCGGCGCCACGCCGAACCAGACCATCGACCTTGCCGGCGTCAACCTTGCCAGCCACTACGGTGTGACACCGGGGGCGGGCGGCATGGTGGCTGGAGGGCATGACACGGCGACGATCATCAGCGGGATGCTTAATGATCATTCGTTGAAGGTGGATACGGTGTAAGCGCCGTCTGAAACAAAAAAACCGCCGTCCAGCTCATAGGGACGGCGGTTTTTTTCTGCCTGATGGTACTGCGTTACTCACACGTCAGTCTTCGCGAGCAGGCTCGCTCCCACAGTGGAAGGAGTTGCAATGTGGGAGATCATCGACAGGTGAATACCTGCTCACTGCTAACGGCATGTGTCAGGATTTGCGCAACGTCTTCTGCCGCACAATATAAACCGTCACCAGCACCGCACTGGTCAGCATGAACCCCCGCGCCCAAACCAGCGGCACCAGATAACACGAGAACAGAATGCTCACCCACATCAGTCCGATCGCGTAGACCTTGCCTTTGAGCGGGATGCCGTTGCCTTCGAGGTAGTCGCGGATCCATGGCCCGAGGCGTGGGTGTTCGACCAGCCAGCGATAGAAGCGAGGAGAACTGCGCGCGAAGCAGGCCGCGGCGAGCAGGAGGAAGGGGGTGGTGGGCAGGATCGGCAGGAAGATGCCGATCACCCCCAATGCCACGCTGAGCCAGCCGATGGCCAGCAGGACGTAGCGCAACATCAGGGGGCGGTTGCCTATGGGGTTGTCCATAGGCCGGTTCTTAGTGATGGCGTGGCTTGAGGATCGCCGGTTTTTCGTCGGGTGCCTGGCACAGCAGGTACAGCGCGGTCAGGGCTTCCGGGATCTGCACGATCATGTCGTCCATCAGGTTGGCGTCCTTGGCGATGTCTTCGAACTCTGGCTGCTCGTCGAACAGGCCGGAACCGACCATGATCGGCAGGAGCATTTCGCTGACTTCTTCTTCGGCGGTTTCGAACCAGGCCGCTTCGCGCAGGAACACGCCTTCCATGAAACCGATGCACCAGCCACGCAGTTCGGAGTCGTCCGGCTCTTCGCCCAGATCCAGTTCGCACGGCAATTCGAATTCTTCATCCGAGGCCAGTTGGCGAGCGATGTGCGCTTTGAGGCCGATCAGCGTGGCTTCGATTTCGGCGCGCTGGGCTTCGTCGGCGTAATGCGGCTCTTCGGCGAACAGCGCGTCGATCCACTCGCGCTCCGGAACGTCTTCGGAGCAGATCGACAGCGCGGTCAGGTAACCGTGGGCGGCGACGTAATCCAGCGCCTCGTCGTGCAGCTCGTCGGCGTCGAGGAAGACTTGCAGGCGGGTCAGTTGCTCAGCGAAGGACATTACGGGGCTACCTTGGGGAATAAACAATGCGGGAATTCTAGGCCTTCTTGCGCGCTCTAGCCAGCCGCTTGGCAGATTTGCCCGAATTACCGGCCTTACTGGGAAGATGAATAACCCTGTGGGAGCGAGCCTGCTCGCGAAGGCGGTGTATCAGGCACTTTTGCATCGACTGACAGGTCGCTTTCGCGAGCAGGCTCGCTCCCACAGGGTTTTGTGTGTGGCAGGTTTACCAGTGTCTTCTCAGCGGCACCCTCTGCGGCGAAGGCCTCGGGTATACTGCCGCGTTTTGCGATCCCTGCTGGCGCTGCGCTGGTCATGCAATGTGTTCTTACGTTTTGTTTAAGCAGCCGAAGCTGCTCTGAACCAGCCTGAGCAGGGATGTATCGGTAGATTTTTGGAGTTTTTATGCTCGAACAGGCTCAACGCGTCCTCAAGGACATCTTCGGCTACGACAGTTTCCGTGGCCGTCAGGGTGCGATCATTGAGCGCGTGGCCAGCGGCGGTGATGCGCTGGTGCTGATGCCTACCGGTGGCGGCAAGTCGTTGTGCTTCCAGGTGCCAGCGCTGTTGCGTGAAGGTCTGGCGGTAGTGGTATCACCGCTGATCGCACTGATGGACGATCAGGTCGCCACCCTTGAAGAACTGGGCGTCGCCGCCGCTGCGCTGAACTCCACGCTGAGTGCCGAGCAGCAGCGCGATCTCGCTCTGCGGATCAAGCGCGGCGAAGTGAAGATGCTCTATCTCGCACCGGAGCGTCTGGTGCAGCCGCGCATGCTGGCATTCCTGCAAAGCCTGGAAATCGCCCTGTTCGCCATCGACGAAGCGCATTGCGTGTCGCAATGGGGCCACGACTTCCGCCGCGAATACCTGCAACTGGGTCAATTGGCAGAGCTGTTCCCCAACGTTCCGCGCATTGCCCTCACCGCGACCGCCGACAAGCGCACCCGCGAAGAAATCGTCGATCGCCTGCACCTGCAGAACGCCGAGCGCTTCCTGTCGAGCTTCGACCGCCCAAACATCTTCTATCGCATCGTGCCCAAGGAGCAGCCGCGCAAACAGTTGCTGGCGTTCCTGGCCGAGCGGCGCAGCGATGCCGGCATCGTGTATTGCCTGTCGCGCAAGAAGGTCGAAGAGGTTGCGGCGTTCCTCAGCGAGCAGGGCTTCCCGGCGCTGCCGTATCACGCCGGTCTGCCCAATGATCTGCGCGCCTATCACCAGAAGCGCTTCCTCAACGAGGAAGGCCTGATCATGGTTGCCACGGTGGCATTCGGCATGGGCATCGACAAGCCCAACGTACGCTTCGTCGCGCACCTTGATCTGCCTAAATCCCTCGAAGCGTATTACCAGGAAACCGGGCGCGGCGGGCGTGACGGTCTGCCGGCGGATGCGTGGATGGCTTACGGTCTGCAAGACGTGGTGATGCTCAAGCAGATGCTGCAGAACTCCGAAGGCGACGAGCGGCACAAGCGTCTGGAGCAGCACAAGCTCGACGCGATGCTGTCGCTGTGCGAAGAGACCCGCTGCCGCCGGCAGGCGTTGCTGGCCTATTTCGACGAAGACATGCCCGAACCGTGCGGGCATTGCGACAACTGTGTCGACGGCGTGCAGACCTGGGACGCCACCGAGCCTGCACGTCAGGCGTTGTCGGCGATTTTCCGCACCGGCCAGCGCTATGGCGTCGGTCATCTGGTCGACGTGTTGCTGGGCAAGGACAACGAAAAGGTGCGCAGCTTTGGCCACCAGCATTTGTCGGTGTTTGGTGTGGGCAAGGCGTTGAGCGAGAGCGAGTGGCGCTCGCTGTTCCGCCAGTTGGTGGCGCGTGGGTTGGCCGATGTCGATCACGAGGGTTATGGCGGTCTGCGTCTTAACGACAGTTGCCGGCCTTTGCTCAAAGGCGAAGTGAAACTGGAACTGCGCCGCGACCTGAAACCGCAAGTCACTGCCAAAACCGGCAGCAAGAGCCAGGCCAGCCAACTGGTGCGCGGCGAGGAACGCGAACAGTGGGAAGCCTTGCGCGCACTGCGGCGCAAATTGGCCGAAGAACACGGCGTGCCGCCGTACGTCATCTTCCCCGACTCGACGTTGTTGGAAATGCTCCGCAGCCAGCCGACGTCTCTGGCGGAAATGGCCCGGGTCAGCGGCGTCGGCGCGCGCAAGCTGGAACGCTATGGCGAAGCCTTCCTCGAAGTGCTCGGCGGCGAGGCGGAGGCGCCGAAGGTGGTCGCCGATGTCCGTCACGAGCTGATCACCCTGGCCCGCGCCGGCATGACGCCGCTGCAGATCGCCGGGCAGTTGCAGTGCTCGGAGAAAAACGTCTACGCCATGCTCGCCGAAGCCATCGGCAAGCAGCAATTGTCGCTGGAGCAGGCGCTGGACTTGCCTGAGGAGTTGATGGGCGAAGTGCAGGACGCATTCCTCGATGGTGAGGGCGAGTTGCCGTCGGTCGCTGAAGTGGCTGAGTTGTTTGCCGGGCGAGTACCGGAAGGCGTGCTGTATTGCGTGCGGGCGGCGTTGCAGTCTGAATTCGAGATGTAATCTGGCCCTTTCCCTCACCCCAGCCCTCTCCCAGAGGGAGAGGGGGCCAACCGCGGTGTCTTGCGTCAGACATCGACCTGCAAGACCGAGTCGATTGTGGATTCACAGCGGATCGTTCAGCTCAGTGTATTTCTGCAGCGTCCCCAATCAGTTCCCTCTCCCTCTGGGAGAGGGCTAGGGTAGGGGCTTTCGCAACGTACATCGACCAGGCAGGTCAAGCCGATTATGGATTCAACGAAGCGCTGTCAGGTCGGCGAATTTTCAAAACATCCCCCAATCGGTTCCCTCTCCCTCTGGGAGAGGGCTAGGGTGAGGGGCTTTTGATCTTTGCGCAGTTGTAACGATTCAGTACAGAGCGACTCTTGCCTATAACTGCCGCCCATGCTTAGCTGACTAATAATTAGATTTTCCGTATTTTCAGTCTAACCGTGAGTGTTTTATGCCGTTAACCGATCAACATCGCTTTGGTATGCAACTGGCCCAGATGTCTCGTGGCTGGCGTGCCGAACTGGATCGTCGTCTCGCCGGGCTGGGCCTGTCGCAGGCGCGCTGGCTGGTGCTGCTGCATCTGGCGCGTTTTGAAGAGGCACCGACCCAACGCGAACTGGCGCAGAGTGTCGGCGTCGAAGGCCCGACCCTGGCGCGCTTGCTTGATAGTCTGGAAAACCAGGGACTGGTGCAACGCCAGTCAGTGATGGAAGACCGCCGGGCGAAAAAAATCGTGCTCTGCGCACCTGCGCTGCCCCTGATCGAACAGATCGAAACCATTGCCACACAGTTGCGCCACGAATTGTTCGAGGGCGTCGACGAGGCGGATTTGAAGGTGTGCATGCGCGTCCACGGTCACATTCTGGCCAACCTGGAAAAATCTTGAGGCACATCCCGCCAGTGATTTTTTGAGAGATCGCGCTGAGCCGACTATAAGAACTACTGGGCAATATCGTGTTCGTACCGGATGTGCGAACGCATAGAAACCGGTTTTGCTTATTTAAGGGATGCTCATGCTCGCAAGTCGGCACGTGCTGCGCGAGGGCGCCAAATGGCTGCTGCTCGCTGGCGTATTCAGCTATTCGACCTGGTCGATGGCGTTGGGGTTGGGCGAAATTACTGTTCACTCAGCCCTCAATCAGCCGTTCAAGGCCGACATCGCGCTGGTCGATGTCGGCACGTTGACGCAAAACGATCTCTCGGCCAGCCTGGCTTCGGCGGATGAATTCGGCCGGGCCGGCGTCGAGCGGGTGTTCTTTCTCAATGACCTCAAGTTCACCCCGATCCTGCGCGGCAGCCGCCAGATGATTCGGGTGACGTCCGGCAAACCGGTCAACGAACCTTTCCTGAATTTCCTCGTGCAACTCGATCAGCCCAACGGCCGTCTGCTGCGCGAGTACACGGTGCTGATCGACCCGCCGGGTTCGCCGGGCATCGTGCCCGCCACCGACGAGCCGGATCCGCGCCCGCAATCCTCTGAATTTCCAACCGTCGAACCGGTTACCGCACCGCCCCAGGCTGCCCAGGGCAAACGCACTGCCGCGCCTGTGCCGCCAACGCCAACGGCACGTGCCAACGATACGCAGGCCGAGCAGCTGGCCGCCAGTGTGCTGCTCACCCAGCAACTGCAAAAGACCCTCGACGAACAGAACCTCAGGCTGCAAGAGCAGCAAGTGCAAATAGCCGACGGCAAGAAGCAGATCGAGGAGTTGCAAACCCGTCTGGCCGAAGTGCAGAAGCCACCGCCACCACCCGTGGTCGCGCCGGCTCCGGCCGCGGCTTCAGCCCCGGTAGAGGCGGCAGACGATGGCGTGAACTGGCCGCTGCTCGGCGGACTGATATTGCTGCTGGGCGTGCTGGCTGCGTTGCTCATACGTCGCCGTCAGCAACGTTCGACAGCCGATGGCACGCCGACGCCGCTATTGCCTGTGAACGCCGAAGAAGACGTCGACGAGCCCGAGCTTCAACAATCTGTCGGTGCGCACGCGGCCGCCGATCATCGCGACGAGCCCGGTGCCGGCGACGTGCTTGAGGCCGTGGGCATCTATCTGGCCTACGGCCGACTCAGCGAAGCGGCCGGGCTGCTGCGCGATGCCTTGCACAAGGAGCCTGAACGCATCGATCTCGGTCTGCAGTTGCTGGAGGTTCTTGGGCGCCAAGGTGACAGTGGCGCTTTTGAACAGCAGGAAAACCGCCTGCGTGGCCTTGACGTCGATGACCGTGAACTGATTGAAATCCGCGCTCGCCATCCAAAACTGGCAGGCGCCGCACCGGCGGCATTTGCAGCAACGCCTACCGCACCCGAACTGCCCGTGGCCACGGCAGCGACCGCAGTCGCGCCGCTTGCAGCGTCGCCCAGCGCTCTCGAGGATGATTTCGAATTGAATCTGGGCGAGCTGTCGATGGATGCAAATTGGGATCTGAACGACAGCCGCGCTGATGCCGCCTCACCGCCGGTCGATGATCCGGCGCTGGGCACCAGCCTGTCGATGCTACCTGTCGATTTCGAACTGCCACAGGCTCAATCTGGCGAAGAAGCCGAGCTTGAATGGATCCCCGAACCCGACGCCCAGCCGCTCGACGACGACTTCCTCAATGAGTTCGGCGATCCCGAGCCGTCGCTGGTGCTGGAACCTCTGGATCTGCAATTACCCGATTCCACCGAAACCGACACCGAAGCCGCCGGCAAGCTCGAACAGGCGCAAACCTGTATCGACGACGGCGACATCGACAGTGCGATCGCGCTGCTCAATGAATTGCTCAAGGAAGGGGACGAGCCGTTGAAGCAAACCGCGAGGACGTTGTTGGCGGGGATTCGCTGAGCGCCAATGGATTTCGTGTTCATCCGAGACCGCTTTCGCGAGCAGGCTCGCTCCCACAATGGAATGTGCTTTCCCTGTGGGAGCGGGCCTGCTCGCGAAGGCGTCAGAACGTCTGCCCCAGATTCAGGTAAACCGCCTGCTCATCCGCATCATTCAACCCATAAGTGAAATTCAACGGCCCCAGCGGCGTGTCGAAGCCGATAAACACACTCGCGGCATTGATGTAGCCGCTGTCGAATTCATTGTCGTTGTTCCACGCCCGACCGCGTTCCAGCGAGGCGCCGGCGTACAGCGGGAAGTCCAGCGGCAGGTACGAGCGCGGCGTCAGGCGGCGGTAGTACACCGCGCGCATCAGGCTGACGTTCTGCCCGGACAGCGCATCCTCACGGAACCCCGACAACTGCCGCGCGCCGCCGAGCAGGAAGCTCGAAGTCACCACGTTGGCATCGTCCAGCGTCCGACCGTAGCGCCCGCCGAGTATCAGCGTATCCGGCCCGTGGCTCATGGCCTTGTCGAAATTCACTTCCCATTGACGATAGCGCGTGTCCGAGCTCAGTCCCGGTTCGAATTGCGTAAAGGTCAGGCTGACGTCCTTGCCCTCGTGTGGAAAGTAGACGTTGTCCAGAGAGTCGTAGGAATACTTCACGGTGTAGAAGCCTTCGTTGAAACTTTCGCTCGGCAGATCCTGATCACCGATGCGCACGTCAGCCTTGCCCCAGGCCTGCCCAACGCCGAGTCGCACTTCACCGTTGTTACCGATCTGCCGGCCGAGGTTGAGACCGAAGCCGTAGCGCTCGACGCGATACTGGGCGATCGGATCGTTATCCAGCACCGAGTCAACGTTCTGCGCCTCGAACGACCCATAGGGCGCGACGAAGTAGCGAGAGCCGACGTCCAGCGGCTGATAAAACTCGCTGTACAGCTCCTGCTTGTCGCCGATCTGCGCGCGGGTCAGCCATTCCGCGCCGAGGCGGTTGATGCCATTGACGCGATAACTGGCGCCAAGATTGAAAGCACTGTCGCCGCGCATGTCGTCCGATAGATTCAAACCGACCCGCAAGTAATCGGTACCGCTGCGCTTGCCGCTGGCGCTGATGACCAGGGTGTGATCCTGGCCTTTATGCACCACGCGGTAACGCACTTGATCGAAGTAATCGAGGCCGTACAACGTGCCCATGTCCGAATGCAGGCGGCCCAGGTCCAGCGGCGCGCCGATCGGCTGGCGGATGTAATAGCGGATCACGTCATCGTCGACCTTCGAGTCATTTTCGACCCGGATCGCGGTGATGATCGGCGTGCGCTGACCAGGCTGGCGGGCGGCGTTCAATTCCGCGTCCTGGGTTTGAGTCGGCTTCAGCTGCGCCAGCCGCGCATCGAGGACCCGTGTGGCGCGGTAACCGGCGTCGATCATCTCTTGAGCCTTGCCGAAGTCGGTCACGCCGAACGCGGCCAGCGCAGGCTGGATCAACACGTCATTGGCATGCAGAGTCGCCAGTTGTTCTTCGGAGTTGCGCCGGGTCATCAGGGTGATCGACTGATTGAGCACATCGACCACCGTGGTCAGTTGCTTGCGGTTGCGCAGCGGCGTGCCGATATCGACGACGATGGCGATGTCGACGCCCATCTCCCGCGCGACATCCAGCGGGATGTTGTCGGTCATGCCGCCGTCCACCAGCAGGCGCCCGTCGAGCTCGACCGGGGCGAACACTGCGGGGATCGACATGCTCGCGCGGATCACTTGCGGCAGGTGGCCTTTGCGAAACACCACTTTTTCGCCATTGGCGATGTCGGTGGTTACGGCGCGAAACGGGATCGGCAGTTTGTCGAAGTCGCGGGTGTCGCTGGTGTGCGCCAACAGGCTTTCCAGCAACAGTGCGAGGTTCTGGCCCTGAATCACCCCCAATGGCAGGCCGAGACTGCCGTCGTCGCGGAAGCTCAGTTTCTGTTTCACCAGAAAGTCGCGGTCGTCCTGCTTGCGTCGAAATGGCACGTCCTCACGCGGCGGGGCGTCGGACAGCGCCGCTTGCCAGTCGATGCTCAGGGCTAGTTTTTCCAGTTCATCGATCTTGTAGCCCGAGGCGTACAGCCCACCGACCACCGCGCCCATGCTGGTACCGGCAATCGCATCGATCCTGATGCCTTGTTCTTCCAGCGCCTTGAGCACGCCGATGTGCGCCAGCCCACGCGCAGCACCGCCGGACAGCACCAGGCCGACTTTCGGTCGTGGCGCTTCACTGGCGTGAACCAGCAGGGGAAGGAAACCAAGCAGCAGGCAAAACAGCAAACGGCGCATTGTGAGTCTCGGGGCAAGCGGTAAAGCCGGCTATTATAGCGGCGCCCTCTGTCTCAGGAGTTTCAGCGATCATGACCGTCGCCAAAGCCGAAGTTGTCATCACTTATTGCACTCAATGCCAGTGGCTGCTACGCGCGGCGTGGCTGGCCCAGGAGCTGCTCAGCACCTTCGCTGACGATCTGGGCAAAGTGTCATTGGTGCCGGGCACCGGCGGGGTGTTTCACATCACCTGCGCGGGCGTGCAGATCTGGGAGCGCAAGGCCGACGATGGTTTCCCCGAGGCCAAGGTATTGAAGCAGCGAGTGCGCGATCAGATCGATCCTGACCGCGACCTCGGCCACAACGACCGCACTCAGTGAGAAGCGGCCTCGGCGGCGACGGTTTTCTTGTCGGCCGAGCCTGACATCCGCGCCGACACTACGATAGCGATGATGATCAACGCGCCACCGATGAGCATGCGCAGTGTCGGGGTTTCACTGAACAGCAGCCAGGCGAGGGTGATGCCGTAAACCGGCTCCATGGCGAACACCACCGCCGCGGTGCGCGCCTTGATTACCGCCAGACTGGCGACGAACAGGCTGTGCGCCACGCCCGTGCAAAACACCCCGAGCAGGGCGATCCACAACCAGTCCAGCGCTCGAACCTGACTCAACTGCGGTGCCGCGACCGGCAACAGACACAGCGCCACGACGACGTTCTGGCACAACGCCGCCTGCACCGCCGGGATGCGTCCGGAACTGGCGCGGTTGGTCAGCGACAGCAGGGAAAACAACAGGCCGGACAACACCGCCCAAAGGAGGCCGACGGTCGCGCCGCTGCCCAGATCAAATGCGGGCGTCACCAGCACCAGACCGATGCTGACCAATACCACCAGAACGATTTCATTGGGGCGGATGCGTTCGCGGAAGATCAGTCCTTCGAGAATCACCGTGAACGCCGGGAAACTGGCAAAGCCCAAGGTGGCGATGGCCACCCCGGCGATCTTCACCGATACGAAAAAACTCACCCAGTGCCCAGCCAGCAACACGCCGCTCAGCGCCAACCGTCGCCAGTCCAGCGCCTGTAGTTTTTGCCAGCCGCTCTGACTGGCAAATCGAGCGAAGAAGGCCAGCGCGAGCACGGCGAAGGCGGCGCGGCCGAACACGATGATCGCCGGCGATGCGGCAGCGAGTTTGCCGAACACACCGGTCAGGCCGAACATCAAAGCGCCAATATGCAGGGCGCCGAGGGCAGTACGCGGAGTCATTGCAATCCTTCTATATCAAACGCGATGATCGTTCCCACGCAGGAGCGTGGGAACGATGATCAAAAGAGCGCCAGTCTAAATCGCTGTCGCCGTCGCGTCTGTCATCCGATTCCTCAATTTTGAACGATGTGCGCTGTCACACGACTGACGCACGCCTGTCACGGTCGATTAACCGGGCGCGCGCAAGCTGGCGAAAACATCGCAGAGGGTTGCCCATGACCAGCGCCGAGCTCGCCCGACCCAGCCGCAAACAACGGGTGCGAACCCTGTGGATCTCCGATGTGCACCTGGGCACGCGGGATTGCCAGGCCGAGCACTTGTCGCAATTTCTCAAGGGCTACCACGCCGACAAGGTTTATCTGGTCGGTGACATCATCGATGGCTGGAAACTGCGCAGCGGCATGTACTGGCCGCAAGCCCACACCAACGTCATCCGCCGTCTGCTGACCATGAGCAAGCGCGGCACCGAGGTGATCTACGTCACCGGCAACCATGACGAATTCCTGCGGCGCTATTCGAAGCTGATTCTGGGCAATATCCAGTTGGTCGACGAAGCGGTGCATGTCACCGCCGATGGCCGGCATTTGCTGGTGATTCACGGCGATCAGTTCGATGTGATCACCCGTTATCACCGCTGGCTGGCGTTTCTCGGCGACTCGGCTTATGAATTCACCCTGACGCTCAACCGCTGGCTCAATCACTGGCGCGCGCGTTATGGCTATGGTTACTGGTCCCTGTCGGCCTATCTGAAACATAAAGTGAAGACTGCGGTGAGTTTCATCAGCGACTTTGAAGAAGCCATCGCCCACGAATGTGTGAAGCGCGGACTGCATGGCGTAGTCTGCGGGCATATTCACCATGCCGAGATTCGCAAGGTGGGCGAGGTGGACTACCTCAATTGCGGCGACTGGGTCGAATCGTGCACAGCGCTGATCGAGCATTGGGATGGCACGATCGAGCTGTATCGACTGGCGGATGCGCAGGCGCGGGAGGCGGAATTGAAAGCCGCCAAAGTTGCCGAAATCGCCTGAGCGAAAAAGTACCCTGTGGGAGCGAGCCTGCTCGCGAAGGCGTAGCGTCAGACGAAACTTCTGTGCCTGATACAGCGCTTTCGCGAGCAGGCTCGCTCCCACATTTGTTCTCAGGCCGGGCTGTGTTCTTGCATCGCAGCCTTGTAGATCGAGTTCTTCGGCTGCGCAAACAGCCTTTCCATCATTGGCTCGAAGAAACTCAGCGGCAGCGTGTCATACGCCGGATCAAACGCCGCCGCGTCGTACTTGGCGCAAAATTCGGCAGTGGCCTGGAACTGCGGATGATCCTTGAATTGCTCGCGCAAATGCCGGTCCATGCCCAGGTGATGAAAGAAGTAATAGCCCTGAAAGATGCCGTGCTTCTCCACCATCCACAGATTTTCCGCACTCACGAACGGCTTGAGAATCGCTGCGGCGATGTCCGGATGATTGTAGGAACCGAGGGTGTCGCCAATGTCGTGCAACAGCGCGCAGACCACGTATTCCTCGTCACGCCCGTCGCGAAAGGCGCGGGTCGCGGTTTGCAACGAGTGGGTCAGGCGATCCACCGGGAACCCGCCGAAGTCGCCCTCAAGCAGCTTCAGATGCGCGAGGATCCGCGACGGCAGCTGTCTGGCATAGGCACTGAAATCAGCGGCGATGATCGCCCAGTCTTCCTCGGTGCCGTCCTTCATATGGGTGAAGCGAGCATGGGCATTCATGGGCAGACCCTCATTCAGAACGCCACGCGACCGAGAATCATGTCGCGGTACATGACGAAATCGCCGAGCAGGCTGTACAGCGGATGCTGAAACGTCGCCGGGCGGTTTTTCTCGAAAAAGAAATGGCCGATCCAGGCAAAGCTGTAACCGGCCAGAGGTAGCGCGAGCAACAGCAGCCAGGCGCCTTTGGCGATGCTCAGGGCGAGAATGAAGATGACCAGAGAAGTGCCGATGAAATGCAGACGACGGCAGGTGCTGTTGCTGTGTTCGGCGAGGTAATACGGATAGAACTCGGCGAAGCTGTTGAACCGCTTGATGTTTTCCACGACCGCGCTCTCTGTGGTGATTGTTCTGGCTACAAGTTGTTCGGCGGGGAGCTTATTTGAGTCTAGAGTGATCATTGGCGTGGGCCAGTGACAATCGGCGCCACTTTAGTATCCTTCGCAAATAGGGCGGTTATCTGCAGCCCGTCATGTAAAAGAATAACAACCATGAGCGAACGAACGACTTCTGCAAGCTGGGCGATGGGGATTGTCAAAGCACTGGAGATGGACGGCCTGGATTGCCGGGTTCTGTTCAAGCAACTGGGGCTGGATTTCAGTGCCCTGGAAGATCCGGATGCGCGTTTCCCGCAGGACTCCATGACCCGGCTCTGGCAGCGCGCGGTCGAGGTGTCCGGCAACCCGGCGATCGGCCTGAACATGGGCAAAGTGGTGCGCCCGGCCTCGTTTCATGTCGCCGGCTACGCGCTGATGTCGAGCAATACCCTGGCTGAAGGCTTCCAGCGTCTGGTGCGCTATCAACGCATCATTGCCGAAAGCGCTGACCTGAGCTTTCGCCTGCTCGATGAAGGTTACGCGCTGATTCTCACCGTGCACGGCGATCATCTGCCGCCGACCCGGCAGAGCGCCGAAGCGTCACTGGCCTGCGCGTTGGCGCTGTGCGGCTGGCTGACGGGGCGTCCGCTGCACCCGGTCAAAGTGTTGGTTCAGGGCGATCAGCCGACAAATCTGCAACCTTATAAAGAAGCCTTTCACGCACCGCTGGTGTTCAACGCGCCATACGACGCGTTGATCTTCGAACGGGCCGACATGGAGGCGCCGCTGCCGACCGCCAATGAAGCCATGGCCCTGTTGCATGATCGCTTTGCCGGGGAATATCTGGCGCGGTTCTCCGAGAGTCGCGTGACGCACCGGGCACGCCAGGTGCTGTGTCGTTTGTTGCCCCAGGGCGAGCCCAAGCGTGACACCGTGGCGCAGACGCTGCACCTGTCGCAGCGCACTTTGCAGCGGCGCTTGCAGGAGGAGGGCACCAGTTTCCAGCAATTGCTCGACGACACCCGGCGTGAATTGGCCGAACAATATCTGGCGCAACCGAGCATGACCTTGCTGGAAATCGCCTACCTGCTGGGCTTTGCCGACCCGAGCAACTTCTTCCGCGCGTTCCGCCGCTGGTTCGACACCACGCCCGGCGAGTACCGCTTGCGCCTGACGCAGGTGCCGGACGCGGTCAATGACGCCAGAACGCCGGAATACACAGCACAAACACCGTAATGATCTCCAGTCGGCCGAGCAGCATGCCGAACGACAGAATCCACTTCGCCGCATCCGGCAGGGTCGCGAAGTTGCCGGCCGGGCCGATGGTTTCGCCCAGACCCGGGCCGACGCCCGACACGGTGCTGGCGGCGCCGGTCAGCGCGGTCATCCAGTCGACCCCGAGCAGCGACAGCAGCAGGGCGATCACGCAGATGGTGATGGCGAAGAAAAACGAGAAGGTCAGGATCGAACGGACAATTTCTTCGTCGAGGCGGTGACCGTTGTACTTCTGCTTGATCACCGCGCGCGGGTGGATCAGTTGATTGAGGTTGGCCTTGAGCAGGATGTAGGCGACCTGGAAACGGAAAATCTTGATCCCGCCCGCCGTCGAACCTGAGCAGCCGCCGACGAAACCCAGATAGAAAAACAGCATCAGCGAGAAGTTGCCCCACAGGCTGTAGTCACCGAGGGCAAAACCGGTGGTGGTGACCACCGAGGTCACGTTCAGCGCCACATGCCGCAGCGCTTCCAGCCAATGCAGCTTGGTGGTCCACCAATACCAGGTGCCGAGCACCAGCCAGGTCACCAGCAGCATCGCCAGCAAACCCTGCACCTGTTGATCCCTGATCAACGCCCGGCGGTTGCCACGCAACGTCGCCACGTACAGGGTGAACGGCAGGCTGCCGAGGATCATGATGACGATCGCCACCCAGTGCACCGCCGGTTGTGTCCACTTCGCCAGCGACTGGTCGGAGGTCGAGAAACCACCGGTGGAAATAGCCGACATCGCGTGGTTGATCGCATCGAACGGGCTCATCCCGGCCCACCAGAACGCCAGGCTGCCGACAATGGTGATGCCGACGTAGGCCGCCACAATCAACCGCGCCACCATGTGCGAACGCGGCATGACCTTTTCCGAGCGGTCCGAGGATTCGGTCTGGAACAGGCGCATGCCACCGATGCGCAGCAGCGGCAGAATCGCCACCGCCATGCCGATGAAGCCGATGCCGCCGATCCAGTGCAGCAGCGACCGCCACATCAGAATCCCCGGCGACATGTTGTCCAGGCCGTTGAGCACGGTGGAACCGGTGGCGGTGATGCCGGACATGCTTTCGAAGAACGAGTCGGTGTAGCTGATGTGCTGGGTCAGCAGAAACGGCAGCGCGGCGAAAATGCACACCACCAGCCAGCTGCTGACCGTCAGCAGGTACATGTCGCGCGGGCGCAGGTGAATGTGTTCGGGTCTGCCGGGTATCACCAGAGCGAGGCCGGCGACAAAGGTGATCATGCTCGCCCAGAGGAACGACGGCAGGTCGCTGGTGCGCTCGAAAATCACCAGCGTGGCCATCGGCACGACCATGGCCACAGCCAGGGTGATCAGGAAGATGCCGATGATAAAACCAATGATCCGTAAGGTCGGCAACGCCATGAAATCCGCTCGGGCTGATGGGAGAAGGGCGCCATTCTACCTGTGGGGCAAGGCATGTAAACCGGCAGGCGCTGCGCAGATGAAGCTAGAATAGCCGCACATTTTTCAAAGGAGGTGGCCGATGCAGGCTCTCGACGCGTTGCTCAACCGTGTTTCCGTTCCCCGACTGGTCGAACCGGCCCCCACTGCCGAGCAGCGCGAAGCCCTGTTCGGCGCGGCCTTGCGTGCCCCGGATCACGGGCACTTGCAGCCGTACCGCTTTTTGACCGTCGAAGGTGCAGCGCGTGAGCAAATGGGCGAGTTGCTGGCCGAGGCGGCCCGCCAGCAGAGCGGCGAAGTCACCGAAGCGATGATCGACAAGGCCCGCAACGGCCCACTGCGCGCGCCGCTGGTGGTTGTGGTCATCGCGAAATTGCAGGAACACGTGAAATATCCGAAGGCCGAGCAACTGCTCACGGCCGGCTGTGCGGCCCACGGTATCTTGCTCGCGGCGTATGCGCAGGGGATTGGCGCGGTGTGGCGCACCGGGGATCTCGCGTACTCGAAGCATGTGGCCGAAGGTTTGGGACTGGTGGAAGGCGAGGAAGTGATCGCTTTTCTCTATCTCGGCACGCCGCAGAAAGAGCCGCGGGTGGCGGAGAAGGTTGATCTGGCTGAGTTCGTCAGCGCCTGGCCAGGTAAGGCCTGAAGATCAAAAGCCCCTCACCCTGGCCCTCTCCCGGAGGGAGAGGGGACTGATTGGGGGATGCTTTGGAATTACACTGACCTGAGCGTCCTTCGCTGAATCCAGCGTCGGGATACCGGACGTCTGGTTTCTGCGAATCCATAAGGTCGATGCACAACGGCAGACACCTCGGTCGGCCCCCTCTCCCTCCGGGAGTGTATGTACCGGACACATGGTGGACAGGTGTTCGGAGACATGGTGGACACTTTTTAATAGGCACATTGCTCATCATCAAGGAGATGACCTGTGTCCTGGCAAGAGGCATCCACCATGCAACTTCGTACAGAGTTTGTGCGTTTAGCTCGGCAAGAAGGGTCGAATGTTCGGCAGCTTTGCCGTCGATTCAATATCAGCCCAAGTACTGCCTACAAATGGCTCAACAGGTTTGAAACCTCGGGTGCAGAGAGCTTGCACGATCAGTCCCGGCGACCGAAAACATCACCCAAACGTTGTGCTGAAGAGGTTGAGCAGCAAATTTTGACCATGAGTCAGCAATACGAGGCTTGGGGTGCCCGCAAGCTCAAGCGCGTGCTGGAAGACGAAGGCGCTGTGATGCCCTCTGTCAGCACGGTGCATGCGGTTTTACAGCGTCATTCGCGTGTTGATCCAAAGGCTGCCGAGATCAAACCATTTATCCGATTTGAGCACGAAGCGCCTAACGATCTATGGCAGATCGACTTCAAGGGACACTTCGGCCTGAGCCAAGGACGCTGTCATCCATTCACGATACTGGACGATCACTCACGCTTTTCGTTGTGTATTGCCGCATGTGCCAATGAGCAGCGCCAAACCGTTCAGGACCATCTAATGCGGGCGTTTCGACGTTACGGCTTGCCGTTACGCATGACGATGGACAACGGCTCGCCATGGGGCGATCAGACTGGCGTTTACACCGCGCTGGAAGTCTGGCTGATGAGCCAGGGCATCAAGGTTGGCCACTCCCGGCCTTATCACCCGCAAACTCAGGGAAAACTGGAACGCTTCCATCGCAGCCTGAAAAGTGAAGTCCTGCAAGGCCGGTATTTCACCGATCTCGACGACGCACAACGGGCGTTTGATACCTGGCGCGACATCTACAACCAGAAGCGCCCTCATCAGGCGCTGGGCATGGCGGTGCCGGCGACTCGTTACAGTGGCAGCCCTCGGGAATATCAGGAGCAACCGGCGGAGCCGGATTACAACGACGCAGATGTGGTCAGGAAGGTACAGGTGGGAGGTGAAATCTTCTGGAAAAACCGGGAATACAAGATCGGAAAGGCTTTTTACGGCAGGTGCATAGCGATCAGGGAGACGACGGAAGACGGCATCCACGATGTCTACTGGAGTAGACATCGTGTCGCTCGAATCGACTTGAACTTGCAGATCGTGACGGCAGGTAAGAAGATCTAAAACCGTCCACCATGTCTCCGAAAATGTGTCCACCATGTCTCCGGTACATACAGGGAGAGGGTTGGGGTGAGGGGCTTTTCAGGGCTGGACCACGACTCCCGGTACCAACGGCAATTCCAGACTCGCCACAAAGCCGCCCTGCGGATGATTGGCCAGCGTCAGCGTGCCGCCATGCCGTTCTGCCGCCCGTTTGGCGATCGCCAGCCCCAGGCCATGCCCGGCAGCGGTCTGCCCCGGCGCCCGGTAGAACGGCTCGCCCAACTGACTCAGATGTTCGGTCTGCACCCCCGGCCCGTGGTCGCGCACGCTGATGACAATCCGCTCTCCCTGCCGCGCAGCCTGCAATTCGATCGGCTGATCGCTCGGGTTGAAGCGCTGGGCGTTGCGCAGCAGATTGTCCACGGCGCGCTCGATCATCGTTGGCCAGCCTTTGAGATTCAACTGCGGCTCGGCTTGCAGGCGCACGGTCTGCTCGGGGGAGCTGAGCTGCGCATCCTTTTGCAGCGTGGCGAGCAACGTATTCAGGTCCACTTCTTCAGCGCTGGCGTTGTCGGCATCGACTCGCGCCAGCACCAGAATTTCACTGATCAACGCCTCCAGCCGGTCGCATTCGCGGGTCAGGCGTGGCCACAGTTTCTCGCGCTCTTGCGGGTTGGCACGCTCGGCCAAAGCCAACGCGATGCGCAGGCGCGCCAGGGGTGAGCGCAGTTCATGGGAGACATCGCGCAGCAGCTGGCGCTGACTGCCGATCAGACTTTGCAGGCGCGCGCCCATGCGGTTGAAGTCGGTAGCCAGCACGCCGAATTCGTCACGGCGGTTGGCCAGTTTCGCCAAGCTGTTCTGCTGATATGTGGTCTGCCCCAGATCATGCACCGCGCCGCGCAAGCGACTCAGTGGGCGGGTGATGGAGAAAGTCACGAGCAAACTGAACAGGGTCAGCACCACCAGCGCGATGCCCAGCGCACTCAGCGGCCAGAGCAGACTTTCGCGGTGCCAGGCGTCGAGTTCGGGGTGCGGGATGCGGTAGATGAACAGGTAGGTATCACCGGTTTTTTCACTGGTGATCTCGTCGGTCAGACGCCGCCACGGCAGGCGGCGGTCATCGTTGTTCTGCCGCGCTTCGAATGCTGCGGCGCGGCGCGGGAAGGTACCACGCACCACCGGATCGCCGGTTTCGTTGAGCACCTGAACGTCGATGTGATACTGGCGTTTACGTTGTTCGAGAATGTCCTGCGCGGCTTCTTCGCCTTGGGTTTCGTAGGTCTGCGTCCATTCTGCCGCCAGCGTGTTGAGGCCGGGATGGCGGCTGAGAATCCACGCGTCCTGATTGAGCATGTGCCCGAGCAGAATCGACAGCCCGGCTACCAGAGCGATGGCCAGCCAGAAGCTCGCAAGAATCCGCCAGAACAGTGAACGCACAGAAACTCCTCGAAAATCACACCGTTCAAATGTGGGAGCGAGCCTGCTCGCGAAGACGTAGTGTCAGTCAAACCATCGCTGGCTGATACACCGCCTTCGCGAGCAGGCTCGCTCCCACATTCGATTTGAATGGAACAGGCCCGACGAGGTGAGTCGTCGGGCCCAGGGTCAAGCCATTATTGCGCCTTTTGTGCCTGCTGCGCTTTCCAGGCCTTGAACTCGGCCCATTCGGCACGGCGTTCGGCGCGTTTCTTCTGGATCTCGTCGAATTGCTTCTGTTGCTCAGGTTTCAGCAATGCACGGACATCGGATTCGGCTTTCTTGTGGTTGGCCGCGATCTCGTCCTTCATGGCTTTCTGGTCGGCCGGCGAGAGTTTTTCCAGGTACTTGTCGACCACCTGCTTACGCTCGTGCATCTGCTCGCCCATGATCTTGCGAATCTGCTCGCGCTGTTCGCGGGTCAGGTCGAGCTGGCTGTACGGGCCTTTGCCGTGCATGCCGCCGTGCATCTGACCGCCGTGGCGCGGGCCATCCAGCGGACCACCGAGCGGACCGCCATCCTGCGGCATGGCCATGGCCACGGTTGGCAGAGCGGCAGCGAACATCAGAGCGATAAGAGTCTTGCGCATGGTGTATCTCCTTGTCTCGTTCCCGGTACGTTCCGGATGAGTGCAGATTACGCAGATCAAGGTCAGCGGCGGTCAGCGCAGCGTAAAGCTTCGGTAAAGACGTTTCGTGCCCGGCCTTACACAAATTCTGTGTAAAAGCTGCCGAAGGCTGCGATCTGATCGTTCCCATGCTCTGCGTGGGAATGCAGCCGAGGACGCTCTGCGTCCTGCAGCCTGAAGATCGCCGCCTTGGGCAGCTCGTACACGAAACTGGATGGTTTTACAGGCTGTAGTAGTAACCCCGGCTACGCAACGCAACGATGCGCGGGCGGCCGTCGGGGTGGGGGCCGATTTTTTTGCGCAGGTTGCTGACGTGCATGTCGAGGCTGCGGTCGTACAGAGTCAGCTTGCGGCCGAGGGCCAGTTGCGCCAGTTCCTGTTTGTCCAGCGGCTCGCCGGGCTGCTTGAGCAGGGCTTCGAGCAGGCGGCTTTCGGAGACGGTCAGGGTCAGTTCTTTTTCGTCGATGCTGACTACGCCGCGCACCGGGCTGAAACTCAGATCACCCAGCTCAAGTTGCGTCGATACGGCGGCGGGATGGCTGCGCCGCAACACGGCGCGCAGGCGCGCGGTCAGTTCGCGGGGGTCGCAGGGTTTGGCCAGGTAATCGTCGGCGCCCAGTTCGAGGCCGAGGATGCGGTCCAGCGGTTCGCCACGCGCTGACAGCATCAGCACCGGCAGGTCGGCGTGGTCGTTGCGCAGTTGCTTGAGCAGTTCCAGACCGCTGCCGTCGGGCAGCATCACGTCCAGCACTACCGCCGCCGGGGCGGTTTCGGCCAACGCCTTGCGGGCGCTCTGGCCGTCGTGGCAGGCGCGCACCTGGAAGCCTTCCTGGCTCAACCAGCTACTCAGGAGTTCGCACAACTCCTGGTCATCATCAATCAATAACAGCTCGCTCATGACTCACTCAATTTAGCCATTGCCGACGTTTTCGGCTTGCACCGCTGGCAAAGATACCGCAGAGCAGCGCCAATAGCGCTACTCCGGCGCCAGTGACGAACCACTGCTGTTGATCGGTCAGCAAACGCGGCAGCGGGCTGGCCTGGGCTTCCTTGAGTTGCAGCTTCAGACGCTGGTTCTCCTGGCGCAGCCGGGCGAGCTGGGCACTTTCGCGAGTGTTGTCGGCATTTTGCAGTTGTTTGTTCAGTTCTTCGCGCTGCTGTTCGCTGGCCTTGAGCCGCTGTTGCAGCTCGGTGATCTGACTGCCGGCGCTCAATGACAATGGTGTGGAGCTGCCGCCTTCGGTGGTTTCTTCACCATGGGCGGGGGCCATGATCGACAACATGAGCAACATCAGACACAACGGACCCTTGCGCATCGCGACACCTGTTTCCAAATGGATATTGGGCAGGTTGTCGGCAGGCAAACGAGAATAATGAGCGATTGTGGCGAGGGGATTTATCCCCGTTCGGCTGCGCAGCAGTCGTGAGTTATTGAACGCGGTGTGTCAGACATTCCGCGTTGGATGGGTTTGGGGCGGCTTCGCCACCCAGCGGGGATAAATCCCCTCGCCACATAAATCCCCTCGGCATTTCAACACCGGATTACGGCAGGACTTGCTTGAACGGCTTGACGATCACGTTGGCGTAGACGCCGGCGGCAATGTACGGATCGGCATCGGCCCAGGCCTGTGCGGCGCTCAGGGAGTCGAACTCGGCGACGATCAGGCTGCCGGTGAAACCCGCTGCGCCCGGATCATTGCTGTCGACGGCCGGGTGCGGGCCGGCCAGCACGATGCGGCCTTCGCCCTTGAGCGCTTGCAGGCGTTCCAGATGCGCCGGGCGCGCGGACAGGCGAGCTTCCAGCGAGTTGGCAACGTCGGTGGCAATGATGGCGTAGAGCATGTCAGTCCTCGGTTTTTGGCGTTGTGGTATCGGTGTCATGCAGATGGCGCGACAGGTAAACGCCCTGTGCGACCAGGAACAGCACGGTCATGCCCAGGCTGCCGAACACCTTGAAGTCGACCCAGATGCTCTGGAAAGTGAAGGCGACGAACAGGTTGGCCGCGCCGCAAAACAGGAAGAAGCCGATCCAGGCGATGTTCAGGCGGGTCCAGACCGGGTCTGGCAGGGTCAGCGCGTGGCCCATGATGCGTTTGATCAGCAGGCGGTCACCGATGAAGTGGCTACCGATGAACGCCGCAGCGAACAGCCAGTTGACCACCGGCGCTTTCCATTTCAGGAAGGTTTCGCTGTGGAAGGCCAGCGTCAGGCTGCCGAATACCAGGCAGGCGATCAGCGTCAGCCACTGGCTCTTTTCCAGCTTGCGCTGCTTGATGAACAGCGCGCCGTACACCACCAGGGAGCTGATGATCAGCATCGCCGTGGCGCTGTAGATACCGCCTACGGTCACTTGCTGGCCGGCAATGTCGACGACCCGTGGATCAAGTTTGTAAACGATGAAGAACAGCAGAAGCGGGATGAAATCGATGAATTGTTTCACAGTGAGAGCCAGAAGCTGGATGTGGCGGCATAATAACAAACATATGGGCGCGCGATAGCGCCAGCTGATTTGAGGTTACAACTCCCCGTGAATGTTGATTTGCACTGCCACAGCACGGCCTCCGACGGCGCCCTGGCGCCTGCGGTTCTGGTTGCGCGAGCGTTCGAAAACGGCGTGCGAGTCCTGGCGTTGACCGACCACGACACTCTTGAGGGGCTCGCCGAGGCGCGTACTGCCGCCACCGAGTTGGGCATGCAACTGGTCAACGGCGTCGAATTGTCCTGCACCTGGGGCGGGGCGACCATTCACGTATTGGGCTACGGTTTCGACGTCAACGCCGCGCCGTTGGTTGAAGCGATCGCCAAATTGCACGATGGCCGCTGGCTGCGGTCGGAAGAAATAAGCCGCAAGCTCGCACTCAAGGGGATGCCCGGTGCCCTCGACGGCGCCCGGCAGATCCAGCAGGAACTGGGCGACAGCGGCAACGCGCCGGCCCGGCCGCATTTCGCCGACTGGATGGTGCGTGAAGGTTATGTAAAGGATCGCGCCGAGGCATTTCGCAAATGGCTCGGCGCCGGCAAGCTCGGCGACGTCAAGCTGCACTGGCCGACCCTGGAAGACACCGTCGCCACCCTGCGCGCCGCCGGTGCCTGGGTCAGCCTGGCGCATCCATGGCACTACGATTTCACCCGTAGCAAGCGCCGAAAGCTGATTGCCGACTATATTCAAGCAGGCGGGCATGCTATCGAGGTGGTCAATGGCCATCAGCCCGCAGAACAGGTGGGCAGCCTGGCGATCCTTGCCCGTGAGTTCGGTCTGCTGGTCAGCGCCGGCAGTGACTTCCATGGCCCTGGCGGCTGGTCCGAGATCGGCCAGTACCGGGCGGTTCCCGAGGACCTTCCACCCCTGTGGTGTCGGTTCAAACATGACACAGATATTGCCGCCGTCTGAACAGGTAGAGAATGTGAGTCAATTTTTCCAGATACATCCGGAAAACCCGCAAGCGCGCCTGATCAAACAGGCGGTCGAGATCATCCGCAAGGGCGGGGTGGTGATTTATCCCACGGACTCGTCCTACGCCATCGGTTGCCAGATCGGCGACAAGACCGCCATCGAGCGTGTGCGACGTCTGCGTCAGCTCGATGAAAAGCACAACTTCGCGCTGATCTGCAGCGACCTGTCGCAGCTGGGCAACTACGCCAAGATCGACACCGGCACTTTCCGCATTCTCAAGGCGCACCTGCCGGGGCCTTACACCTTCATTCTCAACGCCACCCGCGAAGTGCCGCGCCTGTTGCTGCATCCGAAGAAGCGCACCATCGGCCTGCGCGTGCCAAGCCATCCGATCGCGCTGGCGCTGCTGGACGAACTCGGCGAGCCGCTGATGAGCGTGACGCTGATCATGCCCGGCGATGAAGACCCACTCAGCGATCCCTACGAAATGCGCCAGTTGCTTGAGCATCAGGTCGATCTGATCATCGACGGCGGTTTTGGCGGCATCAAGGCCTCAACGGTGATTGACCTGACCGGCGACGACCCGGAAGTGGTCCGCGTTGGTTGCGGCGATCCGACGCCGTTCATGGTCGAGGCCTGAATGTCCGCAGTGGAAACCGTGATCGATCCCCAGGCCGGCGCCCAGCAGGAACTGCCGTTCGCGATGGTCTATGGCCAGGCGGTCATGGAAATGCCGCTGGACCTGTACATCCCGCCGGATGCGCTGGAAGTCTTCCTTGAAGCCTTCGAAGGCCCGCTCGACCTGCTGCTGTACCTGATCCGCAAACAGAACATCAACATCCTCGACATCCCGGTGGCGGAAATCACCCGCCAGTACATGGGCTATGTCGAGTTGATGCAATCGGTACGTCTGGAACTGGCCGCCGAATATCTGGTGATGGCGGCGATGCTCGCCGAGATCAAATCGCGCATGCTTCTGCCGCGCGCCGAAACCGTCGAAGATGAAGAAGACGATCCACGCGCCGAACTGATCCGCCGCTTGCAGGAATACGAGCGCTTCAAGGCCGCTGCCGAAGGTATTGACGGTCTGAGTCGGGTCGGTCGCGATGTGATCGTGCCCAAGCTCGACGCCCCGGAAGCGCGGGCGCGCAAGCTGTTGCCCGACGTCGCGCTGGAAGAGATTCTGATGTGCATGGCCGAGGTGCTGCGCCGTGGCGACATGTTCGAAAGCCACCAGGTCAGCCGTGAAGCGCTGTCCACCCGCGAGCGCATGAGCGATGTGCTGGAACGACTCAAGGGCGGCGGTTTTGTGCCGTTTGTCGAGTTGTTCACCGCTGAAGAAGGTCGCCTGGGTGTGGTGGTGACTTTTATGGCGATCCTTGAACTGGTCAAGGAATCCTTGGTCGAGCTGGTGCAGAATGAGCCGTTCGCCGCGATCCACGTGCGAGCCCGAGCCGAATAACGAGTCCCTGTATGAACCTGACTGAACCCCGCGAGCTGGCGTCCCTGCTTGAAGCCTTTCTGTTGGCCTCGGGAAAGCCGCAATCCCTTGAGCGCCTGTATGAACTGTTTGAAGAAGGCGAGCGGCCGGAGCCGGCGGTCTTCAAGAAAGCCCTGACCCTGCTCGGCAAATCCTGCGAGGGCCGTGCCTTCGAGCTCAAGGAAGTCTCGTCGGGCTATCGCTTGCAGATCCGCGAGAAGTTCTCGCCGTGGGTCGGCCGACTCTGGGAAGAGCGCCAGCAGCGCTATTCCCGCGCCTTGCTGGAAACCATCGCGTTGATCGCCTATCGCCAGCCGATCACTCGTGGCGAAATCGAAGATGTGCGTGGCGTGGCGGTCAATAGCAACATCGTCAAGACCTTGCTCGAGCGTGAGTGGATTCGCGTCGTCGGTTACCGCGACGTGCCGGGCAAACCGGCGATGTTCGCCACGACCAAGGCGTTTCTCGATCACTTCAACCTGAAAAACCTCGAAGACCTGCCGCCGCTGGCCGAACTGCGCGAGATGGAAGCCGAACCGGTGCTCGACTTTGACGACGCGCCGGTGCCGCAGAGTCTGCAGGAACTGGCCGACGCCAGCGCCGAGCCGGAGGAGGAGAAGGAAGAAACCAGTTTCCATTCCCTGTTGCTGGAGCTGGACAGCATGGAAGAGGGGATCAAGACCGACTTCGACGACTTGCTGCGCGATGCGGCGGATGGAGAAGCGCCGGTGCCCGAGCCTGAGATCATCGCGCCGGTTGTTGAAGTTGAAGTTGAACTTGAAGCGGCGCCTGACGCCGAACCGGAAGAAGACATTCTCGGTGTCGCCGAAGCCCGCGAGAAACTCCTGGCCGCTGTCGCCGCCCTCGAACAGCCGGAACCGGAACTCAGCGAAGAAGAAGCCGAAGCCCGCGCACTGGCTGAGGCGATTGAAGCCGAACGGCGCGAGTTCCACGATTGATCCGGATCCTTGTGGGAACGGGCTTGCCCGCGATTGCGGTGGGTCAGATCCAATGATGTTGACTGACACTCCGCTATCGCGGGCAAGCCCGCTCCCACAGGGTTTGATGTGTTTCTGGAGAGGATGATGAGCTCAACCAAAGACCCCTGCATCAGCCTCTGCAAATTCTCCGAAGACATCTGCCTCGGTTGCGGTCGCAGCAAGCGCGAGATCAAGGCCTGGAAGAAGCTCGACAAGGACGACAAACGCACGGTGCTGGCCGAAGCCGCGCTGCGTCTGATCAAACTCGGTGGTGCCGGTCGGCGGAAAAAGAAATAACCGGCAATCGATCAGCTAGTCTCTGATGCGCGATGGCGCACATCCGCGTATGATTCGCGACCCTTCGCCGATCCCTTCGGCTTGGACCCAGTTTTCAATACTTCAGGCGCCGCCTGAACAGACCACACCGGGAGGTGCCCAGATGAGTGACATCAATCAGAAAGACGACCAGGAAATCGGCCCAGCAGGCGAAAAGCTGCAGAAAGTCCTCGCCCGTATCGGCGTCGGCTCGCGCCGTGACGTGGAATCCTGGATCAGCCAGGGCCGGATCAAGGTCAATGGCAAAGACGCCACCCTCGGCCTGCGCGTCGACATGCACGACGCCATTACCATCGATGGCAAGGTGATCAAACGCGAAGAGGCTGCCGAATCGGTGCGCCGCGTGATCATGTACAACAAGCCCGACGGCGAAATCTGCACCCGTGACGACCCGGAAGGCCGTCCGACCGTGTTCGACAAGCTGCCGCGTCCGAAAGAGGGCCGCTGGATCAACATCGGCCGTCTCGACATCAACACCACCGGTCTGCTGATGTTCACCACTGACGGTGAGCTGGCCAACCGTCTGATGCACCCGTCCTACGAGATGGACCGCGAGTACGCCGTGCGTGTACGCGGTGAAGTCGATGACGAGATGATCGAACGCCTCAAGGCCGGCGTGGTGCTGGAAGACGGCCCAGCGCGTTTCACCGACATTCAACAGGCGCCGGGCGGTGAAGGCTTCAACCACTGGTACCACTGCGTGGTCATGGAAGGGCGTAACCGTGAAGTGCGTCGTCTGTGGGAATCGCAGGGTCTGGTGGTCAGCCGTCTGAAGCGCGTGCGTTTCGGTCCGGTGTTCCTCAACTCCGACCTGCCGATGGGCCGCTGGCGCGAAATGAGCCAGTACGAAGTCGACGTGCTCAGCGCCGAAGTCGGCCTGACCCCGGTGGCAATGCCGCAGCTGAACGCCAAGAGCAAGGACAAGCTCGAACGCATGCAGCGCAAATCGTCGCGGCCAATGGCCAAGACCGAGCGCGTGCGTACTCTGCGTCCAGCCGCTGGCGCACCCACCGCACCGCGCCCGAGCCGTGAGCCGCAGATTGAAGGTGAGCGTCCAGGTCGCAAGCCGGTTGCCCGTGACGGCGAGCGCACACCGCGTCCGGCCAATGGTCGTACCGAGCGTGGCGAACGCGGCGCTCCTGCCGGTCGCGGTACGCCAGTGGCGGATCGTCCTGCCGACACCAGCAACAAGCGCCCGGCCAAACCGGCGCCGAAGCGTCCGGGGATCAAACTGGTCGACGGCGACAAGCCCTCCGGCAAGCGTCGCGGCGCACCGGCCGGTTCCGGTCAGCGCCCGGGTTTCGGTCGCAAAAAGCCGGAATAAGGCAGCTGTGAGTTACTAGCTGCAAGCTACAAGCTACAAGCTACAAGCTACAAGCTACAAGCTACAAGCTACAAGCTACAAGCTACAAGCTGAAGCAAAAACGCCAACCTCAGGGTTGGCGTTTTTTTTGTCTGGACGAAAGTCTGTGCTGACACCGATCGTTCCCACGCTCTGCGTGGGAATGCCTCAACGGACGCTCCGCGTTCGGCTTTGGAAGGGACGCGGAGCGTCCCGGGCTGCATTCCCACGCGGAGCGTGGGAACGATCATCTGCGGCTTACATAAATCCCCTGTGGGAGCGAGCCTGCTCGCGAAGGCGTCAGTCGCCTAAAACACAAACCGCCCATCAAACACCGGCTTGTCATCCAGTGCCAACACCCCGCCAGAAAAGATCAGATCCAGGTGATGACTGCCCTTGGCGCCACCGCCTAATCCAAGATGCAGCCCACAGTGTCGCTCCTCAAACCCGGCATTGCGCGCATACAGGTCCTTCACGCCTTCGTTGGTGCCAATCCCCAACTCCTCAATCCGTCGGTTTGAAGGGTTGGCATCCAGGTATTTGTTGAAATCATGCTCCAGCCCCGGCACGTCGGTGGCGATGCGGCTGATGGTCGAGTTCTCGATCCACAGCTCCAGCGGCGATTCCAGCACGCCGTACTTGCGCGCGAAGGGGATGGTGCTGAGGAAGGTACCCTTGAACTTCACGTGGCCATTGATGGCTTCGCTGTGGGTGGCGATTTCGCCCGGGGCGAGGTCGAAGTTGCCGACGCCGTTGATGTCGGTCCACTTTTTGATGCTGCTCATCGGTGTTTCGAACCATGAGCCGTGATCGTCCTTGAAACTCAGCGTGGTCGCCTGGGACATGCGCTGGATCAGGTGACTGTTGAGCCCGGCGATGCGTTGCGGGGTGATGCTGAAGGTGTCGTAGAAATAGTCGCCGTAATCCTTGAACAGCAGCGACTTCCTCCAGTTTTCCGCCATGACCGCTTGCAGCGCACGAACGAACTCCGGGCCGTCGGGGCGTGGGTTGGGCAGGGTGGAAGAGTCGTAGAAGAAAATGTACAGATCGCTGTCGGCAATTGCCTCGGACAGCGCTGCGGTACTTTCCAGGTCCAGACGCCGAGCGCTGAACTGAAAGCGCGGATGCTCGCCGGCCTGTTCGGCAATGGCGCCGGTCAGGGCTTCGTAGTCGGCGGTATGGCCGAGCATGACCTTCGCCGAGTGGAGGCCGGCGAGGGCTGGGTGATGTTCGAGGTAGTAAAGGAAATGCGAGATGGCGCGGGGCTTGTCCATGAATCCTCCCTGACTGACCGGGGAATGAAGCGGCAGGCACGACCGGCCGGACCGTGCCTGCCCGGGATGTCTTACAGAGGCCACATCGCCGTGCCGAACGGAACCACCGCGTCGGCTTGCATCATTTCCACAGCGGCCTCATGAGTTGGCGCTTCAAACCATTCGTCCAGTTGCAGTTCGGTATCCAAGTCTTTTTCCAGTGCTTGCATGGTCGATCTCCTAGAGAATTTCACGGTTTATGACTGACCGGTCGAGGTGGCCGGTGAGACGTGAAAAACCTAGTTGAGCGTTTTTGGGAATGCAAAAATTTATCCATTTAATTTTTAAATAGACTTTTTGTTCTGTTTTTCGCGATGAATTTTCTTATTTGAAAACAAAAAACTAGGTCGGCGAAATTGATAGCAAGCTAGCGACCGTCAATATGCAGACGTCCTACAGAAATTTCTGATTCGGAAAATATTCGTTACGCGTTGTAAAGAAAACCTGACGATATTGGCCCGCCAACGCGGTGATTTCCCGTCTCGCCCTCCGTTGTAAGGAAAAGCTTCCGTAAGCCGACGGAGCGTGCGCCACGCAGGGCTCTGGCGCGCTTGTTTCCAGCCTTCAGGCAGGGTGTGATGCGCCCCATGCCTGTCGTGCAGGCGAATAACAAGAAGGAGGCGCAATGTACGCCGCGACTGATTTCCACTTCTCCCCGTGGGACGGTTTTCTCCTCGTCCCCGTCGATGGCCTGCAAAGGCCTGACTCACATTTTGCAGCCGCTCGAGACTGTCGAGGCGGACACATGCAATCCCGGCAATCGACACGCTGATCAGGCGGGTCTGGCAGCAGGGGGTTAGCGGTGTACAATGCGCCGCGTTTTAACTGTGACCCTCTGCGTAATCGCAAAAATCTCGAGGCTATCCGCCTTGTTCACTCCGCCGCGCCACAAGCGTGCCGGGTTCGATTTCGTCACAGATAAAAACAAACAGGTGACGCATGACCGTTGTAAATGAGCTGAACTCCTGGTGCCTGCGCTGGGGTTTGATCGGGGCTGCCTGAAATCGCAACCTTGCAGCAACGTCTACTGAACATCATCAAACCTTGCGTGAGACCTTTTTCATGAGTGGACAACCCTCGCAATCAGGCGAGCTTAAACGCGGCCTGAAAAATCGCCATATTCAACTGATCGCCCTCGGTGGCGCGATCGGTACCGGATTGTTCCTCGGTTCTGCCGGGGTACTGAAATCCGCCGGCCCGTCGATGATCCTCGGCTACGCCATCTGCGGCTTCATCGCCTTCATGATCATGCGCCAGCTCGGCGAAATGATCGTCGAAGAGCCGGTGGCCGGCTCCTTCAGCCATTTCGCGCACAAATACTGGGGCGGTTTCGCCGGGTTCCTCTCGGGCTGGAACTGCTGGATTCTGTACATTCTGGTGGGCATGTCAGAGCTGACAGCGGTCGGCAAGTACATCCATTACTGGGCGCCGGACATCCCGACCTGGGTCTCCGCTGCTGCATTCTTCGTGCTGATCAACGCGATCAACCTGGCCAACGTCAAAGTCTTCGGTGAAGCCGAATTCTGGTTTGCGATCATCAAGGTTGTGGCCATCGTTGGCATGATCGCCTTGGGCAGCTACCTGCTGGTCAGCGGCCACGGCGGCCCGCAGGCGTCGGTGAGCAACCTGTGGTCCCACGGTGGTTTCTTCCCCAATGGGGTGAGCGGTCTGGTGATGGCCATGGCGATCATCATGTTCTCCTTCGGCGGTCTGGAAATGCTCGGTTTCACCGCCGCTGAAGCCGACAAACCGAAAACCGTGATTCCGAAAGCGATCAATCAGGTGATCTACCGCATCCTGATTTTCTACATTGGCGCACTGGTGATCCTGCTGTCGCTGACCCCGTGGGACAGCCTGCTGGAAACCCTCAATGCGTCGGGCGATTCCTACAGCGGCAGTCCGTTCGTGCAGGTGTTCTCGATGCTCGGCAGCAATACCGCCGCGCACATCCTCAACTTCGTCGTGCTGACCGCTGCGCTGTCGGTATACAACAGCGGCACCTACTGCAACAGCCGCATGCTGCTGGGCATGGCCGAGCAGGGCGATGCGCCGAAAGGTCTGGCGAAGATCGACAAGCGCGGCGTGCCGGTGCGTTCGATTCTGGCGTCGGCGGCAGTGACGCTGGTTGCCGTGCTGCTCAACTACCTGATCCCGCAGCACGCGCTGGAACTGCTGATGTCGCTGGTGGTTGCGACGCTGGTGATCAACTGGGCGATGATCAGCTACTCGCACTTCAAGTTCCGCCAGCACATGAACCAGACCAAACAGACGCCGCTGTTCAAGGCGCTGTGGTATCCATACGGCAACTTCGTCTGCCTGGCATTCGTGGTGTTCATCCTCGGCGTGATGCTACTGATCCCGGGGATTCAGATCTCGGTGTACGCGATTCCGGTGTGGGTGGTGTTCATGTGGGTCTGCTACCTGATCAAGAACAAGCGCAGTGCCCAGCAGGCGCTGCCAGTGATCGCCAAGTAACCGCTCAAGCAAAAACAGCAAACCCGGCCAAGTGCCGGGTTTGTTGTTTTGAAATGGGAAAATCTGGCATCACACCGAACCCTGTGGGAGCGAGCCTGCTCGCGAAAGCGGTCCATCAGAAACATCTGCATCGACTGACACACCGCCTTCGCGAGCAGGCTCGCTCCGACAGAGGTTGAGTGAATCAGGTTATCCTGCACGCTCTGATTACGGACGCTTTTCCATGCTGGTGATTTCCAACAACGTGCATCTGCCGGATGCCGAGATCGAATTGACCGCCATCCGCGCGCAAGGCGCCGGAGGGCAGAACGTCAACAAGGTCTCCAGCGCCATGCATTTGCGCTTCGACATTCCCAACTCGTCATTGCCGGAGTTCTACAAGGATCGCCTGCTGGCACTGCGCGACAGTCGTATCACCAGCGATGGCGTGCTGATCATCAAGGCGCAGCAATACCGAACCCAGGAAGCCAACCGCGCCGATGCGCTGGAGCGGCTGGTCGAGCTGATTCTCAGCGCCACCAAAGTGGAAAAGAAACGCCGCCCGACCAAGCCGACCCTTGGTTCGAAGAAGCGCCGGCTGGAGTCGAAAACCAAGCGCGGCAGCATCAAGGCCGGGCGCGGCAAGGTGGACTTCTAAACCTCGCGATACTTCGCCGTGTGCTTGTACAGATAGACACTCAAGCCAAGTCCGCTCAACGCCGCGAAGGCTGCGAACAGAAAGATCGAAGCAAAACCGAATCCTGCTGCGATCGCCCCGGCCAGCGGCCCGGTGATCCCCAGCGACAAATCAATGAACAGCGAATAGGCACCGACCGCCGCGCCACGGCTCGAGGCCGGCACCAGATTCACTGCTTCCACGCCCAGCGCCGGGAACACCAGCGAGAAGCCGAAACCGCTCAGCGCCGCACCGGCCAGTGCCCAATGCGCATCCGGAGCAATCCACAACAGCAACAGTCCCAACGTTTCCACCGACAGACAGGCAATCGCCACGCGGAAGCCGCCGAGGCGGTTGATCAGATTGCCGAACAGCAGCCGCGCGCCGATGAAGCTGGCGCCGAACAGGCTCAGGCACAGCACCGCGTTGTCCCAGTGCTGGGTCGCGTAATACAGGGTAATGAAGGTGGCGATGGTGCCAAAACCGATCGAGCCCAGCGCCAGTCCGCAGCCGTGAGGGAAGACTTTGCCCAGCACATGCATGAACGGCAGACGTTCGCCGGCGACGATCGGCGCAGCGGTTTTTGGCCATGCCAGCGCCAGACCGAGCAAAGCGAGGAGGATGATGCTCACGCCCATGCTCCACAGCCCCAACCTGCTTACCAGCCAGACACCGAACGGCGCGCCGATCGCCAGGGCCCCGTAACTGGCGATGCCGTTCCAGGAAATCACTTTCGCCGTATTCGCCGCGCCAACCCGACCAATGCCCCAGCCAATCGAACCGGAACCGACCAGGCTTTCCGCACTGCCCAACACCAGACGGCCGATCAACAGACTGATCAGGCTCAGCAGCGGCAGGTTCGGCGTCCACGCGGAAATCAGCATGAACACACCGCTCAAGCCGCAACCAGCGAGGCCGATCATCACTGCGCGTTTGCTGCCCTGGTTGTCGATGATCTTGCCGGCATACGGGCGGCTGAGCAGGGTGGCGAGGTATTGCACGCTGATCACCAGCCCGGCGATCACCGCACCGAAACCCAGGTCACTGTGGACGTAGCCCGGCAACACGGCGAGCGGGATGCCGATGTTCAGGTAACCGATGAAGGTGAAAAGGACGATGGAGACCACTTGCAGCGTGACCGCCAGCGGACGCTGGGGCTCGTATATAGACGACATGGGTAACGATCCACGGGAGCAGCAGATTAGATAGGCTGCTCATGATACCGGCGTGAACCGCAGAGGGGCGGGGAAAAGTAAAACTATTTGCCGGGCGGCGCTTTCAGGATTTCGCCGGGGCGACCAGTTGCGTGGTGACGAGGGCGGCGAGGGCGTTTTCTTCGCTGCCGAAACGCTCGAGCAGGGTGGCCTGTTTCTCGGGTGAGAGGCGATTCCAGATCTCGATCATCTTCTCGGTGGCGCCGATCAGCACGGCAGCTTGGCTTTGGGAGAATTCGTCGGTCATGGCGGGCTCGGGTTTCAGGCAGTGTGGAAAGCGCATGTTAGCGCTTTCCACACGGTCTGTACGGCGGGTCTTACTCTTCGCTGTCGGCTTTGCGGCTGTCAGCGGCTTCTTGCGGCTCGGGCTTTTCAGCACCGGCGTGTTGCGGGGTCGTCTGCTCAGGTACGTGCAGGCTTGGGAAGGGGAGATTGGGAATCTCGTGCATGGGTGCGCTCCTCGCTAAGTCTGTTGATAGATCAGGTGCTCCGCGCTTTACAAAGCCTGCGCAGGATACAGCAGGAAAAATGACAATCAGACTTTTAATTCAAATTAATGCGACAGATGGCCGCAGGGCGCGAGATCAACCGAAAACTAAATGTGGGAACGGGCCCTGTGGTGAGGGGATTTATCCCCGCTGGGCTGCGAAGCTGCCCCAGACCCTGCATTCGCGGAATGTCTGACACTCCGCGAGCAACGGTGTACGACTGCTGCGCAGCCGGGCGGGGATAAATCCCCTCGCCACAAGGGCCCGCTCCGACCGGGTTGTGTACTGCAAAAACTATTTGCAGGCGTCAGCGATGGCGTCTGCGAGCAATGCGAGGCGGGTGGCGTCGATCCCGGCAACGTTCGCCCGGCCCGAGCTGACCATGTACACGCTGTGCCGCTCGCGCAGGTGCTTTACCTGTTCCGGCGACAGGCCGGTGTAGGAGAACATCCCGCGTTGCACGCCAATGTGCGCGAAACGCTCGCGCAAACCGTGCGGCTCCAGCGCCTCGACCAGACCGCTGCGCAACTGCGCGATACGCAGACGCATGGCTTCCACTTCATCGGCCCAGCGCGCTTTCAGCTCTGGATCGGCGAGGATGGTCGCGACCACCGCCGCGCCATGATCCGGTGGCGTCGACCACAGATTGCGGGCGATGTTGGCCAGTTGGCTGCGGATGTCGATGAGCTTGTCGGCGCTGTTCGCACAGACGATCAGCGCACCGGTGCGGTCGCGGTACAGGCCGAAGTTCTTCGAGCAGGAACTGGTGACCAGCAGCTCTGGCAGTTGCGCCGCGAACAACCGGGTCGACCACGCGTCCTGTTCCAGTCCATCACCAAAACCCTGATAAGCAAAGTCGATCAGCGGCAGCAGATCGCGGCTGCGCACCACTTCAAGCACACGCTTCCAGTCGTCATGGCTCAGGTCGAAACCGGTCGGGTTGTGGCAGCACGCATGCAGCAGCACCACGTCGCCCTTCGGCACTTCCCTGAGCACGGCGAGCATCGCTTCGACGTCGAGGCGGTTGTCACTGCCGACGTACGGGTAGTGGCTGACCTTGACCTTGGCGGCGGCGAAAATGGTTTCGTGGATCGGCCAGGTCGGGTTGCTCAACCACACGCCTTTGCCCGGCAGGCATTGCGCGATGAAGTCGGCGGCCAGCCGCAAGGCACCGGTACCGCCTGGGGTCTGGGTGGCGCCGGCGCGTTGTTCGGTGATCAGTTGCGAGTCGGCACCGAGTACCAGCTCATTGATGACCTTGCCGAACAGCGGATTGCCGTGGCCACCGATGTAGGTCTTGGTGTCCTGGCTTTCGACCAGTCGCGCCTCGGCGATTTTTACCGCTTCCGGGATCGGCGTCAGGCCCTGGGCATCCTTGTAGACGCCAACGCCAAGGTCGAACTTGCGCGGATTGGCATCCTGCGCATAGGCCTCCATCAAACCGAGAATCGGGTCGCCGGGGACCCGGCCGATGGCGTCGAAGTGCATTACTTGCGTCCTTCTGCGGTCTTCGCCACTTCGTCAGTGCGCGCAGCCATGATGAAGTCGTTGCGGTGCAGGCCTTTGATCGAGTGGCTCCACCAGGTCACGGTGACTTTGCCCCACTCGGTCAGCAGGCCTGGGTGGTGGCCTTCGGCCTCGGAGATCTCGCCCACGGCGTTGGTGAAGGCCAGCGCATGCTTGAAGTTCTTGAACAGGAAAACTTTCTCCAACTGCATGATGCCGTCGCGTACTTCGATGTTCCAGTCAGGGATCTGCTTGATCAGGATCGGCAGTTCTTCGTCGCTGACTTGTGGCGCATCGGCGCGGCAGGCTTCGCAGTGGGCTTGGTTCAAAGTCGACATGGTGGATTCCTGAAAACGAGTGTGTTTTTTATTAAAGCGCGTGTGCCGCCAATGCCGTCACGCTAAAGCAAAGTGGCGGCCACGGACAGACGCAATTGTCAGCAAAAGTCGCGGTTCAGGCGGCTTTGGGTTTCGGCGGAAATTTCGGCGCGTGCAAGCCCAGCTGCATGCCCTGACGAACCATGGCCATGATGTCTTCATGGGCCACGTCGAACAGGCGCTTGAGATTGGGCAGGACGAAGTACAGCGGCTGCAGGATGTCGATGCGATACGGCGTGCGCATGGCTTCTAGCGGATCGAAAATCTGATGCTCGGGCTCGTCCGACAGGCAATAAACGGTTTCTTTCGGCGAGGACAGAATCCCGCCACCGTAGATGCGCTTGCCCTGCGGGGTGTCGACCAGACCGAATTCGATGGTCATCCAGTACAGCCGCGCCAGATACACGCGCTCTTCCTTGGTCGCTTGCAGGCCGAGCTTGCCGTAGGTGTGGGTGAATTCAGCGAAGTACGGGTTGGTCAGCAACGGGCAATGACCAAAGATCTCGTGAAAGATGTCCGGCTCTTGCAGGTAGTCGAGTTCTTCGCGGGTACGTATGAAGGTGGCGACGGGGAATTGCTTGCTGGCAAGCAACTCGAAAAAGGTCTGGAAAGGAATCAGCGCTGGCACCCGGGCAACTTGCCAGCCAGTGGTCTCGCCGAGGACTTTATTGATCTCGGCCAGTTGCGGGATGCGGTCGTGGGGCAGACCGAGTTTTTCGATACCGTCCAGGTATTCCTGGCACGCGCGACCTTCGATCACCTTCAATTGGCGAGTGATCAGCGTGTTCCACACCGCATGTTCTTCGGCGGGGTAGTCGATAAAACCTTGCGCATCGGGCTCGCGAGCCACGTAGTGCGTCTGCTTCATGCTGCTCTCCTGCTAGGAAATTCGTTTTTGTTATGTCCAGCGATGGCTAAAGGAATACCCCAGAGCGCGAAGCTGCGCAGCATGTTGAACGGTGAATGCGTAGGAAAATTCTGCTTGTTTCGTAAAGTTATCGTTACGCTTTGTCGGGTAATGCGCATTTACAGTGATTGGCGGGTTTGAAAAGGGCAGGGGCTGTCACATAATCTTGACAACTATCTGCGTGCCTCGACGAAAAACAGTTCGGCGCGCAACGCGTTTCCCTGTGGGAGCGAGCTTGCTCGCGAAAGCGGTGGGCTTGACACATCAATGCAGGATGTGCCGCCGCCTTCGCGAGCAAGCTCGCTCCCACACGGGCATTGGTCAATTTCCCAATCTTGTCGGGCCTTTTTCTATGCGCATCAAAGTCCACTGCCAGAACCGCATCGGCATCCTGCGCGACATTCTCAATCTGCTGGTGGCGTACGGGATCAACGTTGCCCGCGGTGAAGTTGGCGGTGAGCATGGCAATGCGATCTACCTGCACTGCCCGAATCTGATCAACATCCAGTTCCAGGCATTGCGCCCCAAGTTCGAGGCGATCGGCGGGGTGTTCGGGGTCAAGCGCGTCGGGCTGATGCCCAGTGAACGCCGGCACATGGAATTGAACGCACTGCTCGGCGCACTGGAGTTTCCGGTGCTGTCGATCGACATGGGCGGCTCGATCGTTGCGGCCAACCGCGCGGCGGCGCAGTTGCTCGGGGTGCGCGTCGATGAGGTGCCGGGGATTCCGCTGTCGCGCTACGCCGAGGATTTCGACCTGCCCGAACTGGTGCGCGCCAACAAATCGCGGATCAACGGCATGCGCGTCAAGGTCAAGGGCGACATCTTTCTCGCCGACATCGCGCCGCTGCAATCGGAGCACGATGACAGCGAGGCCATGGCCGGCGCCGTACTGACGCTGCACCGCGCCGACCGCGTCGGCGAGCGTATCTACAATGTGCGCAAGCAAGAGCTGCGCGGTTTCGACAGCATCTTCCAGAGCTCGAAAGTCATGGCCGCTGTGGTCCGCGAAGCGCGACGCATGGCGCCGCTGGATGCACCGCTATTAATAGAAGGCGAAACCGGCACCGGCAAGGAATTGCTGGCGCGCGCCTGCCACCTCGCCAGCCCGCGTGGACAGTCGCCGTTGATGGCACTCAACTGCGCCGGGTTGCCGGAGTCGATGGCCGAGACCGAACTGTTCGGCTACGGCCCCGGCGCTTTCGAAGGTGCTCGCGCTGAGGGCAAGCTTGGCCTGCTGGAGTTGACCGCTGGCGGCACGCTGTTTCTCGATGGCGTCGGCGAGATGAGCCCGCGCTTGCAGGTAAAATTGCTGCGCTTTCTTCAGGACGGTTGCTTCCGTCGCGTCGGCAGTGATGAAGAGGTGTATCTGGACGTGCGGGTGATCTGCGCGACCCAGGTGGACTTGTCCGAATTGTGCGCGCGAGGCGAGTTTCGCCAGGATCTCTATCACCGCTTGAACGTGCTGTCGCTGCACATCCCGCCGCTGCGCGAATGCCTCGACGGTCTGACGCCGCTGGTTGAACACTTTCTCGATCAGGCCAGTCGGCAGATCGGCTGCCCGCTGCCGAAACTGGCCCCGGCGGCGATGGATCGCCTCAGCCATTACCACTGGCCGGGCAACGTGCGGCAGCTGGAGAACGTACTGTTCCAGGCGGTTTCCCTGTGCGACGGCGGCACGGTCAAGGCCGAACATATTCGCCTGCCGGATTACGGCGTGCGTCAGCCGCTTGGCGATTTTTCCCTCGACGGAAGTCTGGACGAGATCGTCGGGCGCTTCGAGAAAGCGGTGCTGGAACGCTTGTATTCCGAGCATCCGAGCAGTCGGCAGTTGGGCAAGCGGCTGGGTGTTTCGCACACGACGATTGCCAACAAGTTGCGTGAGTATGAGGTTGGCAAAACCTCCGAAAGCTAAATAGAGCCTTTGTGGCGAGGGGATTTATCCCCGATGGGCGGCGAAGCCGCCCCGCTTTTCCTTCCCAGCGACCTCATTTGCAGGCTTGGCGACTGCTGCGCAGCCGAACGGGGATAAATCCCCTCGCCACAGGATCGCCATCCCCCCGCTGAACTGAGGATTGCCACCAACCGGCATGACACCGCCGGTTTTTCGTCTTCCACCCATTTCAAATTCCCCCTCCGATCCCCTCAAGTCCCCTGTTTACCGGGCCTTCGCCCGCCAATAAAAAGTTGGTCTGCAAATTGCTTATGGCTGAGCAGTACAGCGGTGGGCGGCAAACGTCCGGCATGCAGAGGAAACACAGTGGACAAGTACCTTTATGTGGCAATGACCGGCGCCAGCCAGAACGCACTGGCGCAGCGGGCGCATGCCAACAACCTGGCGAACATCTCCACCAACGGCTTCCAGCGCGACCTCGAGCAGGCGCGTTCGATGCCGGTGTTCGGTGACAGCTTTCCGGCGCGCGCGTTTGCCATGAGCGAACGTCCCGCCACCGACTTCACGCCGGGCTCACTGGTGCAGACCGGCCGTGAACTCGACGTCGCGGTATCCGGCAACGGTTTCATCGCCGTGCAAAACCCCGGCGGCGGCGAAAGCTACGTGCGTACCGGCAGTCTCAACATCGACGCCCTCGGCGTATTGCGCGCCGGCAACGGCATGCCGGTGATCGGTAATGGCGGCCCGATCGCCGTGCCGCCCGAGCAGCAGGTCGAAGTCGGCGAAGACGGCACCATCAGCATTCGCGCAATGGGCGAAGGCCCCCGCGTCATGGCCGAAGTCGACCGGATCAAACTGGTCAACCCGGACATCAAGAACATGAACAAAGGTCTCGACGGTTCGATTTACACCAAGGACGGTCAGCCGGCGCAAGCCGACGCCAACGTCAAACTGGTCTCGGGTTTCCTCGAGTCGAGCAACGTCAATGCCGTGGAAGAAATGACTTCGGTGCTGGCCCTGGCCAAGCAGTTCGAGTTGCACGTCAAGATGATGAACACCGCCAAAGACGACGACCAGGCCATGGCTCGGGTCTTGCAGATCAGCTAATTATCAGAACGTCGCGCCGTAAAACAGGCGCACGAGGAGAATCGAATGCTTCCGGCTCTATGGGTTGCCAAAACCGGTCTGTCCGCCCAGGACACCAACCTGACCACCATTTCCAACAACCTGGCGAACGTCTCGACCACGGGTTTCAAACGTGACCGTGCCGAGTTCCAGGACCTGCTCTATCAGATCAAGCGTCAGCCAGGCGCCCAGTCGACCCAGGACAGCGAACTGCCGTCGGGTCTGCAAGTGGGTACCGGTGTGCGCATTGTCGGCACCCAGAAAAACTTCACCGCCGGCAGCCTGCAAACCACCGAGCAGCCGCTGGACATGGCCATCGACGGTCGCGGTTTCTTCCAGATCCTGCAGCCGGACGGCACCACGTCCTACACCCGTGACGGTACTTTCCACCTCGACTCCAATGGCCAGATCGTCAACGCCAGCGGTTTCGCACTGGAGCCGGCGATCATCATCCCGAACGATGCGCAGACCTTCACCGTCGGCCGTGACGGCACCGTGTCGATCACCATCGCCGGCAACCCGGCCTCGCAAGTGATCGGCAACCTGCAGACCGCCGACTTCATCAACCCGGCCGGCCTGCAAGCCGTGGGCAACAACCTGTTCCTGGAAACCGCGGCTTCCGGCGCGCCACAGATCGGCACCCCGGGCCTGAACGGTTTCGGTACCACGCTGCAGAACACTCTGGAAACCTCGAACGTCAGCACCGTTGAAGAGATGGTCAACATGATCACCACTCAACGCGCCTACGAGATGAACTCCAAGGTGATCTCCACCGCCGACCAGATGCTCTCGTTCGTAACGCAGAATCTGTAATCCAGTCTTTGGGGCGGCCTGAGGTCGCCAGCAACACCGTGAGGTAGGGTCATGAAGCGCTTTGTATCTGTTCTGGCATTGAGTGGGGTCGTCTCGCTCGCGGGCTGCGTCGCCCCGACGCCCAAGCCCAATGACCCTTACTACGCCCCGGTGTTGCCGCGCACACCGTTGCCGGCGGCGGCCAACAATGGCTCGATCTATCAGGCCGGCTTCGAGCAGAACCTGTACAGCGACCGCAAGGCGTTCCGGGTCGGTGACATCATCACCATCACCCTGAACGAGCGCACGCAGGCAAGCAAGAACGCTAACTCGCAGATGGACAAGAACAGCGATAACTCGATCGGCCTGACTTCGTTGTTCGGCTCCAGCCTGACCACCAACAACCCGATTGGTGGTGGTGACCTGAGCCTCAACGCCGGCTACAGCGCCGACCGTTCGACCAAGGGTGACGCCAAGTCCGGGCAGAGCAACAGCCTGACCGGTTCGATCACCGTGACCGTCGCCGACGTGCTGCCCAACGGCATCATCGCCGTGCGTGGCGAGAAGTGGCTGACGCTCAACACCGGTGACGAACTGGTGCGCATCGCCGGCATGGTCCGCGCCGACGACATCGCGACCGACAACACCGTGTCGTCGACCCGTGTCGCCGATGCGCGCATCACCTACTCGGGTACCGGCGCGTTTGCCGATACGAGTCAGCCAGGCTGGTTCGACCGTTTCTTCCTCAGCCCGCTGTTCCCTTTCTAGGTGGCTACGTTGAATCTGAAAAGCCTTATGGTGGCCGCGTTGTTGATGTCTGCGGCGTTCACCGCACACGCCGAGCGGCTGAAAGACATCGCCAGCATTTCCGGCGTGCGCTCCAACCAGTTGATCGGTTACGGCCTGGTGGTCGGGCTTAACGGCACCGGTGACCAGACGACGCAGACCCCGTTCACCCTGCAGACCTTCAACAACATGCTCTCGCAGTTCGGCATCAAGGTGCCGCCGGGATCGGGCAACGTGCAGTTGAAGAACGTCGCGGCGGTGTCGGTGAGCGCCGATCTGCCAGCGTTTGCCAAACCGGGTCAGCAGGTCGACATCACCGTGTCCTCGATCGGTAACTCCAAGAGCCTGCGTGGCGGCACCTTGCTGCTGACGCCGCTCAAGGGTATCGACGGCAACGTCTATGCGATCGCTCAGGGCAATCTCGTGGTCGGCGGTTTCGACGCTGAAGGCCGCGATGGTTCGAAGATCACCGTCAACGTTCCGTCGGCCGGTCGTATACCGGGCGGTGCGTCGGTGGAACGTGCGGTGCCGAGCGGTTTCAACCAGGGCAACAGCCTGACGCTGAACCTCAACCGCTCCGACTTCACCACCGCCAAGCGCATCGTCGACAAGGTCAACGACATGCTCGGCCCTGGCGTCGCCCAAGCCATCGACGGCGGATCGGTGCGGGTCACTGCGCCACTGGATCCGAGCCAGCGCGTCGACTACCTGTCGATCCTGGAAAACCTTGAAATCGATCCGGGTCAGGCGGTGGCAAAAGTCATCATCAACTCGCGTACCGGCACCATCGTCATCGGCCAGAACGTGAAAGTGTCGCCAGCCGCCGTGACCCACGGCAGCCTGACGGTGACCATCACCGAAGACCCGATCGTCAGCCAGCCGGGCCCGCTGTCCAACGGCCAGACCGCCGTCGTACCGCGCTCGCGAGTGAATGCCGAACAGGAAGCCAAACCGATGTTCAAGTTCGGCCCGGGCACCACCCTCGACGAGATCGTCCGTGCGGTGAACCAGGTCGGCGCAGCACCGGGTGACCTGATGGCAATTCTCGAAGCTCTGAAGCAGGCCGGCGCATTGCAAGCCGACCTGATCGTGATCTGAGGCCGGCCACCATGGATATGCGCAAAAGCGGTCTGGTCAGCAGCAGCGATTCGGGTTCCTACTCCGACCTCAATCGTCTGAACCAGCTCAAGGTCGGCGACAAGAACAGCGACGAAAACATGCGCAAGGTGGCGCAGGAATTCGAGTCGCTGTTCCTCGGCGAAATGCTCAAGTCGATGCGCTCGGCCACCGAAGCGCTCGGCCAGGACAACCCGCTGAACACGCCGGCGGCCAAGCAGTATCAGGAAATGTACGACCAGCAACTGGCGGTTTCCATGTCGCGGGAGGGCGGTGGTATCGGCCTGGCCGACGTGCTGATCCGGCAGATGTCGAAGAACAAACCGATGGCGCCGGGCGAGGCTGCCGCCGCGTCCGCCGCCAAGCAGCAGGAAGCGCTGGCCAAGGCCGCCGCCGTGCCGACGCCGATTGCCGCCGGCACCGTCGCCACCGGTCCGCTGTCCCGCGTCAACGGCGAGCGTCCATTGTGGGCATCGCGTTCGGTGCATGCGCCGAACACCGATATTTCCCATCGCAACGACATGGCGCTGATCAACCAGCGGCGTCTGGCATTGCCGCCGAAACTGGCCGATCGCTTGCTCGCTGGTCTGGTGCCGTCGGCGCCGAGCGTGGCCACTGCCAGCACTGCGGCCGCAGCGACCAACGCCTTGCCGCAACGTGCTGCGACTACCGCCGTCACAGGCTCCGGCGCGTTGTACAACGGCGACTGGCTGGCCCGTGCCGAAGAGCAGAAAGCTGCCGGCGGGCAGATGCAGGTCTACGGCCGCGCCATGGCGCAGATTCCGCTGGCACCGGCGAAGAAGGCCTTCAGTTCCGCCGACGAGTTCGTCAACACCATGCTGCCGATGGCCAAGGAAGCTGCCGACCGCATCGGCGTCGATCCACGCTATCTGGTGGCGCAAGCGGCACTGGAAACCGGTTGGGGCAAATCGGTCATGCGCGCTCAGGATGGCAGCAGCAGCCACAACCTGTTCGGCATCAAGGCCAGCAGCAACTGGAAGGGCGATTCGGCGCGCGCGATCACCAGCGAGTTCCGCAATGGTGCGATGGTCAAGGAGACGGCCGAGTTCCGTTCCTACGCCTCGTACAAGGACAGCTTCCACGATCTGGTGACGTTGCTGCAGAGCAACAATCGCTATCAAGAAGTGCTGAAGTCGGCCGATAACCCAGAACAGTTTGTACGCGAGTTGCAGAAGGCCGGTTACGCCACCGACCCGAACTACGCGACGAAGATTTCGCAAATTGCCAAGCAGATGAACAGTTTTGAAAACTACGCTGCGGCGGGTGTCTCCACCACGCCTTTATAAGGCACCAGGTAATAAGGTCTGAACCATGAGTTTGCTCAATATCGGGATGTCGGGACTGTCGGCCAGCCAGTCCTCTCTGGCTACGACAGGCAACAACATTGCCAACGTCGACACCGCCGGTTATTCACGTCAGCAAACCGTGCAGGGCACCAAGTCCTCGCAGCAGTACGGCAGCGTTTTCATCGGCACGGGCACGACCCTGGCCGACGTGCGCCGGGTGTACAACTCGTACCTGGAATCGCAGCTGCACACCGCGACTTCGCTGGACAGCGAATCGGCCGCGTTCCTCAAACAGGCGACGCCGCTGGACGCCATGCTGTCGGACACCAACACCGGCCTGACCGGTGTGCTGCAGAAATTCTTCACATCGATGCAGGGCGTATCGACGTCGGCCACCGATGACACTTCGCGTCAGTCGGTGCTGACCGGCGCGCAGGCGCTGACCAGCCGTTTCAATACCCTGGCCAAGCAGCTCAACGATCAGAACACCACGATCAACGGCAGCCTCGGCGACATGACCGCCCAGGTGAACAAACTCGCCACGGCGATCGCCAATCTCAACCAGAAGATCGGCGAAATCTCCACCAGTGGCGGGGCGCCGAACGACTTGCTCGACAGCCGTAACGAAGCCGTGCGTCAGCTCTCCGAACTGACCGGTGCCCAGGTCGTCGAGCGCGGCACCAGCTTCGACATCTATGTCGGCAGCGGTCAGCCGCTGGTCATCGGCAACACCACCAACAGCCTGAGCATGGTTGCGAGCAAGACCGACCCGTCGCGCATGTCGATCCAGATGGATCGCGGTTCGAGCACCATCGACATCACTTCGGTGATCAGCGGCGGCGAAATCGGCGGTCTGCTGACCTATCGCAAGGAAGTCCTCGACCCATCGCTCAACGAGCTCGGTCGCGTCGCTCTGGTGATTGCCGATCAGATCAACAGCCAGCAAGCCCAGGGCATCGACAAGAACGGCGACTTCGGCGCGGCGATTTTCAACAACATCAACAGTGCCGCTCTGATCAGTCAGCGCAGCATTGCGAAGGACGGCAACAGCGCCGGTTCGGGCAACCTCGATGTGACCATCAAGGACACCGGCAAGCTGACCACCAGCGATTATCAGGTGACCTTCACCAGCGCCACCGATTACACCGTCAAACGTTCCGACGGCACCGATCTGGGCGCATTCAGCACCACGACCAATCCGCCGCCAGTGATCGACGGCTTCACCCTGGCCTTGAACGGCGGCGCGCTGAGCGCGGGTGACTCATTTAAAGTCACGCCGACCCGCAACGCGGCGGCGAGCATTCAGACGGTCCTGACCGATCCGAAGAAAATCGCTGCGGCCGGTCCGCTGACCGGCGTCGCCAGCGCCAATGGTCTGGGCACTTACACTCAGCCGACGCTCAGCGACAAGATCGACATCTACAACCCGACCGCCCAGGCTGACATGCAGGCGGCGCTGAAGAATTCAACGCCGGTCAAACTGGTCTTCGGCGCAGCCAGCGGTGGCAGCCAGTCGTACAACCTGGTCGACGCCAAGGGCGCGACCATTGGCACCGGTACCATCGTGCCCGGCCAGTCGAACACGCTGAACCTGAAAGTCGGCATCGTCGATGCCAGCGGCAACCCGGTGATGGACACTACGGTCACGCCGAACGTGCAGAAGACCTTCACCGTGCAGACCACCGTGGGCGGCACGCCGAAATCCGGCGAGACCTTCACCATGAACCTGACCGGCGCGGCGTCTTCGGACAACCGCAACGCCCAGGCACTGGTCGCATTGCAAACCAAACAGACCGTGGACACCGGTTCGGCGAGCAAGGGCATCAGCCTGACCGACGCCTACAACACCCTGGTGACCAACGTCGGTACCAAGACCGCCCAAGGCAAGTCCGACAGCGCCGCGACCACGGCGATTCTGGAGAACGCCAAGGGTGCCCGCGATTCGCTTTCCGGGGTCAACCTGGACGAAGAAACCGGCAACCTGGTCAAGTACCAGCAGTACTACACAGCGTCTTCGCAGATCATCAAAGCTGCGCAGGAAACTTTCGCCACGCTGATCAACAGCCTTTAAGGAGTCGTAATTCATGCGCATTTCCACCGCCCAGTATTACGGAACGCAAGCTTCGGATTATCAGCGTAACTTCAACAAGGCTGTCGCCACCGCCAGCGAGGCGAGCAGCCTGCAACGCATCAACACCGCCGCCGATGATCCGATCGGTGCCGGGCGCTTGCTGCAATTGGGCCAGCAGGCAGCGATGCTCGATCAGTACAAGACCAACGTCAACACCACCAAAAGTGCGTTGAACGTGCAGGAGTCCACGCTGGATTCGATCACCACGGCGTTGGCACGGGCCAAGGAGCTTGCGCTGGCCGCGAACAACGGCACGATCACCGACAAGGACCGCCAGGCTTACGCCTCGGAGATGGGCGAGATCCAGCAACAAGTGCTGGGCCTGATGAACGCCAAGGATGCCAACGGCAACTACCTGTTCTCCGGTTCGAAAACCGATACCGCGCCGTACTCGAAGAATTCTGACGGCACGTTCAGCTACAACGGCGACCAGACCACCATCGATCTGGGCATCGGCGACGGCATGACCGTGGGCACCAACACCACCGGTTGGGACGCGTTCCAGCAGACCATCAACACCGGCCGCACCAACACCAAGATGACTGCGCCAGCCGTCGATGACGGCCGTGTCGTGCTGTCCAACGGCACCGTCGGCACTGCCGCCACTTACGACGCCAAGTTCACTGCCGGGCAGCCGTATACCATCGATTTCGTCAGCAGCACCCAGCTGAAAATCACCGATGCGCTGGGCAACGATGTGACCGCCGAGGCCAGCCAGAATGGCCTGATCAGCAATAGCAGCGGCGCCAACCAGACTGTCAGCTTCCGTGGCGTCGACCTCAAGCTGAACGTCAACCTGAAGGCCGGCGATACCAATCCGGACGCCGTTATCGCAGGGCACAGTTTTCAGCTGTCGGCCTCGCCGGACTCGTTCACCACCACGCGTAATCCGGGTAACCCGTCGACCAGCGTGATCACCGGTTCGACCATCACCGATCAGGCAGCCTACACCGCAGCGTTCCCGCAGGGCGGCGCGGTGCTCAAGTTCACCAGCGCCACCGATTTCGATCTGTATGCCGCGCCAGTGACCGCCGACAGCAAGCCGGTTTCTTCGGGCACGGTAGCCGGCGGTAACGCCACCGCTGCCGGTGTGACCTTCGCGCTGGGCAACACGCCGGCTGCAGGCGACCAGTTCTCGATCCAGCCGAACAATCACCAGACCCAGAACGTGCTCGACACCCTGGGCCAGATGATCACCGCGCTGAATACGCCGGTTGACGGCGATCCGGTTGCCAAGCAGAAATTGCAGGGCGCGATGGAGGCGGGCCTCGGTAACATCGATGCCGCTTCCAACCAGATCGGCACGGCGGTGACCACCATCGGTGCGCGTGGTCAGGCGCTGGACATGCAGACCATCACCAACGACAGCCTGACCACGGCAAACAGCACCACCCAGGGTTCGATTCGTGATTCCGATCCGGCTGAAGTCATGACCCGCCTGACCCTGCAACAGACCATGCTGCAAGCCGCGCAACTGGCGTTCAGCAAGATCAGTCAGTTGGGTCTGTTCAACAAGATCTGATGATTGGCGGGTGCGTGAGCGCCCGCCAACGTTGTGCCTCTGTTAATGATTTTTTGCGGTATCAAGGGCTCGTTTTTGCGAGCGGGCTCGTACCGCCTGTGAGCCCGTCGTGAATTCACTTCCTCTCGTCAGCATTGCCATCCCTGCGTTCAATCCGCGCTTTTTCGAGCGCACGCTGAACAGTGCCGTCAGCCAGACTTACAGCAATCTCGACATCGTCGTGTGCGATGACAGTCGTGGTGACGAGATCAAGGACATCGTCAGCCTGGTGATGGAGCAAACCGGCGCCCAGGTGCGCTACGTTCGCAATCCACAGACGCTGGGGCTGGTGGGCAACCTCAAAGCCTGCCTCGAACAGGCGCGCGGCGAATTCATCAAATTCCTGTGTGACGATGACCTGCTCTATTCGGCCTGCATCGAACAGCAAGCCCATGAGTTACAGCGCGAAGAAGTCAGTCTGGTGATCGCTCAGCGGCTGCTGTGGGACGCCAACGACATCATTCTGCCGGCCCGTTTGGAAAACAGCTCGCTATCACCCGTGAGCGCCTTGCTCAAAGGCGACGATGTGCTGAGCATTTTCGAAAAATTCCCGGTCAACGTCCTCGGCGGCTTCAGCAGTGCGTTGTTCCGGCGTGCCGATGTCGCCGAACTGTTGCCCGCTCTGACTGAAGCAGGTGCATGCTTCGTCGCGACCCTGGATTTTGCCTTGTACGTGTGTCTGTTGCGGCGCGGCAACATGGTGACGTCGAACAATGTCCTGAGCGCCGAGCGACTTTACCCCGAGCGCCTGAGCGCGCAGCAACCGATGAAGGATGCTGCCGAGGTTGAGCGCGAGTGGCTTTCGCAAATGCTCAAAGTGCGCAGCGGCGAGTCGGCGCCCGCAAAGGGCTGGGTTCGCTACGTGCGACTGACGAGCGCCGACGAGTCGCCTCGCGTTTGGGAAGAACTGCCGCTGAGCCGTACCCTTGGCACCAAGCAAAGCCGCCAGGAGCTGGGTGTGGGTGTCGACAGCTTCAGTTTCGGCGAGCTCTATGCGCAGTGGCTGGCGTGTCGGGTGCTGACCGAGACGCAGCGCCAATGGTTGCCGGAAACGCTTGCTGGCTGGCCGCAGCAGCCGAGGATCGTGCCGATCGTCATCGATGCACAGGGTAGCCGCGACGGTCTCGAGCGCACCCTGCAAGCGCTCGCTGCACAGGACTACCCACCGGAGCTGGTACTGGTACTGTCCGTAGCCTGTACCGAAGCAGTGTTGCAGGATCGGGTGTTCCACATGCCGTTGCAGGATGACGGTCTGGAGCAGATCAATACGCTGTTGCCGCAACTCGAAGGCGCCGACTGGTTCTATCTGCTGCAACCGGGAGATCGCCCGGTGGCACCGGCATTGCTGGTGATGGCCGATCGCATCGCGCATTCGCGGTCGCTGACGTGTCTGTACAGTGATGAAGGCAGCGTGCGCGACGGCGAATCGGCGGAACCGGCGTTCAAACCGGACTTCAACCTCGACCTCATGCGCAGTTATCCATACGTCGGCCGAGCGCTGGCATTCCAGCGCGAACGCTTCCTCGCCCTAGGTGGATTTGCGCCAACGTTCGCCGAACTGGCGCCACACGACATGCTCTGGCGGATGGTCGAAAGCGATGGCCTGCAGGTTGTCGGTCATATCGCCGAGGTGTTGCTGGAGTCGAAATTCGACCTGTCGCAATGGCTCACCGAGCCTGGCGTGGTGGAGCAAAGTCCGCGAATTCTCGAGGCGCATCTGCAGCGCCTCGGCATTGCTCATGAAATCCGCCAGAACGGGCTGCTCAATCGTGTCGACTACCGTCACGCGCAACGCCCTCTGGTGTCGGTGATCATCGTCACTCAGGACCAGACTGCCGCCTTGCAGCGTTGTGTCGAAACGCTGCTGGAGAAAACCGCCTACACCGAGTACGAATTGCTCCTGGTCGACAACGGCAGCGAAAGCGCCGAAGCGCTGGCGTGGCTGGACGGCATGGCGCAGTTGGGCAGCGACCGGATTCGCGTGCTGCGGTATGCGCAAAAGGGCGATGCCGTCGCTGTGCACAACTTCGCCGCGCGCCAGGCGCGCGGTGAGTACGTGCTGATGCTTAACGCCTTTGCGGTAATCACCCAGGCCGACTGGCTCGATGAGCTGCTCAATCATGCACAGCGCCCTGAAGTCGGGGTGGTGGGCGCCAAGCTGTTCAACCCGGACGGTGGCGTGCTGCACGCCGGTCTCATCCTGGGGCTGAATGGGCCGGCGGGACTGCCGTTCTACGGCCAGCCGATGCAGTCGGACGGGTATATGCACCGACTGCAAGCTGTGCATGATCTGAGCGCGGTCGGTGGCGACTGCATGATGATTCGCAAATCGGTATTCGAAGCGGCCGGCGGTCTTGATGAGCAGGATTTCAAGCAAACGCTCAGTGTCGTGGATCTGTGCCTGCGCATTGGCCGCGACGGTTATCTGGTGGTGATGAACCCGCACGCCGTGCTGGCGGTGGGTACGCAGCCAGTTATCGCGGCGACGGAGCAAGAGCAAGCGCAGCACGCCGAGGAGAAGGACACCTTCTATCAACGCTGGCTGCCACTGGTTGCGCGCGACCCGGCCTATAACGTCAACCTGACGTTGCAGGGCGTTGGCGCCAGCAACTTCAGCCTTGAACCGGGCCTGCGTACTGGCTGGAGCGCGTTCTCCAAGGCGCAACTGCCGAACGTGCTCGCGGTTCCGATCAATGCTTCTGCCATCGGTCACTACCGCATGAGCCAGCCGATGATCGAGCTGGAAGCGGCCAACCGGGCGGAGGGACGGGTCTGCTACGGCTTACCGTCGATCATCGATATCGAGCGTCAGTCCCCCGATGTGATCGTCCTGCAAGGGCGCTATTCGGAGCATGCCATTGATGAAATTCCGCCGCTGAAGAAGTTCTTCAATGCCCGACGGATTTTCGAACTCGACGACTATGTCATCGACGTTCCCCATCGCAATGCACATATCCGCAACATGCCGGGCAAGTCGGACATGGAGCGTATGGTGCGCCGAGCGATCGGCCTGTGCGATCGCGTGGTCGTTTCAACCGCGCCGCTGGCCAACGCGCTGTCGGACATGCACCACGACATACGCGTGGTGCCGAACATGTTGGCTCAGGACTTGTGGGGACACCTGCGCAGCCAGCGTCGCACCTCGAAAAAGCCCCGTGTCGGCTGGGGGGGCGGCACCAGTCACCATGGCGATCTGGCAGTGATCGCCGACGTGGTGCGCGAACTGGCCAACGAAGTCGACTGGGTTTTCTTCGGCATGTGCCCGGATGATTTGCTGCCGTACATGCATGAGTTTCACGGAGTGATCCCGCTGGATGTCTATCCGGCAAAACTGGCCAGCCTGAACCTCGATCTGGCGCTGGCACCGCTGGAGTTCCACATCTTCAACGACTGCAAGAGTAATCTGCGGCTGCTCGAGTATGGCGCCTGCGGTTTTCCGGTGGTCTGCACCGATACCGAGGCCTATCGCGGCTACTTGCCGTGCACCCGGGTCAAGACCAACACGACCGATGAGTGGCTGCAAGCGATCCGCATGCATCTGGCTGACCCGGATGCCAGTTATCGCATGGGCGATGAACTGCGTGAGGTGGTGCTGCGAGACTATGTTCTGCGCGGCGATAACTTGCGCCATTGGGAGTATGGCTGGCTGGCGGATTGAATTGCCCGCAAGGCTTCATTGAAAGGCGATCTCTCGGGTCGCCTTTTTCACAGGTTCATTGATTTGTTTGAGTCGATCAGCGAGGGAATGCGCTCCGGACAGGCAACGCCCGCACTGACAGATCCGGTTTCAACAACCACGCAAGGAAGATGCAATGACAATTGTGAATGGAACGAGTGAAGCGGATGTCCTGCTGGGCACCGACAGCGATGACCAACTCTATGGATTGGAGGCGGATGATGTCCTGCTGGCAAGTACAGGATCGGATGAGCTTGATGGCGGCGACGGCTTCGACACCGCGAATTACTACGCAATAACCTCTGGAATCAACGTCGAACTGGCCGACGATACAAGTACCGTCGCCGGCCCCGACGGCAAGCTCGATACGCTGGTGTCCGTTGAGAAGATCGTCGGGACGTTTTCCAACGATACGTTCACCAGTTCGGTAGCCGGCGTGACGCTGGAAGGCAGCAGCGGTGACGATGTCTACATCGTCACCGCTGAAGACGTGACCATCGTCGAGGAAGACTGGGGCGGCTACGACGAACTGCGCACCAGCCTCAACAGCATCAAGATGGCCGGCTTCGTCGAGAAACTGACCTTCACGGGTACCGGTGATTTCAAGGCATACGGCAGTGACACCGACAACGAGATCATCGCTGGTGCCGGTAATGACTGGCTGTGGGGTGGTGATGGTGCAGATCATTTCGTCGGGGGGGACGGTTACGACACCGTCAGCTACAGCGACAGCCTTGAAGGGGTACGAGTCGAAGACTTCACCAACCATGACGGCCTGACCATCGCCTATGGCGATATTTTTACCGGTATCGAAGCGCTTCAGGGCTCGGGCTTCGATGATGTGATTTATCGTCATAATGACTCGATGAGCATCGATGGTGCGCACGGCTACGACACTGTGAGTTACCGCTACGCCTTCGACGTGGCCAATGTCGTGATCGGCAATGGCAGCAACCTTGCAGGTGACACGCTGCTCAATGTGGAAGAGGTTATCGGTTCCTCCGGCGCCGATCGTTTTGTCGTCAACGCCAGTGGTGTGAAGGTGGCTGGTGGTATCGGTGATGACGTTTATACGATCAACAGCACCGGCGTGACTGTCGAAGAAGACGACAGCTTCATGGGTGGTACCGATCATGTGTACACCAGCCTGTCCGAGTTGAGGCTGAGTGCGTTCGTTGAGCGGTTGACCTATACCGGCAGCAGCGATTTCACCGGTTACGGCAATGACGGGGACAACACGATCGTTTCCGGTGCCGGGAACGATGTGCTGCTGGGCGGGGCGGGGGCCGATAACTTTGAAGGTGGTGCGGGCCTCGACATCGTCAGCTATGACGACAGCGCTGAAGGCTTGAGCGCCTCGCTGAAATGGGGCGCGCAGAGCGGTATCGCCTTCCATGACGTCTACATCGACATCGAAGGCCTGCGCGGCAGCCAGTTCAGTGATGTTCTGGAAGGTGAGTGGGGCGACAACGTCCTTGAAGGCGGTGGTGGTGACGACCAGATTCAGGGTGGCGATGGCAACGATCACATCTACGGCGGTCTGGCGTCCGGTCTCGATGCAGCCGGGCAGTCCGATACCTTGTTCGGTGGCTCGGGCGATGACGTCATCATAGCTGCGCGCGATGGTCTGTTTACCTGGGTCAGTGGCGATGAAGGCAATGACAACATTACCCTCGGGCGAGGCGTGGCCTATGGTGGGCAGGGCAACGACGTGTTGATCTTCAACGGCGCCGGCCCGTCGGGCCTGGGCGGCAGCGGGTTTGGCGAGCAGGGCGATGATACCTATGTGGTGGACACGTCTGCCTTGGTGACCATCAAGGATGAAGGGCTGGATGCCAACGACACGCTGATTCTGAACACCATCGCTGACGCCAGTCAGTTGAGCGTGACCCGTGTGGGCGATGACGTTTATCTGCACAGTGCCAATGATGGTAGCAGTGGCGTGCCGGACAATGGTGTGCGGCTGGTGGACTGGTATGCGGGGTTTGCGACCATCGAGCATGTTCAGACGGCCGATGGTCAGATGTATGAGCTGCCGGTGGGTGCTGACGGGTTTGCGCTGTTCGGGTAGTTTTTGCGCATCGTTGAAGTAAGGGATGGGTCTTTGGATTCATCCCTTTTTTGTTTTTGGGCTTGGCGGCCCTTGGGCCGACCAGACTCTCGGGGTTTGGGTGAATATCCGTTTCTGCGGGTGTTGCTGTAAGAGCGAAACCGCCAGCGCCAGCACCCGCAATAACGGATAGGCCTCCAATCAAAGTCCTCAGCCCGTTCCCCACCACCTCCACTCTGAGCTGGCGCGTTTCCTGCAAGTCCCCCTCAAATCGCCATAAAACGAGCGCTTGCGGTCATTGCACTTGCGCCCGGAACGGCAAAAGGTGTCGCCGCAAGGCCCGCAACGCTCAACAAAGCCATGCGCAGCCCGGTGAAGAACAAGAGGGGAGACGATGAAGGCAGTAATTTTGGCGGGTGGCCTCGGCACGCGGATCAGTGAAGAGTCGCACCTCAAGCCCAAGCCGATGATCGAGATCGGCGGCAAGCCAATTCTCTGGCACATCATGAAGCAGTATTCCGCCCATGGAATCCACGACTTCGTCATCTGCCTGGGCTACAAGGGCTATGCGATCAAGGACTTCTTCGCCAACTACTTCCTGCACACCTCCGACGTCACCTTCAACATGCGCGAGAACCGCATGGAGGTGCACCAGAATTACAGCGAGCCGTGGAGCGTCACGCTGGTCGACACCGGCGAAGAAACCATGACCGGTGGCCGGCTCTTGCGCACTGCGCCTTATCTCAAGGACGAAAAAGCCTTTTGTTTTACCTACGGCGACGGCGTCTCGGATATCGATATCGGCGCTTTGATCCGTTTTCATGAAGCGCACGGCAAGCTCGCGACCGTTACTGCCGTGCAGCCTCCAGGCCGTTACGGTGCGTTGCAACGCACAGGCCACCAAGTTATGGGCTTCACCGAGAAGCCGCGAGGTGACGGCGGCTGGATCAATGGCGGCTTTTTCGTCCTGTCACCACAGGTGCTGCCTTACATCGCCGGCGATGCGACCAGCTGGGAAGCCGAGCCGTTGATGCAACTGGCTGAGTTGGAACAGCTGCATGCCTACGAACATTCCGGCTTCTGGCAGCCGATGGACACCCTGCGTGACAAGAACCATCTCGAAGCGCTGTGGCAGAGCGGGGAGGCCCCATGGAAGCAATGGGCCTGAGTGCGGAGTTCTGGCGTGGCAAACGCGTCCTGGTCACCGGACACACTGGATTCAAAGGCAGTTGGCTGACCCTGTGGCTGCAAAGCCTTGGTGCGCAAGTCAGCGGTTTTTCTCTGGATCCGTCGACCGAGCCGAGCCTGTTCGAACTGGCGCGCGTGCACGAAGGCATCAATGATCAACGCGGCGATCTGCGTGACCTCGGCGCCTTGCTGGAAATCATCGCCGAGACCGAGCCGGAAATAGTCCTGCATCTGGCGGCCCAGCCTCTGGTGCGCGAGGGCTATCGCGATCCACTCGGCACCTATTCAAGCAATGTCATGGGTACGCTGAACCTGCTCGAAGCGATTCGTCAGGTCGGCGGTGTGCGCGCCTGTGTGCTGGTCACCACCGACAAGGTCTACGCCAACAAGGAATGGCTGTGGCCGTACCGCGAAGACGAAGCCCTCGGTGGACACGATCCTTACAGCAGCAGCAAGGCCTGCTGCGAGTTGCTCGCGCAGTCGTATGCCGCGTCGTTCTTCCCGGCGGACAAACATGCCGAACACGGTCTGGCCCTGGCTACCGCACGCGCCGGCAATGTGCTGGGCGGTGGTGATTTTGCGCCAGAACGACTGATTCCCGATGTGCTGAAAGCCTGGACTGCCGACGAGCCAGTGACCCTGCGTTACCCGCAAGCGGTGCGCCCGTGGCAGCACGCGCTGGAGCCGCTGGCCGGTTATCTGCAATTGGCTGCTGCGCTCTACGAGTACGGCCCGGAATACGCCGGTGCGTGGAACTTTGGTCCCGGGGAGGCCGACATGTGCAGCGTCGGTGAGGTGGTCGAACTGCTCGCCAACCGTTGGCCGCAGGCCCGCGGTCTGCGTATCGAACCGAGTGAACTGCACGAAGCCGGTCTGCTGCGTCTGGACAGCAGTCGCGCGCGGCAGATGCTTGGATGGAAGCCGCGCTGGACGCTGGAACAATGCCTGACGCACACCCTTGGCTGGCATCTGGCGTGGCAACACGGCGATGACATGCGCGCCGTTACCTTGAACCAATTGAATCTGTACAGAGAGCGTTCATGAGCGATTACACCTTGCAGAAAACGCCATTGGAGGGCCTGTACCTCATTCAGCATAAAGTCTTCTGCGATGAGCGCGGGCGGTTCGCCCGGCTGTTCTGCCAGAGTCGTCTGACCGTCCAGGGACGTCCCTTTGCGATCCGCCAGATCAATCATTCGCGCACGGTCGGCCAAGGTAGCGTACGCGGTCTGCATTTTCAGAAAGCCGGTTATGCCGAATCCAAGCTGATCACTTGTGTGCGCGGCGCGGTCTGGGATGTGGCGGTCGATCTGCGGCCGCAATCGCCAACGTATTTGCAGTGGCATGCGCAAGAACTGCGCGCCGATGATGGCCTCAGCTTTTTGATTCCTGCCGGTTTTGCCCACGGCTTCCAGTCACTGACCGATGAATCGGAAGTGCTGTACCTCACCGATGCCGATTACGCACCGGAGCATGAAGCGGGTTTGTCGGCCCTTGATCCGGCACTGGCGATCTCATGGCCGCTGTCCGTCAAGAATCTGTCAGCCAAGGATTCCAGGCATCCGCTGCTCGACAAACACTTTCAGGGAGTCGAGCTTTGACGGCGAACACCTCCACTGTGCTGGTCACTGGCGCCACCGGCTTCGTCGGTCGCCACTTGGTCAGCGCTTTGCTTTCCAAAGGCTTCAAAGTGCGTGCGGTTGCGCGCACCCTCGACTCGGCTCGCAGTCTGCCGTGGTTCGCGCAGGTGGAATTTGTCGCCGCCGATCTGCATGCGCCAGACCTTGATGTCGAGCACTTGGTTGATGGCGTGGATGTCGTCGCTCATCTGGCCTGGAGCGGCTTGCCTAATTATCAGGCGCTGTTTCATTTCGAACGCAACCTGCCGGCCGATTATGCGTTCCTCAAGCGAGCAGTGACTGCGGGCGTGAGCCAGGTGCTGGTCACCGGGACTTGCTTTGAATACGGCTTGCAAAGCGGCCGGTTAGCCGAGTCGGTCTTGCCCCAGCCTTGCACGCCTTACGGTCTGGCCAAGCACACCTTGCGCCTGTTCCTTGAAGCATTGCAGCGCGAGCAGGCGTTCACCCTGCAATGGGCGCGGTTGTTTTACCTTTATGGCGAAGGGCAGAACAGCAACAGCCTGCTGGCCAGCCTCGACCGCGCCATCGATGGCGGTGAGGCGCAGTTCAATATGTCGATGGGCGACCAGCTGCGTGATTATCTGCAGATTACCGAGGCGGCCGCGCAATTGGCTTCGCTGATCGGCCGGCCTGATGTCGACGGCGTCACCAATTGCTGCAGCGGCCAGCCGATTTCCGTACGCGCGCTGGTTGAACAGCGTGTCCGCGAACGCCAGTCGACGATCATGTTGAATCTGGGCCATTACGGTTATTCCGCCCATGAGCCCATGGCGTTCTGGGGTGATGCTCAGCGAATCTCGCAACTGAAGGGGCAAGAACATGCTGCATGAGCTTTATCGCGCGACCGGACTGCCGGTATTGCAGAACCGCACGTTTGCCAGCGCCGAAGAGGCGCGGGCCTCAGGGGCGGCAGACATTGTTCTGGTACAGGACAGCCAAAGCGGATTGATCTTCAACCAGGCCTTCGATGCCGACAAGCTGAGCTATGACGCCGACTATCAGAACGAACAGGCGCACTCGGTGCAGTTTCAGGCGCACCTCAATGCCGTCGAAGCGATCCTCGCCCGGCACTTCAAGGGCCAGACCCTGATTGAGGTCGGCTGCGGCAAAGGTTATTTCCTTGAGATGCTGCGGGGTAAAGGTTACGCCATTACCGGGATCGACCCCTCGTATGAAGGTGACAATCCTGACGTGATCAAGGCACCGTTCACCCGCGAGCTGGGGTTGGCGGCGGATGCGATTGTGTTGCGCCATGTGTTGGAGCACATCAGCGATCCGTTGGCATTTCTCGCGCAAATGGCTGCAGCCAATCAGGGCGGGCAGATTTATATCGAAGTACCGTGCTTTGACTGGATCGTCGAGCACAATGCCTGGTTCGACGTGTTCTATGAGCACGTCAATTACTTCCGTCTCGCCGACTTGCGCGCAATGTTCGGCACCGTGCTCGAGGCCGGGCATCTGTTCGGTGGCCAATATCTGTACATCGTTGCCGATCTCTCGACGCTGCAACGGGCGCCGGTCGAGACGCCGTCGTTGCTGACGCTGTCGACCTCCTTTACCGCCAGTCTTGATCGCGCCGTGCAGATCATTCAATCCGCGCCGGCACAGGGCTCGGCCATCTGGGGCGCTTCGTCCAAGGGCGTGATTTATTCATTGGCCTTGCAGCGCGCCGGCGTGGCGGTAGATCGCGTCGTCGACATCAACCCGGCCAAGCAGGGCCGTTACCTGCCGCTCAGTGGCGTGCGGGTGTCCTCGCCGCAAGAGGCCATGGATGCGCTGCCTGCAGGCGCCCATCTGTTTGTGATGAATTCCAACTACCTCGAAGAAATCAAGCGGATGACTGGCGCACGCTACGTCTATCACGCCGTCGACAGCGCTTCGTTTCAGTGACCCTTGAGATTATTAAGATGACCGAAAACAACATCCACAAAGCCTTCGAAGCCGAATGCCAACAAGAGATCGCGCGCCAGGGTGATGACCAGAAAGTGGTAGCACTGGCCCGGGATTTCTTCAACGAATCGGCCCGCCATAAATACAGCTACCACTTCTCGTGGATGGGCCGTCCGATCATCCAGTTGCCGCAAGACATGATGGCCATGCAAGAGATCATCTGGCAGGTCAAACCGGACCTGGTGATCGAATGCGGCATCGCTCACGGCGGTTCGATCATCTATTACGCCTCGCTGTTGGAGCTGCAGGGCCACGGCGAAGTGCTGGGCATCGACCTCGACATTCGCCCGCACAACCGTGAGGCCATCGAAAGCCACCCGATGGCCAAGCGCATCCAGATGATCGAAGGTTCGAGTATCGACGAGGCGACCGCGCAGAAAGTCCGCGCGATTGCCGAGGGCAAGAAAGTGATTCTGGTCCTCGATTCCAACCATACCCACGACCACGTACTCGAGGAGCTGCGCTTGTATGCGCCGCTGGTTTCGGTGGGCAGCTACTGCGTGGTGATGGACACCGTGGTTGAAGACATGCCGGCGGACTTTTTTCCGGATCGCCCGTGGGGTCATGGCGATAACCCGAAAACCGCCGTGTGGAAATACCTGGAAGAGAACAAGGATTTCGAGATCGATCGGCAGATGCAGAACAAACTGCTGATCACCGTGGCGCCGGACGGTTATCTGCGCCGCGTTCGTTAATTCGCAACATTACCCAGCGTTGTTTCGGCGAGTCGCCGGTTGTGGAGAGAAGTTATGCAAGGCAAGTACAGTTCTGAACTGACGCTACCGCTCAACGAGTTGTTGACGGTGGTGCTGATTACTCACAACCGGCCGGCGTTCCTGCGCCGTGCGGTGAAGTATTACAGCAGCTTGCCCTGCCGAATCATGGTGCTGGATTCCACGCCGGAACGTCCGGAAGGCGATTTCTCCGCCGTCGATTATCATCATGTACCGCAATTCGCCTACTGGGGGATGCAGGCCAAACTGGCCTATGGCGTCGAGCAACTGAGCACGCCATACATGGTGCTGGCGGCGGATGACGATTTCATCGTGTTCGATTCGCTCTGCGAGTCTGTCGGCTTTCTTCAGGCCAATCGTGACTATGGCATGTGCCACGGCTATTGCCTGATGTACCTGGCGAAGGCCGATGGCGTGAACTACTACCGCCGCGACAAGAAGGTTCAGGAAGACTATTCGTCCGAGCGGGCGCAGGATCGCGTCATTGACTACATGAGTCAGTACATCCCGCCGTTCTACGCGGTGACCCGTACCGACCTGATGAAAACCTGGCACTCGTCATTGCCGCCGGGGACCAATTTCCAATGGCAGGAAATCGGGCACGTGTATTACCTGCTGGCGAGCGCCAAGGCACGGATCCTGCCGATTCCCTATGTGGTACGCGAGATCAACTACGGCGTTTCCGAACACAATACCGACGTGTATCACTCGCTGACCTATGTTGATGGCAAGTCGGTCGCCGAACGAGAGGCGTTTGCCGAATTCCTTGTCTCGCTGCCGACCGGTATCCAGAACCTCGATGCAGGGCAAGCCAAGGCATTTGTTCTGGAGAGCTTTGCGGCGATGGCCGAGAGTCTGGCCGTCCGCCGGGCGCTGACTGCCGAGTTGATTTTCGAGTCGACCTGGAATCAGCAATTGCGGCGGCCTGATCGGCGTTTCGGCCCACTGCAGTACGTTGAGATGCCGTTCTACAACCAGACGTTTTTCGATCTTCTGGAACAGTTTGAATTCATGATGCACGCCCTGCCGGCGGGTCGCCTTCAGTTGGAAGGGCTGGAAGGTGTATGGACGCGTCAGGCGCATCTGCTCCAGGCGCGTAATAACGATACGCCGGAGAGCGTGGTCGACCGGTTGTGGCAGGCGCATGATCTGAATGCGTTCAACCAGGTGGTTACCAAGCGTCTGGCCGCGCAGCTGCAAGTGCTCGGTGACGAGACGGCGGCGCAAGCCATGCATGAATGGGTCGCCCGCCTCGAGGCGCTGACGGTCGACGATCATCAGGTCACGTTCGACAAGATGCAATCGGGACGTTTGTTGAATTGGCTGGCTGCACGTGCGCCTGCCATCGAGCAGCTCGAGTCGATCAGCCAACACGTGGCTGCCGAAGGTGGTGGTCAGCAGTTCGGTATCTTCCTCCTTGATCTGGACAACGACATCGACAAGTTGCAGGTGTCGCTCGACAGCCTGGTCGAGGGGCACTGCAAAGCGTTCAGGATTGTCGTGTTCACCACTGGTGAAGCGCCGGCAGCGACCACTGCGCAGAACACCCTGCACTTTGTCCGTGTCACGCCCGGCAATCTCGTCGACAAACTCAACCAGAGCGCTCAGCAGTCGCCAAGCGACTGGTTGATGTTGGCTCAGGCCGGTGATGAGTTCACCGCTAGCGGCCTGTTGCGCGCCAGCCTTGAACTGATGGGGGCCGAGAGTGTGCGTGCGGTCGCCACCGATGAAATCCAGCGCAAGGAAAACGGCGCACTGGTCGACGTATTCCGCCCCGGTTTCAACCTGGATCTGCTGCAAAGCGTGCCGTCGCTGATGGCGCGGCATTGGTTGATCCGTCGCCAGGTGCTGCTTGACGCTGGCGGTTATCAGGCCGACTTCAGCAAGGCGCTGGAATTCGATCTGTTGCTGCGCATCATCGAACAGGGCGGACTTGACGGTCTCGCGCATCTCGACGAGCCGCTGCTGATCACCGAGCAGGCGCCTCTGGAAGAAAACGCCCACGAGCGTCAGGCGTTGCTGCGTCACTTGGGCAATCGCGGCTACAAGGCCAAAATCACTTCGGCGGCGCCGGGCACCTGGCAGATCGATTATCGCCACACTGAGCAGCCACTGGTTTCGATCATTGTGCCGGTCATCGATGATTTGCCGGCACTGCGCCGCTGCCTGGAGGGCGTGCTGCTCAAAACCCGTTACAGCCGCTACGAAGTGCTGCTGGCAGCCAACGGCAAGCAGTCGGCAGCGGTCAACGATTGGCTGGGAACGCTGCGCCACGCCAAGGTCAACGTGTTGCGTGCCGACCAGCCGCTGAGCGAAGTCGCCTTGTTCAACGCCGCCAGCGAACAGGCGCAAGGTGAATACCTGGTGCTGCTGGCCGCGGACAGCGAAGTGGTCAATCCGAACTGGATCGATTCGCTGCTCAACCATGCCCAGCGTCCTGAAGTCGGCATTGTCGGCGTCAAACTCGTCGATCGCGATGGCAAAGTCGCCAATGCCGGTCTGATTCTTGGTCTGAACGAAGGCGTGGGTTCGCCTTTCATCGGCGAGCAACACAAGGCCGAGGGCTACATGCAGCGGCTGGTTGTCGAGCAGAATTATTCGGCCGTCTCCAGGGTATGCCTGATGGTCGGCAAAGAGCTGTTCAATGCCCTTGGCGGCCTCGACGAAGCGACCTTCGCTGACGGCTATGCCGATGTCGATCTGTGCCTGAAGGCCGGCCAGGCCGGTTACCTCACCGTGTGGACGCCACTGGTGCAGGTGCTGCACACCGGCGAGCTGCCACAGGCGCCAGCGGCATTGGCGGCATTGCGTGAAAAATGGCCCGACGCCTTTGCCCAGGATCCGGCGTACAACGCCAACCTGGCCTTGAGTGGTAAAGGTTTCACTCTGGGCGAAAACGCCTCGATCAATTGGGCGCAGTTGCTCGCCTGAGCAGGCCGACAGGAATTACAACATGTTCAACGGACAATCGATTTTCATCTCCGGCGGCACCGGCTCGTTCGGGCGCAACTTCATCCGTCGCTTGCTGGAGCAATACCAGCCCAAGCGCGTGGTGGTGTTCTCCCGCGACGAGCTCAAGCAATACGAAATGCAGCAGACGTTCAATGCACCGTGCATGCGTTATTTCATCGGCGACGTGCGTGACGCCGAGCGCTTGCGTCAGGCGATGCGCGGCATCGATTACGTAGTGCATGCCGCCGCGTTGAAGCAGGTGCCGGCGGCGGAGTACAACCCGACCGAATGCATCCGCACCAACGTCAACGGCGCGGAAAACATCATCGCCGCTGCCATCGACAACGGTGTGAAAAAAGTCGTGGCGCTGTCCACCGACAAGGCGGTCAGCCCGATCAATCTGTACGGCGCGACCAAGCTGCTTTCGGACAAACTGTTCGTCGCCGCCAACAACATTGCCGGCGAGCAGCAGACCCGTTTCGCCGTGGTGCGCTACGGCAATGTCGCCGGTTCGCGCGGCTCGGTAGTGCCGTTCTTCAGCAAGCTGATCGCTGACGGCGCGCAAGAATTGCCGATCACCGACGAGCGCATGACGCGGTTCTGGATCACCCTCGACCACGGCGTGCAGTTCGTCCTCGATAGCTTCGCGCGCATGCACGGCGGTGAAGTGTTCGTGCCGAAGATCCCGTCGATCCGCATCGTCGATCTGGCGCGCGGCATGGCTGAACATCTGCCGCACAAGAACGTCGGCATTCGTCCCGGTGAGAAGCTGCACGAACTGATGGTGCCGCTGGACGATGCGCGCATGACCCTTGAGTTTGACGACCATTACACGATTCAGCCGTCGATTCGTTTTACCAGCGTCGACGTCGATTTCGCCGTCGATAAACTCGGTGAACGTGGCCGTGCCGTGGGCGAGGATTTCGAGTATCGCTCGGACACCAACCCGCATTTCCTTTCAGTGGGGCAGATCGCCGATCTGCACGCGAAGCTGTCGGTATGATTCCCTACGGTCGGCAGAGCCTCGATCAGGCAGACATCGATGCGGTGGTCGAGGTGTTGCAATCGGACTGGCTGACCCAGGGGCCGACCATCGAACGCTTCGAACAGGCCATGGCCGCGCGTTGCCAGGCCGATTTTTCCGTGGCGGTGTGCAATGCCACGGCGGCGCTGCACATTGCTTGTCTGGCCGCTGACCTGGGGCCGGGCGATCGCTTGTGGACCTCGCCGAATACGTTTCTGGCTTCGGCCAACTGCGGGCGCTATTGCGGCGCCGAGGTTGATTTCGTCGACATCGATCCGCTGACCTGGAACCTCGATGCGTTCGCGCTTGAAGCGAAGCTCGAACAGGCCGAGCGCGACGGCACGTTGCCCAAAGTACTCGTCGCCGTCGCGTTCTCCGGGCAGAGCTGCGATATGCGGCGCATCGCCGAACTGGCGGAGCGCTACCATTTCACCGTGATTGAAGACGCCTCGCACGCCGTGGGCGCGAGCTACGCCGGGCGCCCGGTCGGTTGTGGCGAATTTGCGGCAATGACGGTGTTCAGTTTTCACCCGGTGAAAATCATCACCAGCGCCGAAGGCGGCATGGTCCTGACCAATCGCCCGGTGCTGGCCGAACGTCTGCGACGCCTGCGCAGCCACGGCATGACCCGCGATCCCGAGCACATGACCGAGCCGAGCCACGGGGCGTGGTATTACCAGCAAGTCGAGCTGGGCTTCAATTACCGGATCACCGATCTGCAAGCGGCGCTGGGCCTGTCACAACTGGGCAAACTGGATGAGTTTGTCGCCCGGCGCCGGGAACTGGCGGCGCGCTATGATCGCTTGCTGGCGTATTTGCCGGTGACGTTGCCGAGCCCGCAGGAAGAGGCGGAGTCGGCCTGGCACTTGTATGTGATTCGCTTGCAGACCGAGCGCATCAGCCTCAGTCACCGCCAGGTCTTCGAAGGTTTGCGCGCCGCCGGTATTGGCGTGAATCTGCACTACATTCCCGTGCACTTGCAGCCTTACTACCAGGATATGGGGTTTGCCGAGGGCGATTTCCCCGAGGCTGAACGCTATTACGCTCAAGCCATCAGCTTGCCGCTGTACCCCTTGCTGAGCGATGAGCAGCAGGATCATGTAGTCGAGCAACTGCGGCGATTGACCGAACGATGACCGCTGCGGCGGTAGACGAGACTGTGTATGCGCGATCTGAGCGAGCAGGAAAGATT